>NZ_JBRBDK010000005.1:0-288896 GCF_052805135.1 Agromyces arachidis
TTCGGTGCCGCGTTGAAGAAGATCCCCGGACTGGAAGCACCCACCGAATGAACGAGACGAGAACCATGAGCGAGCTCGACCGCAAGATCAATCAGCACTTCGCAGGATCCGTGGTCCGCAAGGATCTCGTGAAATCTGTGAAGGGCAACGCAATCGTGCCGACGTACGTGCTCGAGTACCTGCTCGGCCAGTACGCGGCATCCGACGATGAAGCCACGATCGACGCAGGCATCGAACGGGTGCGCGAAATTCTCGCCCAGCACTACGTGAACCGGAACGAAGGCGGGCTTATCCGCTCCCGTATCCGGGAGAAGGGGCGCTACCGGGTCATCGACAGGGTGAGCGTTGCGCTGAACGACAAGCGCGACCTCTACGAGGCTGAGTTCGCGAACCTCGGCATCAACGAGGTCATCGTCGATCCTGCGACGGTCAAAGCGCACGAGAAACTGCTCGTTGGGGGCGTGTGGTGCATCTGCGACATCGAATACGAGCACTCGGACGACCAGCGCGTCGTTCCTTGGGTGCTCGGATCGCTGAAGCCCATCCAGCTCTCGAACTTCGACTACGCGGGATTCCTCGCGGCGCGGCGTGAGTTCAGCACGGACGAGTGGATTGACCTGCTCGTGCAGTCCATCGGATTCAACCCCGATCTCTTTGGCCGGCGAGCGAAGCTGATTCAACTCGTTCGGTTGATCCCGTTCGTCGAGAGAAACTACAACCTCGTCGAGCTGGGGCCCAAGGGGACGGGTAAGTCGCACATCTTCTCGGAGTTCTCACCGCACGGCATGCTCATCTCGGGGGGCGAGGTGACGGTGCCCAAGCTCTTCGTGAACAACGCGAACGGACGTATTGGTCTGGTCGGGTACTGGGACGTGGTCGCCTTCGATGAGTTCGCCGGCAAGAAGAAGCGCACCGAGAAGGCGCTTGTCGACATCATGAAGAACTACATGGCGAACAAGACCTTTTCACGCGGTGTCGAGACGCTCGGCGCTGAGGCATCCATGGTGTTCGTCGGCAACACGGCCCACACCGTGCCGTACATGCTGAAGCACAGCGACCTGTTCGACGAACTCCCGGAGTCGTATCACGATTCCGCGTTCCTCGACCGCTTGCACCACTACATCCCTGGATGGGAGGTCGACATCATCCGCGGCGAGATGTTCTCGAGCGGGTACGGATTCGTTGTCGACTACATCGCCGAGATCCTCAAGTCCATGCGGGCGAGTGACCGCTCGGATGCCTTCAAAGAGCATTTCTCGCTCGGTTCCGACATTTCCACGCGAGACCGCGACGGGATCCTCAAGACGTTCTCTGGCTTGATGAAGATCCTCTACCCGCATGGCGAGGCAACCCGAGACGAGATCGAAGAGATCCTTCGGCTCGCGATCGAGGGCCGGAAGCGTGTCAAGGACCAGATCCTTCGGATCGACAAGACGATGGCTGATGTCAAGTTTGGGTATGAGGATGCCAGCGGTGCGTGGCATCCGGTTCGCACGCTGGAGGAGGTGGAGTACCCCACTCACTACTCGCCCCGAGGTGGCGGAACGGTTGATGAGCTGGCCGATCCCCTCGAGCCCGAGCATGTCGCTCGCCCTCTGGCGAGTGCGCAGGCCGCAGCCGCGAATCAGCCGGAGACGCTTCCCACGGGCTTCTTCGAGTACCTGGAAGGTCAGAAGGGCGTCTCCTACCGCACGCTGCTGCTGCCCTATCTCAGCGGAGCCAAGGCGATTACTCTCGTGGACCCGTGGCTGCGGATGCCGCACCAGATCCGAAACCTCGAGGACCTCATCGCGCTCATCGCACTCGAGAAGGCGCCGGAGGACGAAGTTGTGTTGAGCGTGACCACGATGCCGGAGAGTGGTGCCGAGATGTATCAGGAGATGCAGCTCAAGGGCCTTTCTGAGCTTCAGGACTTCAGCGCGACCGTCGGTGTCAAACTGAAGTTCCGCTTCGCCGAACCCGGCGAGCTCCACGACCGGTACATCAAGGCTGACAACGGATGGCGGATCGTCCTCGGCAAGGGTCTCGACATCTTCCAGAAGCCCGGCGAGGGCAACCTGTTTGCCAAACGGATGCAGGAGTACCGGGCGACGGCGCACTTCACGGTGACGTACGTCCGCGAGACAGACACAAACTAGAGACGCTTGCGCGAACTGAAATGGCGGGGTGGCATGAGGGGGTCTCAACGTGGGTGAGCAAGAAGGTTTGCTTCCGGACGAGCGAACGGCCATTGAACTGATCGACGTGGCAACGTTTGCCGGCCTCAAGGCCGTCTGGAAGAAGCACATTTCTCCGCAGCTTAACGACGTCAAGTTCAGTTCACGGAACCTCGTAGTGGACCCCCTGCACCACGTCGTCCTGACTCGATACCTTGACGACGCACTTGGACAACTTGTGAGGGAGCTCAACTCCGGTGACTACGCGCCGCAGAGAGCCACGCTACTTCGGAGTGCGAAGGGGTTGGGCTTCACGCGGCCCGTTTGCGTGCTAGCGCCGCGCGACGCGTTGGTCTATCGAGCCATCGTCGCAGTGGCGGAGCCAGACTTGTTGAACACCCGAGCCGAGTGGGCCTCCGCTGCGCGCTCGGGAAAGGGCACCGCGGACGACAGAACCCTCAAGGACGACGACGAATCTGAGAGCGTGGACTGGTTTCAGCGCTGGCTCGAGCACGAGGGGCTCCTGCCTCGATTGAGCAATAGGGAAGATGTCTTGCTCATTGTGCAATCAGATATATCGAACTTCTTCCCCTCCGTTCGACTTGAGCTGGTCCGTGAGCATCTGACGAAGACGCGGCTCAGCACGACGCTTGTGCAGCTATGCACGCAGATTGTTAAGACGGTCGTCCCGAGGGAAGACTACCGTGACGACGCGCGCCTGGGCTTGCCCCAAGAGGAGCATTCCTCGTCGCGAGCTATCGCTCAGAGCGTTCTTGCGCCGGTTGACATGGCCTTTCAAGAAATGGGCCTGGACGACCGATACTCCCGGTATATGGATGACGTCGTTTGGGGTGTGAAGGACAACGAAGAGGCCATGCGCACGCTCGCGCGCTTTCAAAACGCATTGGAGACTCTAGGACTGTATCCAAACATCTCCAAGACAACAGTCTCTACCAAAGAACAGTTCTTCTCTGATCACCTGGTGGAGACAAACGCAAGGATTCAGCGCATTGATGCAGGACTCGGAGAGCTGTTCAGCCAAACGGAACAGATCGCTGAGCCGTCTAGCGCCCTCATTGATGAGGTGAAAGAGGTCTCGATCGCGCATCGGAACATGGAGCAGCGACCTCTTCGCTGGAATCGCGTCACAAGACGTCTGTATACACTTCATCGGCGCCTTGGTATAGACGACTGGGATCAGTATTGGACTCGTGATCTCCAAGGCGATCCTGCTGGCGCGCACGTTTACTTTGAGTACTTTCGCGCCTCGCCGCTTTCTGATGCTCGACTCAAGTCCGCCATTGACGTCGTCGGGACTTTTCATGGGCTGTACGAGGACTTGTCCATCATGGTGGCTGAAGCGATCGCGACCGCACCTGTCGCATCAGACGGTGCTCTTTGGGAACGAATATTCGAGGTGGCGAAAGGCGAGTTCCTGAGCCGAGCGGAGCGACGAGACGCACCGAGCCAACAGATCGCGTCATCGTGGTTTATGCTGGCGGCCAAGTACGGCACGGCTGGTCAATGTATGGATTTGGTTGATAGCGCAATCAGGTCTTGCGGCGACCGCAACCCGATGGTGGTGCTTCAAGCTGTCGCGCTCGACAGTAGTCGACTGCTCCGCGATGCGCTTCGACCCGATCTTTTCGGTGCCGACGAAGCACTCGCAAGCGAATACCTGGAAAGCCTAAAGCGTTCGGATACAAAATCCGTCGCTGTCGCTCGTGCCTTGATCCAACCGCGTAAGCTTCTGCAGCCTGCAAGGTATCTGGTGAAGCCACGCGCCTTCTTGCTTATGTCCAGGCTGGGGACACTCGCGGAAGGTCTGCCTCCAGCTTTTGTGGCTACGGCACTCTCCAATTTGTCGTCGAATTCTTCCCGGTTGCGTGATCATCGGAGTGAGCAGCTGTTCTCGCAATGGCGCCGGTGATGGTGTCCAATCGCGCGCGCGAATGACCGCGTGCGACTTGCGGCGTCGCGGAATGCTGAGAGGGTGTCGCCGGCTCCGCGCTATGCCGCCCTCGGCGCGCACCGCCTCGATCGCGGCGCGGGTGCCCGGGTCGTCGGATGCCGCGATCGGATCGCTCAGCGTGCTGCCTGCGGCCGCGCGCGCCCAAGCGCCGGCCGAGGACGGCAGGGCACGTCGTGTCAAGTGCCGCCCGTCCCAGTACCGCAACTGCTCCAAGGCGTGCGGAGCAGGCGTACCACCCGGCGAGAACCGGCATTGCCCGGGTGTTCGTCATGGGATCCCGCTCGCTCGTGGGTGTGCGTCGGCGCCCACCCGGCGCGGGGCCGACCGCGCAGCACGCGGCCGGCCCCGCGGCATCCGTTACAGCGAGGCGAACGCCTCGAACGTGACGTCGCCCGGCAGGCTGTCGAGGTTCCAGAGCGACGACTCGAACTGGGCCGTGCCGCCCGCCGGGAGGCGCTCGATGAAGGTGAAGTCGCTGCCGACGATCTTGCCCGCGGCGTCGCGCGCGATCACCGACACGGTGACGAGCTCCTGGTCCTCGACGAAGGTCGAGGTGACCTTGCCGGTGACGTCCATCCAGCCGTACTCGGTTGCGGTCGCAAGGTCCGCGACGGTGAACGAGCCGGTCTCGGCTGCGGGTGACGACGTCGCGGCCGCGCTCGTCGGGCCGCGCACGTCGAGCTTCGCGATCGTGCCGGAGCCGACCGAGAAGAAGTCGCCCACGACGACCGTGCGGCCCTGCAGGACCGTGGTGTAGTTGCTGCCCGAGTCGAGGATGGTGCCGTCGGCGTCGAGCGCCTCGACCGTGATGCCCGCCATCGGGAACACGTGGTCGGGGTTCGGGTTGTCGAGCACGACCGCGTACCACCACATGTCGGACTCGATGTCCTTGCCGAACGCGGTCTCGACGACCGCGAGCTCCTGGACGGCGGGTGCCTCCGGCTCGGCCGCGGGTGCGGCATCCGCTGCCGGCTCGGCCTCGTCGCCGGTCTCGGTGTCGGAGGCCGCGGCCGCCGCCCCGGACGCCGCCGCCTGCCCGGCGAGGTTCGCCGCGTTCACGATGTTGAAGATGAGCGACAGCACGACGACCACCGCGGTGACGATCCACGCCACCTTGCGGTGCTGGGCGTAGCCCTCGAGCGGGCGGCCGAACTTGTCGCGCTGCGTGCCAGTGAGCACGAGGATCAGGTCGACCAGCACCCACACGCCGAGGCCGCCGAGCGTGAACAGCTTGGCGAGGCCCGTGCCGACCTTGCCGAGGTAGAACCGGTCGACGCCGAACACGCCGACGAGCAGCGCGAGCAGCCACGTCACGATGAACGACTTCGGGGGCGCGTCGGTCGGTGCGGTCACGGGCGCCGGTGCGGCTGCCGGGTCCGCGAGAGTGGCGGTCGCGGTCGCCGTGGGCGCGACGGATGCCGCGGCGCGGGCGTCGGGCGCAGCATCCGCTGCCGATGCGGTGTGCTCGGTCCAGGCGCTGTCGTCCCAGTACCGCTGGGCGCCGCTGCCGTCGGGGTACCAGCCGGCGGGCGTTCCGGTCTGCTCGGATGCAGGGGCCGGGGAGGCGGCTTCGCCCGTCGTGCCGGGCTGCGGCTCGGTCCGGTTGGGCTGGGCGCCGCTGGGCGGGGTGGTCGTCGAGTCGGTCATCATCGTTCGCTTTCGCTGCGGTGGTTGGATGCGTCGAATGCAGGTCGCATCGCCGTCGGGTCGACAGCTGACCGACGTTACTGAGCCGGGCCGACGCGAGGACGTCGTCAGCGGTCGAGCGGGCAAACGCAGGCGGTGCGGAAACCGCTGCTGATCTGGCCCAGTTGCAGGAGCACCCCCACAAGTGGGCACACGCCACCTCTGACGGTTCGCGACACGAATGTCGGTGGCCCTACCTACCGTCGGAATCTTCGGCTACGGCTGGAGTCAACGAGGAGCACCGACATGGGCTCGGACTCACCCCTCAGCGCACGGATGCACGCCGCGCTCCAGGGCAACGGCATCAACGGCGACCACATCGATCGCGCTGCCTTCCTCGCCGACGTGCAGGCGCTCGAGCTGCGGCTCGCGATCATCGACGACCGGTTCGAACGTCTGGCGGCGCGGCCGGATGACGCCTACCGCGACTTCCGCCGCGACACGCTCGCGCGCATGCGGTCCGTCGCGGATCGCGCCGGCGCGCTCGAGGCGGCGGGGCAGCTCGATCCAAACCGTCGCCGGCATGTGGCAGCAGTGCTGACGGTCGTGCAGCGGCGGATGGCGCAGTTGGATGCGCGGCATGCGATGCACCGGGACCGGCGGGCGCGGCGGCGGGACGGTCCGCTGGTCTCCGCCCTTCAGGCGACTCGGTGATCGGTGCGCCGGATCGTCCCGATATGGAGCGCGGGTCGGCGGCGGAATGCGTCGCGGCCCCATGTGATGGATCGCGCACTTCCATTCCTGTGCGCGATCGATCACAATGGGTGATGTGCGCGAACGCGCACGTCGACGAAGGAGCAGGCATGCGAGTTCGGAGCGTTCTCGAGGTGGGAGCCGCGGCGCGAGATCGCCGGGAGGCGCTCGGGTGGTCCCAGCAGGTGCTCGCCGAGCGGGCGGGCGTCACACGCGAGTGGGTCGTGCGCTTCGAAGGGGGTAAGGCATCCGTCAGGCTCGATCGCGTCTTCGACGTCATCACCGCCCTCGACCTCGTCGTCGACCTGGAGGCGCGCACCCGACCTGAGCCGGACGGCAGCTGATGGCGCGATTCCCGAAGCTCGACGTCTTCCTCGACGGCACGTTCATCGGCGAGCTGTGCCAGGCCGATGCCGGTGCCACGACGTTCACGTACGACGACGAGTACCGCCGGCATCCGGACGCCACCCCACTGTCGCTCTCGATGCCGGTGTCGCGTTCGACGCATCCGCCGCGCGCCGTGCTGCCCTTCCTCCAGGGCCTCCTGCCCGACAGCCCCGGCAAGCTCGACGAACTCGCGAAGGCGTTCCACACCTCAGCCCTGAACCCCTACGGGCTGCTCGCGTTCATCGGCCGCGACGTCGCCGGCGCGGTCCAGATCCTGCCTCCCGGGGAATCCGCCCGCGACGCCGGACCGCGCGAGGAACGCGTCGACGAAATCTCGGCCGACGCGCTCGCCGACCTGGTCGCAGACCTCGTCGGGAACGCCGACACCTGGGGCACGCGTGATGTCGCCGGACGGTGGAGCCTGCCGGGCGCGCAGCCGAAGGTCGCGCTCTTCCGAAGCAGTGCGGGGGCGTGGGGTATCCCGCTCGACGCGACGCCGACCACGCACATCCTGAAGCCCGCCGTTCCACCATTCGTCGAACACGATGTCAACGAGTACGTCACGATGCACGCCGCGTCTCGCCTCGGGCTCGAGGTCGCCGACGCCGAGCTCATGACGACGACCCGCGGCGACCGCGTGTTCGTCTCGAAGCGGTACGACCGCGACCTCGTCGACGGGGTATGGCATCGTCGGCACCAGGAGGACTTCTGCCAGGCGCTCTCCGTGATGCCGGCTCGGAAGTACCAGTCCGATGGCGGGCCCGGGTTCGCGCGGATGGCCCAGCTCGTGGACTCGTTCCCGAACCTGGAGCAGCGCCGGAGGAGCCAGCGGCGGATGTTCGACGCCATGGTGTTCAACGTGTCGGCGGCGAACACCGACGCGCACGCGAAGAACTACTCGATCCTGCTGAACGCCGAGCGCGCCGAGTTTGCCCCGCTGTACGACCTCGGCACCCACCTCGCCTACCCGGCGACTCGCCCGCTCGCGTCAGCGATGAAGGTGGGCGACGCGTACCAGCTCGATCGCATCGGCGTGCGCGACCTCGTCGCGGTCGCTCGCAAGCTCCGCATCCCCGCCGATGAGGCCGAAGCGCGCGTGGACGAGATCCGCACCGGACTCGCCGAGGCGTTCGACACTGCCGCGCAGACCATCGCGTCGGCCACCGAGCGGGCGATCGCGGATCGGATCGCCTCAGCGGTCGAGGCATACGCCGCAGATCGCGGATGGGTCGACTGAGGAACCCGCGTCCGTCGCCTCCGGGCCGACCCCGATGCATCCGCCCCCACCCCCGGCGCATGATCGCCACGTAACGATCGACAATGGCCGGCCGCCCGCGCGCGGCGCCCAGCGCACGCGCGCGCACGACCGCCATCCGCAATGGAGGGGAGCGGATCATGGGCATGATCGACGGCAAGGAGCTCGACCCGGTCGAGGCCCCGGAGGTGCAGCGGCGGGTGGTCGTCAAGGTCACCGATGCGGCGCGGCGCGAGCGGGCGCTCAAGGAGCGTCCGGGTGAACGGCGGGCGGGGGAGCAGGAGGACGACGTCGGCCGCGACATGGTCGATGCGCTCTCGTACCTCGGGGACGTGATCGCGGAGTACCAGGATCGGGTGGCCGGGGAGGCGTACCTCGAGCCGATGGTGGGGCGCGACGAGCGCGAGCGGCTCGGGCGGGGCAGGCGGGCCCGGTTCGACGGGTATGCGGCGATCACGGTGCGGGACGAGGCATCCGCTGCCGAGCTCGCGAAGGAACTCGACGCGCGCGACGACGTCGAGACCGCCTACGTCGAGGGCGGGCCGACGCCGCCGCCGGTGAACGCAGGCGACGACCCGCGCAGCGGGAACCAGGGGTACCTGGATGCCGCGCCCGACGGCATCGACGCGCGGTGGGCGTGGGGTGCGACGGATGGCACGGGCATCGGGTTCGTCGACCTCGAGCAGGGGTGGACGCTGAACCACGAGGACCTCGCGGCGGCCGGCATCACGATCATCTCGGGCGTGAGCCAGGCGTACCACGGGCACGGCACGGCGGTGCTCGGCGAGGTCGTCGCGGTCGACAACACGAGGGGCGGCGTGGGCATCGCGCCCGGGGCATCCGCTCGGGTCGTGTCGCAGTTTCGCACGTCGACGAGCTACAGCACCGCGGCGGCCATCATCTCGGCGGCCGACGCGATGTCGCCGGGCGACGTGCTGCTGCTCGAGGCGCAGACCACCGCGGCCGGGTCGTCGACGACGTACCTTCCGGTCGAGGTCGAGCAGGCGGTGTTCGACGCCATCCGCGATGCGGTCGACGCAGGGCTGGTGGTCGTCGAGGCGGCCGGCAACGGCAACAACGACCTGGACGAGTGGACGGATGCCTCCGGCCGGCACCTGCTGAAGGTCGGCGACGCCGACTACCGCGACTCCGGGGCGATCATGGTCGGCGCCGGGTCATCCGCCGCGCCGCACTCGCGCCTGTCGTTCTCGAACCACGGCAGCCGCGTCGACTGCTACGCGTGGGGCCAGAACGTCGACACCACGGGCGACGGATGGACCGGCACGTCGACCTCGGCCTACACCGGGTCGTTCGGCGGAACGTCCGGTGCCAGCCCGATCGTCACGGGCGCCGCGGTGCTGCTGCAGAGCTGGCAGCGGGCGCGCTCGGGGCATCCGTTCTCGCCGGGCACCGTGCGGTCGTGGCTGTCGTCGTCGCTCAACACGCCGAGCGCCGACCCGGCGACCGACCGCATCGGCGTCATGCCCGACCTGAAGGCGATCTTCGAGCGCATCGAGTGGAACGACCGCTTCAAAGGGATCGACGACCGATTCGTGTACTGGGTGTACATCCTCTTCGGGATCATCAACGACGCGCCCGGGCTCATCTGGGTGCCGGGCAAGGGGCCGGTGCCGGTGGATCCGGACTGGCGGGGCGTCGCGGTGCGCGGGCGGCGGGAGCTGGTCGCGGCGATCGCGCGGGAGGCGCGGGCGTCCGACGGGCGGCTCACGGCGAAGCAGCTGGATCGGATCGCGGAGACGGTGTTCACGCGGTTCGGGCGCTGAGGAGCGGCCGCACGATGCGCGGCTCGAGGCGAACGGATGTCACCAGAACGGGGGCGTCGATCGTCGCGGCCTCGGGGACTGCCGGGACGTAGTCTCGCTACGGACCTACCAGCTCCGCCTCCCCGCTCGCCCGAGCCGAGCCACCAAGGACCCGTTGTGAAGACAGCCCTCGCCGCCCTCGCCCTCGCGATGGCCTCCGTGCCCCTGCTCGCCGGATGCTCGATCGCGCAGCGCATCGACGACGTCGCCGGCCCGGAGGTCGATCAGATCGACGAGGTTCCTGCGCCTGCGGTCGAGGAGGATCCGGTTCCGCCGGCCGCCCCGGTCGAGGTTGACGAGCCGGCCGCGCCCGCCTGGGTGTGCACCTGGGCGCCGACGATGAACGAGGACTGGCACGACGACTATCTCTGCACCAACGGCGTCGACTCCGACCGGCCGTACCTCATTCCCGAGGACGACTTCGTCGAGCGATGGGAGATCGACCAGGCGGCGGCCGCCTACCAGGCGGTGCTGAACTCGTAGGGTGAGGCGACTACCACGTCACCCCTCGGGCTCCGGCTGCAGGGCGATCGTGCTGCTCATCCTCCTGGTGCTCGTCGGCATGGTCATCCGCAGGCGCACGGCGAACGTCGGCGGCGCGCTCGAGGCGGCGGGCATCGCGCTGTACTCGCTGTTCGTCCTGCTGACCTCGACCGCCGTGACCCTCTGGTTCCGATACGCGGCGACGCCCGAGGAGCAGCGGATCCCGAAGCCGCCGTAGGCGTGTTGCTGGATTCATTCGCGGTGCTCGTGGGCGAGCCTAGACTCCGTGCCTCGTGATGGGATCTCCGACGAGGTGTGGGCCGCCGATCTCGACGAGAATGCCGAGCCCTGGACATATGCCGTCAAGAGAGGCTCATCGATGACGCTGGATCTCCACCCCGCCAAGACGGGGAGGCCCACCGCCACCGGGCTGCGACGATTCTCCGCCTACGCCCTGCACACGCTCGGAGCAGTCATCGGGGCCTGCGCAGCCATCTTCACGCTCGCGTTCGTACCGGCGTGGATCGCCAACGCAGCATCCCACACGGAGTACGGCCGAGCCGTCAGTCTGGGCTGGGACGCGTTCTGGCTGGCCATGGTCGTCGTCCCGGCGGCAGCCATCGGGGTGGTGATCGCAACGCTCGCGCTGCTGGTCCTCCGCGGCTACCGTCGCAGCCCGGTCGCCTACGTCCTGATCGGCGTCGCCGGCTCGGGGCTGGTGATCTCGGTCGCCGGGTTCCTCATGATCCAGGCCGAACGCGGCCTCCTCTGATCACGGCGGGCCGGACGGAGTACGCGCCGAGCGAGGCGCACCGCAGCAGCCGGGCCGCAGATGCCACGGCGCAGCGCCGCGCCATCCCCTCGCCGCGAACGAGGCCGAGCCCGGCCTCAGCGGTGCACGTGCGACGGTTCGCCCGTGACGCTCGTGATGTCCTTCTCCGTCGCGTGCAGGAGCCGCTCCGAGAGGTTGCGCAACGCGCGCGCGACCGCGAGCTCGTCGCCGATCTCGGGCACGTTCGGATCGATCGGGTTCCGACCCGCCTTCCCGACGCCGGTCACCTCCAGGCCCGCGGTCGTCCGCAGGTGCGCCTCCGCGCTCGTGTGATCCTCTTCTTCGTCGATCTCGACGCTGACCATCCACTGCTTCGTGGCATCCATGGAACCCACCACCCTCCCCGGTTCGGTTCCACCTTCAACGGTAGCGAGCCGAGGCGCGCGCGGCGAGGGGTCGCGGACACTCAGTCCCGCCACGCGCCATCCGTCGTCTCGAGGGGTTCGACCCGGTCGCCGCTCGGCTCGACCTCCGCCGCGCGGCACCGATCGACGGGAGGTTTGCGCGTATGCGGAACGTCCGGAACCTCCCGCGGACGCGCAAGCCGCACTTCGCGGGCGCGCGAGGGCGCGGGCACACGGGAACGGCCGGGACCCGAGGGCCCCGGCCGTCCGCCGGTGGTGCGTTCGACCGCTACGGCTGCGAGATCTCCTCGACCGTCTCGGCGGTCTCGTCCGCGTCGAGCGCGAGCGCGACATCCGCCTGGGCGATGACGCCGACCAGCAGGCCGCGGTCGATGACCGGCAGCCTGCGGATCCGATGCTGCTGCATGAGGCGGAGCGCCTCGCGCACGTCGTCGTCGGCGCCGATCGTGATCGGCGTTCCGTCGGCGAGCTCGCCGGCCGTCACCGCGTTCGGCGCGCCGCCGAGGGCGACGCACTTCACGACGATGTCGCGGTCGGTGAGCATTCCCGTCAGGCGATCGTCGTCGCCGCAGATCGGCATCGAGCCGATGTCGAGGTCGCGCATGATCCGCGCGGCCTCGGCCAGGGTCTGCTGCTCCTTCACGCAGGCGGGCTCCGGAGTCATGAGGTCGCGTGCACGTGTCATCGTGATCTCCTTTCTCTGGGTCCCGGGATCGTAGGCACGCTCGCGTCGATGCCGCACGGGGGTTGCGGATGCGCGGCCGATGACCGAACCTCCGCCCCCTCGAGCGGATGCCGCGGCCGCTACTCCTCGACGCCGGGCTCGCCGCCCTCCAGGCCGCCGTCGGTCGACTCGCTCATCGGCTCGGCGTTGCCCTGCGCGCCGGGCGTCTCGGGCGACTCCTGATCGCCGGGCTGCTCGTCGCGGTACTCCTCGTCGGGGGTGTTCGTGTCGCTCATGGCTTGCTCCTTCGCGTTCGGGCGTGCTGCTGCCAGCGTCGCGCGCGACCGCGCGCGCCGCCAGAGCTTGACACCCGAGCGGATGGCGCGCCGCCCCCCGACCGGATGCCCGCCCCACCGGATGCCGCCCGCCGCCCGCGCGCGCGAATGCCCTACCCGACCGGCCGCGCCTGCGGGAAGCTCCACGTCCCGTCGACCACCTCGGGCCGGGGGCGGTAGAGCCGCACGATGTAGTTCCAGCCGTCCATGAGGCCGAGCCGGTTGGGGCGCCCGTCGTCGGGCCCGCCGAAGTTCACGGTCACCGACCCGTCGGGGTTCCGGTCGGCGGTCACGCTGTTCACGCTGAGCAGCCCGCCCGCATCCTCGAGGTACCCGTCGCGGTTGTAGATCGTGACCGACCAGAACGCGTCGACCGGCACGTCGTCGACCGTCAGCGCGTACGCGCCGACGGGCAGCCCCGGGTCGTCGTTGACGTAGAACGCCTCGGAGGTCGGCAGGCCGCCCCACCCGGCGGCGGTGCCCAGCAGGTGGTGCACGGGGTCGACCTCGTCGCGCCGGCCGAACGAGCGCCCGAACCCCTGCACGCCGCGGGCCAGGGCGAGCAGCGCGTTGCGGGTCTCCGTGAAGGAGGCGTCGTCGTACTCCGGCATCGGGAACGCGTCGCCGGTGGGGGCGTCCAGCACGATCGCGTCCTGGAGCGCGTTGACCGCGGCGACATCCGCCGGGTCGTCGGGGTCGACGAGGATGCGCGGCACGACGGCGACCCAGTCCGTCCCGAGGTCGTCGGCGTGGAGGCGGTGCTCGCCGGGCTCGTGGGCGACGAGCGGGATGTAGTGGTCCTGGTTCACCACCATCATCGACAGGTACCGGTCGCCGGCATCGGGGAGCGTGACGCTGGCGCCGTTCGAGACGTCGAGGATGCCCATGCTGTACAGCGTGTCGCGGTTCTGCCGGATCACGGGCTGCGCGTCGAGCGGGGTCGGGCCGCGATTGTGGTGGAATCGCCCGGTTCCGCCCGCCTGCGCGGTCAGCGCCGTGAACATGCGGTTCGTCTCGGCGCGTGCGAAGTTGTCGACGTTGACGTGCTCGGCCATCCCCGTCCCCCTCGGTCCGCTGACGGTGCTCGTTGCCCCGCCGGTCAGCCTAGGGCCAGCGGATGCCGCGATCCAGGCCCAACGGCCCGCCCGGGCGCCGTGCTCCACAGCGCCCAGGCGACGAGGACCGGCTGGAGGAAGAGCCGCAGGAACCGCGCCCGGTCGGTCCGCATGAGCGGCACCGACCGGCCGGTGCGCCAGTGGTGCACGTTGCCGGGCAGCACCGCGACGAAGAACGCGGCGATCGCGGCGCCCACGCGCCGCCGCTCGCGGGGCGCGGCCACGACCGCGGCGGTGCCGAGCAGGATCTCGGCGACGCCCGAGGTGAGCACCACGGCGTCCTTGCCCGCGCGGTCGGCGGCGACCCAGTCGGGCACCGCGATGCGGAACCCGCGCCGGGCCCAGAACAGGTGCGACAGCCCGGCGAAGACGAGGAGCCCCGCGAGGCCCCACCGCGCGACGGCGCGGGTCGTGGCGGCCGGGGAGGGGCGGCGGGACGGACGGCGGGCGGGGCGGCGTCGACGGGGCATCGCCCCAGTCTGGCACCGCGTCATCCGATCGCCGCGTCGAGCCGCTTCTCGAACCAGAAGTCGGCGTAGGGCTCGCCGTTGTAGTCGTCGATCTCGACGTACCCGTTCGCGCGGTACAGGCCGATCGCCTCGGTGAGCGTGCGGTTCGTGTCGAGGCGCACGGATGGCGCGCCGAGCCGCGCCGCGGCCGCCTCGGCCTCGCGCAGCAGCCGCGCGCCGAGACCGAGCCCGCGCACGTCGCCCGAGACCCACAGCCGCTTGACCTCGGCGAAGCGCGCGTCGCCGCCCGGCAGCTTCACCCCGACGCATCCGACCGCCGCGCCGTGCAGGAACGCTACGAGGAACGCGCCGTTCGGCCCGCGGAACTCGTCGTCGCTCGTCGGGCGCGACTGCGCCGGGTCGAACCCGAGGTCGAACCGCGCGGCGAGCTCGGCGAAGTACGCGGCGATGCTCGCGCGCGCGTCGTCGTCGCCGGGGTCGACGGTGCGCACCTCGACGGCCGACGCCGTCATCAGCCGGCGCACCTCGTCCATCGCGTCGACGAGGCGGGTGCGCTGCCGTTCGCTGAGCGGGTCGAGGATGCCGCGGGCGAGCTCGTCCGACCCGCGGTCGAGCTCGCGCCGCTCGGCGACGCCGCGGTCGGTGAGCCGGGCGACGCGCACGCGCGAGTCGGTCGCCGCCGGCTCGACGCGCACCAGGCCGTCGGCCTCGAGCGCGCGCAGCTGCCGGCTGAGGTATCCCGAGTCGAGCCCGAGCCGTTCGCGCAGCGCGCGCAGCTCGGCGCCCGTGTCCGCGCCCCCGGCCGCGGCGCCGATCTCCCACAGGAGCCGGGACTGCCCGAGCGGCCGCCCGCGGGCGAGGTAGTGGTCGTCGAGCGCGCCGATGCGCTCGGTGACGGTGCGGTTGAACTCCCGCACCCGGGTGATCGCGTCCATGTCTCTGACCTTAGTCAGAGAATCCGGATGGCGCGAGCCTCAGTCAGCTCAGCCGCCCGCGTTCACGCGCACCGACGGGATCCACTCCACGTCGATGTCCGCCGGATCGATGCCCGCGCTCTCGAGGCGATCGCCGAGCTCGGAGATGTCCGGAGCCGCGTCGCCGCCGGTGATGCGCACGAGGTACGACAGCGCTGAGACGTACTCGACCGAGATGACGTCGAGGTCGCGCTCGAGGCCCCACGCCCGCGCGGTCTGGGTGATCTCCGCCTGCCGGGTGTTGAGCGTGGTGCTGACGAACGTCGAGAGCCCGAGCGGCAGGGCGACGAGGACGAGCATGCCCGCGATCGCGAGGTTCGACCGGCGGCGGTTCACGGTCTTCGTTCCCGGCGGCAGCGACGCGGCATCCACCCGGCCCCACTTCGCCACCCGGTAGACGGCCATGATCACCACGCCCGTGCCGAGGATCGCCGCGACGTTCGCCGTGAACAGCAGCAGCGACCCGATCGAGCTGCCCCAGTCGCCCGATTCCGCTGCGATGCCCACCACGACGAGCGGCGGCACGAGCGAGATCGCGATCGCGACGCCCGGGAGCGTGTCCGAGATGTCCTTGCGCACGAGCGCGATCGAGCCGACGGCGCCGGTCGCGAGCGCGGCGAGCAGGTCGATGAGGCCCGGCGTCGCGCGCGCGGCGACCTGGCTGTTCGTCTCCTCGGTGATCGGCGCCGCGGCGAGCAGGCCGACCAGCCAGCCGATCGCGATCGCGGCGGCCGCACCGCCGATCATCATGAGCACCGAGCGGGTGAGCGCGCGGCGGTCGCCCAGCACGGTCGCGAGCATGGTGCCCTGGATCGGCAGCATCATCGGCGCCACGATCATCGCGCCGATCACCGTCGCGGTCGAGTCGCCCACGACGCCGGCGGCGGCGATCACCGACGACAGGGTCAGCAGGATCCAGAACCGCTGCACCTTCCGGCGGGTGGTCGGGCCCTCGAAGAACACCGAGTCGCGCATGTGCTCGATCGTGTTGAGCGCGCCCGACGGCGGCGGCGGGTACGACGGCTGCGACATCGGTCCTCCTCGACGGGGCCCGGCTCGGGGCCGGTCCTCGAGGCGAGCGTACGACCGAGACGAGCGGATGCCGCGGCACGGCGCCGGACGCGTCGCATCGTGTCGCGCGGCCCCCGCGGGAGGGGGTGCGGCCCGTGGCAGCCCTCAGCCGGAATCAGGGCCCCTGCGGGCGGAAACGAGGGGGTGCCCCGGATGCCGGGCACCGCGCCATCCGCGATCGTGGTACTCGAACGGTCGGGGCGGCGCCCACGGCGCCGCACACCGGACCACGATCCCGACCGATCACCCTGACCACCGACCGGCCCTATCCGGCGTCAATCGAACCACCGGAGGGATCGAGATCATGGACCTCGCCAACCACCACCTCGCGGCCGCGATGCAGTCGTACGACGTCGTTCACGCCGAGCGCGTCAACGAGCACCGCCGCATCGCCGAGGAGCGTCGCGCCGAGCAGGCGCCGCTCGAGCTGGGCGCCGAGCCCGCCTGGTACCGCGCCTGGTACCGCCTGGCCGACGCGCTCACGTTCCACCACTACCGGGGCCACAGCCACGCCCACTGACGTCGGCTCCCAAACGCGGAACGGGCCCGCCCCCGAGGGGGCGGGCCCGCCGTGTCATCCGCGGATGTCGGGCGACCGATCGGCTACAGGGCCGGGTTGGTCACGCTGACGGTCATGGTGCCGCCGGTGTTCTGCTCGAGCACCGTGACGTCGACGCCGTGGCCGGCCACGATGACGCCGCCGAGCGGGTTGCTCGAGTGGAAGAAGGCGTTCGGGTCGGCGTCCGAGAACGTCGCCGTCATCTTGCCCGTCGGCGCGGCCGCGCCGACCCACTCGACCGTCTGGCTCTTGCCTTTGCCGACCGTGACCTCCTTGTGGAGCACGACGCCGTCGGCGTCCTGCAGTCCGAAGGTCGCGTCGAGGGGCTGGCGGCGGTTGCTCGGCGCCGAGCCGTCGGCGTAGGTGAACTTCGCCGGGCGCGCGTCGACCGGGAGCGCGAGGCCGTGGCCCTGGTGCTCGATCGTGTTGTTGTCGCCGTAGGCCTCGTCGATCGCCCAGACGAGCATGCCGTCCTGGAACTTGAAGTGCTCGACCTTGTCGGGCGCGGTCAGGCCGTAGCTGAACTGGTACGGGCCGGTCTCGAGCGTCGCGTCGTAGTCGACGTACGTGCGGTTCTCGACCAGGTAGTAGCGGTCGCCCTCGCTCGTCTCGGTGCCGGTGCTGCGGGTGAACCCGTCGGCCGTCCAGCCGTTGTCGCCCTGCTCGACGTCGTCGGTCAGCAGCGTCGTGCCGCCGCTGGCGACCTTGATGTCGTCGAGGAACGCGCCGGCGTAGTGCACGCCGCCGTCGGTCTGGTAGCGGAACCGGAACTGGATCTCGCTGCCGCCCGGGACGTTGTACCGCAGGGTCGACCAGCGGCCGTTCGACGAGCCGTCGAGCGGGCTGCCGATCTGGGTCCAGTCGGCGCCGCCGTTGGTCGAGTACTCGGCGTACAGGTAGTCGTAGCCGGCCTCGATGTCGTACCAGGCCTTGGCCGACACGGTCGCCGAGCGCACGCCGGTGAGGTCGAGCGTGCGGGTCAGCGTCGTGTTGAGGTCGTCGGCGCTGCCGGTCCACCAGGCGTACGAGCCCGAGGCGGGCGCCGTGTACTCGGTGGTGATGCCGGCGTCGGGGACGTCGACCACGATCGCCTGCTCCTGGCCGTCGGCCTGGCGCGCGGCGGGGCTCAGCGTGAACTCGCCCGACTCGCCGGGGGAGACGACCGCGTAGTCGAGCCAGCCGAGCTGGAGCTTCTCCCACGGACCCATGTAGTTCGGCTTGTTGCCGATCGAGCCGTCGCCGTCGCCCAGCCACGAACCGCTCGACATGAGCGTCCAGAACCCGGTGGAGTTCTCGCCGCCCGCGGTGTCGTAGAAGTCGGGGAGGCCGAGGTCGTGGGCGTACTCGTGCGCGAACACGCCGAGGCCGCCGTTCTCGGGCTCGGTCGTGTAGTCGCCGATCCAGATGCCGGTGTCGCCGATCTGGGCGCCGCCGAACTTCACCTGGGTGCCGTCGACCGTCGGGCCGGTCTTGCCGAAGTCGGTCGCGTTGACGTACCAGCGGTGCGACCAGATCGCGTCGTCGCCCTGGGCGCCGCCCCCGGCGTCCTCGCCCTCGCCGGCGTGCACGGCCTGGAAGTGGTCGAGGTAGCCGTCGGGCTCGTCGAAGTTCCCGTCCTCGTCGTAGTCGTAGCGGTCCCACACGTCGAACTCGGCGAGCTCGGCGCGGATCTCGTCGACCGACTTGCCGGCGGCGACCTGCGCGTCGTACCAGGCGTTGCCGGAGTCCTCGACGAACTGCCACGCGCCGCCCGCGTCCTCGACGCTGTTGTCGCCGTAGGTCGAGGCGTTGCCGGGCACCTTCACCCACTCGCTCACTTCGCCGCTGACCGTGTAGTTGCCCGACGACTGCTTCGTGTAGAAGTCGGCGAACGACGCCGTGCCCTCGGCGAAGAAGAGGTCCTCGTAGTACTCGGTGCTGAAGTCGTCGATCCAGAAGGTGCTGTTGTTCACGCTCGCGTCGGGCTGCGGGATCTCGTTGTGCAGCGGGCCGGGCGTCGTGCCGAGCTTCCCGCTGCCCTGGTCGCCGAACTCCGCCAGGATCGTGAACAGCTTCCCGGTGCCGGTGACGGCGGCCTGGTAGTACTTGTCCTCGGCGAGCTGGACGACGCCGTCCTCGCCGGGCGCGGCCTGCCCCGAGAGGATGAGCTGCTGCGCGGCCTTGCGCCGCTCGTTCTGCCGCTCGGTGAGGGGACCGGGGCGGTTGTCGGGCCGGGCCTCGGCGGCCGTCGCGGGGGCGGGGTTCGGGTCGTTCGCGGGTGCGGCGATCGCGGCCGGGCCGAAGGCGGCCCCGGCGACCATCGTCGCGCTCGCCGCGACCGCAGCGAGCATTCCGCGCGTGCGTGTTCTCACGTGCTCTCCTTACAGGGAAATCGCCCGGCTGCGCGCCGGGCAAACGTGAAGGGAAGCTAACACGCACGCGCGGCGCGGCGGAAGAGTTTCAAGGGTCTTGACTTAACCTCATGATTCGTCGTAGCGCGTTCGGGTGACACCCGGACGCGGGCCGCCCAGGCGGATGCGGGGAGCGCGGGGTCTTGCCCCGCGACCGGCGCGGTCGTAACGTCGCGCTCAGCAGCATCCGTCGACGACGATCGGAGCAGGACATGGCCGCGACCGCACTCCCGCCCACGGGCGATCCGCACGGCGGCGGCGACCGGTCGGCGCCCGGCGCCGCGGAGCCCAAGACCTGCGACGCGCGCGGCATGGTCGAGATCCACCGCATGTACCGGGCGGGCTTCGGCGAGGGCCCCGTGCTGGTCCGCGGCGTGGCCGACGGCGCCGCGGCGCACGCCGACGCGGTCGGCGACCACCTCGCGATGCTCTCGGTCAGCCTGCACGCCCACCACGAGTTCGAGGACGAGCACCTCTGGGACACCCTCGACGAGCGGGCGCCGGCCTGCGCCGGGCACGTCGAGCGGATGAAGGAGCAGCACGCGGCGATGCTCGTGCAGTTGAACGCGCTCGACGCCGCGCTGCCCGCCTGGCGTGCCGAGGGCCGGGCGGCGGATGCCGCGACCGTGCTCGCCGCGCTCGACGGCGTCAACCGCGCGCTCGCCGTGCACCTGCCCGACGAGGAGGGCAACATCGTCCCCGTGATGGAGACGGTGCTCACCCAGAAGGAGGTCGACGCGGCATCCGTGCACGGTCGCCGGGCGACCCCGAAGGGGAAGACGTGGGCGCAGCTCGGCGCGATCCTCGCGGCGCAGCCCGACGGCGGCGACGCATGGCTGCGGTTCCACCTGCCGCCGCCGGTGCGCGCCGCGTGGCGGCTCGTCGGGCGGCGCGCCTACGACCGGGAGCGCGCGGCGATCACCGGCCGGTCGCGGGCCTGACGCCCGGCGCTGCGGCGGTCGCGGGCGACGGCTCGACCTCGTCGCCGACGGCGATGCGCGGCTCGCCCGCCGCGCCGGCGGCGTCGGGCTCGGGGATGAGCCGGATGCCGAACCAGGTCGCGCCGTCCCACTTCCGGTGCCGCGCGAGCGTGCGGATGGGCTCCTTGCCTCGGTCGAGGGTCGTCGGGTCGATCGTGGTCATGACGCAGCGGTCGCAGAGCTCGCCGACCCGGAAGCGCACGCCGCCGATGCGCACGCTGCTCCACGCGTCCTCCGCGAACGGCTCCTCGCCGTCGATCACGACGTTCGGCCGGAACCGGACCATGTCGAGCGGCGGCACGTCGTCGGGGGTCCACGCGTCGAGCTGCGCGAGCGACGCCTCGCTCGTGAGCAGCAGCGGCCCGGCGTCGGCGAGGCTGAGGCCCTCGCCGGGGCGCCCGCCGTGCGCGGGATTCACGGGCCGCCGCGTCGGGTCGGGCTGCCGCACGAGGCGCAGGGGCCGTCGCATCCGCTCGCTCAGCCAGTCGTCGGCCTCGTCGCCGGCCGGCAGCGCCTCGCCCTGGCGCGAATGCCCCACCGGAACGGGCGCGGCCGAAGTCGGCACGTCGACGCGGAACGGCTCGGGGTCGCCGGGCGCCGAGAGCAGCAGGCCGCCATCGGCGAGCGGCTCGGCCGAGAGCCCGAGCAGGGCGTTGCACTCCCGGGCGGTGACGGGGGTGCCGTCGGCCTCGACCACGCCCCAGCGCCGATCGCCCTCGAGCCCCCACGGCTGCACGACCGCCGAGCCGACGTCGCGCCCCGCGAACGACTTCACCGGGTACGCGCGGAGGCGGGTGACGAGCATCCGCTCACGCTAGCCGACCTGTCGGCGCCACGTGCGAGCATGGACGACATGCCCGCCGACCGACCGCACGACTGGCGTGCGGCGCTCGCGGGACTCGCCGCCGAGACGCCGACGACGGGTGCCGAGACGACGACGGATGCCGCGGCGGCGCCCGGCGCGAACGGGTTCCGCCCGCTCGGCCTCCAGTTCGAGCTGCGGCGGCGCGTCGAACGGCGCAGCGGCGAATGGCGCGGCCCGCGCGACGAGCCCGCCCGCCGATGGTCGGGGTTCGACCGGCTCGCCGTGCGACCGGTCGCGCAGGGCGCGCGCGGCGCCTGGATCAAGGACGGCCTGACCTGGCAGAACATCGCCTACCAGGCGTCGTCGGCGGGCGTCGACCCGGCCCAGTCGCGATGGTTCGGCCAGTTCGCCCTGCTGAAGGGGGCGACGCCGTCGGTGCGCGTCTACGGCTCGGAGTGGATCACGTTCGACGAGTTCGAGAGTCCGCTGCTGTGGGCGCTCCTCGCCGAGGCGGGCCGGCTCGGCATCGCCCTGGTGGGGTCGGGGGTCGTGCCCGAGGTGGTGCTCCGCGGCGCCGCGGCGATCGCCCTCGACGCCAGCCGGGAGGACGACGGCGGACTGGTGCTCGCGCCGGTGCTCGACCTCGACGGCGACCGGTCGCCGCTCGACGCCGTGCGCCCCGTCGCGGGGCACGGCGTCTACCGCGCCGACCTCGAGGCCGGCCGCCTCGAGCTCGCACCGGTGCCCGGCGGGATCGGCGCCGCCGGGCTCGCGCTCCTCGATGCGCCCGAGGCGATCCGCGTGCCCGCGCCGGAGCTGCCCGAGTTCCTCGCCCGGCACGTGCACCGCCTCGCGCGCACCCTCCCGATCACGAGCACCGACGGCACCTTCGAGGTCCCGCCGGTGCCGCCCGCGACCCTCGTGCTCGACGCGCGCCACGAGCCGGGCGACGTGCTCCGGCTCTCCTGGCGGTGGGAGCACGCCGACGGGCGCGACACCGCCGTCGACCCGGGGGCCGAGCCCGACCCCGAGCTCGACGACGACCTCGTCGCGCGGGTGGCCGATGAGCTCGGCTGGGTGCCGTTCGAGCCGGTGGTGCTCCGCGGCGTCGACGCGGCCGAGTTCGCGATCGAGCGGATGCCGCGCCTGGAGCGGCTCGCCGCGAGCGACGGCAGCCGGCTGCGGATCGACGAGCGCGGCGAGCGCCCCGACTACCGCGAGGCGACCGAGCGGCCCGAGCTCGCCGTCTCGCTCGTCGAGAGCCGCAAGCGCGACTGGTTCGACCTCGGCGTCGTGGTGACGGTCGGCGGCCGCACGGTGCCGTTCATGCCCCTCTTCCGGGCCCTCGCGACCGGCCGGCGACGCCTCCTGCTCGTCGACAAGTCGGTCCTCTCCCTCGAGATGCCCGTGTTCGACGAGCTCCGCGAGCTCATCGCCGAGGCGGGCACCCTCGACGAGTGGGAGACGGGCGTGCGCCTGCACCGCAGCCGCACGAGCCTGTGGGCCGACTTCGAGGACCTGGCCGACGTCGCCGAGCCCGCCCTCGAGTGGCGGGCCACGGTCGCGGGCCTGCGCGACGGCGCGACCCCCGAGCTCGCGCCCCCGGCCGGCCTCGCCCTGCCGCTGCGCCCGTACCAGCTCGACGGGTTCCGATGGCTGGCCTTCCTCCACGCGCACCGCCTGGGCGGGGTGCTCGCCGACGACATGGGCCTCGGCAAGACCGTGCAGTGCCTCGCGCTCGTGCAGCACGCGGTCGAGCAGGCGACGACGGATGCCGCGGACGCGCGCCGCCCGTTCCTCGTCGTCGTGCCCACCTCCGTCGCGTCGAACTGGGTGCGCGAGGCCGCGCGGTTCACCCCGGGCCTCCGGGTGGCCTCCGTCACCGCCACGTCGGCCAAGCGCGGGCGGCCCCTCGCCGAGCAGGTCGCGGGCGCCGACCTCGTCGTCACGACCTACGCGGTGCTCCGCCTCGACGCCGAGGAGTTCGGCGACCTCGACTGGGCCGGGCTCATCCTCGACGAGGCCCAGGTCGTGAAGAACGCGGCCACGCGCGTGCACGAGGCCGCCCGCGGCATCCGTGCGCCGTTCCGGCTGGCCGTCACGGGCACGCCGCTCGAGAACCACCTCGGCGAGCTGTGGGCGATCCTCCGCCTCGTCGCCCCGGGCCTCTTCCCGTCGCGGCGCGCCTTCGACGAGCGCTACCGGCGGCCGATCGAGGAGGACGGCAACGCCGAGCGCCGCGAGACGCTGCGGCGCCGCATCCGCCCGCTGGTCCTGCGCCGCACGAAGGAGGCGGTCGCCCCGGAGCTCCCCGAGAAGCAGGAGCAGGTGCTCGCGGTCGCGCTCGATCCGCGGCACCGACGCCTGTACGACGCCACGCTGCAGCGCGAGCGGCAGAAGCTGCTCGACCTGCTCGACGACGACCTCGACCGCGAGCGCTTCACCGTGTACCGCTCGCTCACGCTGCTGCGGATGCTCGCCCTCGACGCGTCGCTCATCGACGAGCGGCACGCCGACCTGCCCTCCGCGAAGCTCGACGCGCTCTTCGAGCAGCTCGACGACGTGCTCGCAGAGGGGCACCGGGCGCTCGTGTTCAGCCAGTTCACGTCGTTCCTCGGCCGGGTCGCGGGGCGGCTGGACGCCACGGGGGTGCCGTACGCCTACCTCGACGGGTCGACCCCGGCCCGGCGGCGCGACGACGAGATCGGCCGGTTCCGGTCGGGGGCGGCATCCGTCTTCTGCGTCAGCCTCAAGGCCGGCGGCGTGGGTCTGAACCTCACGGAAGCCGACTACGTGTTCCTGCTCGACCCCTGGTGGAACCCGGCGACCGAGCAGCAGGCGGTCGACCGGGCGCACCGCATCGGCCGCGAGCGACGCGTCATGGTCTACCGGCTCGTCGCCGAGGGCACGATCGAGGAGAAGGTCATGGAGCTGAAGACGCGCAAGGCCGAGCTGGTCGCGTCGGTGCTCGACGCCGATCCCGGCGAGGGGCCGGGCGGGGCGGATGCCGCGATCACCGCCGCAGACCTCCGCGGGCTGCTCGACGGCTGAGGGACGGAAGCCCCGTCCGTCCGACCCGGCCGGACGCAGACTGGGCGCACCACGACTCGCGAGGAGGCGCCATGTCGTACGACGTCCGCATCATCACCGTGCCCGAACGCCACCTCGCCGCGGTGCGCACGACGACCGCGTTCGCGGGGATCCCGGCCTTCATGGGCGACGCGTTCGGTCGCGTCGCCGAGCACCTCGGGCGGGCCCGCATGCCCGTGGACGGCCCGGCTGCCGCGAAGTACACGGGGATGGATCCCGCCGCCGACCGCGTCGAGGTCAGCGCGGGATTCGTCGTCGCCAGGCCGATCGAGGGCGACGGCACCGTGGTGCCCGATGTGCTGCCCGCGGGCGAGGTCGCCACGGCCGAGCACCTCGGGGCGTACGCGCGCGTGTCGGAGGCGTACGACGCGATCGCCGCCGCCATGGCGCTGCACGGTCGCGAGCTCGACGAGTCGGCGATGTGGGAGGAGTACTGGAGCCCGCCTGGGACGCCGGACGACCAGACGAGGACGGTCGTCTTCTGCCCGCTCGTGCCGTCGGGCGCGCCGACGGACTGACCCCGGTCGTGGTCGGGGCCCGACGAGGCCCGACCCTCAGGCGACGAGCGCGCCCACCTGCAGCCCGGCGAGCGCCGCGAGCGTGCAGGCGACGAGCACGCCGAGGCCGTTGACGACGGCCGCCCGGTAGCGGCCCTCCTGCGCGAGCCGCACGGTCTCGACGCTCGCCGTGCTGAAGGTGGTGAAGCCGCCGAGCAGCCCGACCCCGATGACCGTGCCCAGCTCGGGCGGGAGCCATCCGCCAACGGCCGTGCCGACGACGACCCCGAGCGCGAACGAGCCGACGAGGTTCACGACGGCGGTGCCGACCGGGAAGGTCGAGCGCGTGTGCGCGCGCAGCAGGCCGTCGAGGAGGAACCGCAGGGCCGCGCCGACGCCTCCCGCGAGGGCGGTGCCGACGAAGAGCAGGAGCGTCACGGCCGCGCCTCCCCGGCTCGGGGCGGACGCCGGCGCGCGATCGCCCCGCCGACCGCGATGCCGGCCACGCTCATCGCGGCGCCCAGCACGACCGTCCCGAGCGCGTACGCGACGGCCCAGCCGGCGAACCCGCCGACGGCGAGCGCGGCGGTCGCCGTCGCGAGCGCGCTGTAGGTCGTGAAGCCGCCGAGCACGCCGGTGCCGACGAGCAGTCGCACCGTCCGGCGGCGACCGGTCTCGGGGCCGGCCCGCACCAGCGACTCGAGCAGCACCCCGAGGGCGAACGCCCCGACGAGGTTGATCGCGAACGTGGTCGCCGGGAACCGTTCGAGGTCGGGCGCGGCCAGCAGCATCGCCTCGCGCAGTGCGGTGCCGACGGCGCCGCCCGCGGCGACGAGTCCGAGGTGGCTCCAGCGGCGGTACGGCGGGGCGGGCGGCCTCACGGCCGCCGGTCCCGCGGCAGGGCGTCCTCGAATCCGACCGGCGACAGCGGGATGACGACGACCGGGCGGTGCTGCCGGTGGGCCAGGTGCGCGGCGACCGACCCGGAGAACAGCTCGTGCAGGCTGCCGCGCAGGCCGCCCTCGTGGGTGCCGACGACGATCATCATCGCGTCGAGGGCGTCGGCGAGGCGGGCGAGCGCGCGCGCCGGGTCGCCGGCGAGGGCGCGCGTCTCCCAGCTCACCCCGGTGGGGTCGAGGAGCGCGCGCAGGTGCGCCTCGAGCCGAGCGTCGATCCGGTCCGCGGGCGCGGTGCCGGCGCTCGTCGCACCCGACTCGGATCCGACCGCCGCCGCAGCCGCGACCGCGTCGGGCTCGACCAGGTCGGGGTCGAGGGGCGCCGAGCGGATGGCGCCGTCGGGAAGCTCGTCGACCACGTACCGCCCCGCGTCGACGGCCGCGCACACGAGCCGCGCGCCGAGCCGCGCGGCGAGCGCCGCCGCGTGCGTCGCCACCGCGTCGGGCTGCCCGGCCACCACCCCGACGACGAGGGTGCGCTCCGCTGCATCGTTCATGAGGACTCCCTCGGTCAGCCTTCCACAGGGCGGGGTCGTGCGCGACGCCGCCCCGTCGGGAGGACGAGAATCGAGGCGGAGGTCGATGATGATCACGCACGAGGTCGAGAACCAGCCGCCGCCGCGCGTCGACGTGGACGAGTACGCCGCGAACGTGCCGCTCGTCGGGGCGGTGGAGCGGTGGGGCACGGATGCCGCGGCGCCGGGCCTGCACGAGATCGGGCGGCTGGTCGGCTCGGCGTCGTTCCAGCGCGACGCCGAGCTCGCGAACGTGCGGCCGCCGGTCCTCCGCACGCACGACCGCTGGGGCCGCCGGGTCGACGAGGTGGAATACGACGACGCGTACCACCGCGTCATCCGCTCGGCCGTCGCCGCCGGCGCGCACACGTCGGCCTGGGCCGAGCCGCGACCGGGCGCGAACGTCGACCGTGCGGCCGCGTTCCTCCTCTTCTCGCAGGTGGAGCCGGGTCACGCCTGCCCGGTGTCGATGACCCACGCGGCCGTGCCGGTGCTCGAGCAGGCCGCCCCCGGCCTGCGCGACGCGTGGCTGCCCCGCCTGCTCGACCGCGGCTACGAGCCCGGCCTCGGCGGCGGCGACGGCGGAAAGCGCTCCGCGCTCGTCGGGATGGCGATGACCGAGAAGCAGGGCGGCTCCGACGTGCGCGCGAACACGACCCGCGCCGAGCCGACGGGCGACGATGGCCCGTGGGGGCGCGAGTACCGGCTGACGGGGCACAAGTGGTTCTGCAGCGCGCCGATGAGCGACGGCTTCCTCGTGCTGGCCCAGGCGCCCGGCGGGCTGTCGTGCCTGTTCGCGCCGCGGGTGCGGCCCGACGGGTCGCGCAACCCGTTCGCGATCCAGCGCCTCAAGGACAAGCTCGGCAACCACTCGAACGCCTCGAGCGAGGTCGAGTTCGCCGGCACCGCCGCCTGGATCGTCGGCGAGGAGGGCCGCGGCGTCGCGACGATCGTGCAGATGGTGACGCGCACCCGCCTCGACTGCGTGCTGGGATCGGCGGCGGGCATGCGGCAGGCGGTCGCCGAGGCGGCCTGGCACGTGCGGCACCGCCGCGCGTTCGGGGCGCGGCTCGTCGAGCAGCCGGCGATGGCGGCGGTCGTGGCCGACCTCGCGCTCGAGTCCGAGGCGGCGACGATCACCGCCATGCGGCTCGCCCGCGCCTACGACGACGACGCCGACGACGAGGAGCGCGCCTTCCGCCGGCTGGCCACGGCGGTCGCCAAGTACTGGGTGTGCAAGCGGGGCCCGGGCCACGCGTACGAGGCGCTCGAGTGCCTCGGCGGCAACGGCTACACCGAGGCGTTCCCCCTCGCCCGGCGCTACCGCGAGCAGCCGCTGCTGGCGATCTGGGAGGGGTCGGGCAACGTGATCGCCCTCGACGTGCTGCGTGTGCTCGCCCGCGAACCCGAGGCCTTCGAGGCGTTCTTCGCGCTCGCGCGCCGGGCGTCGGGCGCGCACCCCGGCTTCGACCTGGCGCTCGCCGAGGCCGAGTCGGTCGTCGCCGAGCTCGCGCGAACGGATGCCGCGTCGGCGGCCTCGCGCGCCCGGGAGCTCACCGAGCGGCTCGCCCTCGTGCTGCAGGCGTCGCTGCTGCTGCAGCACGCCCCGACGGTCGTCGCCGAGACGTTCGTGCGCACCCGCGTCGAGGGCGGCGGCATGCTCTACGGGGCCCTGCCGCCGGGCGTCGACACGGGCGCGATCCTCGACCGCGCGTGAATGCGCGAGCGCCGGCGACGCGCGATGATGGGGGCGTGAGGGATCGCGCGAACTGGCTCGTCGTCGCGCAGTTCGTGCTGCTCGGCGTGCTGGTCGTGCTGCCGTTCGCGCTGCCCGCCGACCCGCTGTGGTCGGGACGGCAGACCGCGGTCCTCGCGGTGCTGCTCATGATCACGGGCCTCGTGCTGGCCGTCGCCGGAGCCGCCGCGCTCGGACGCGACCTCGTCCCGTGGGTCGCGCCGCGCGAGGGCGCGACGCTCCGCACCACGGGCGTGTACCGGCTGACCCGGAACCCGATCTACGTGGGCCTCATCGTGGCCGCCGCCGGGTGGACGACCTGGTTCGCCCGCGTCGACCTCGTCGTGGTGTGGGTGCTCCTCGCGGTCGTGCTCGCCGTCAAGGCCAGGGCCGAGCAGCATCGGCTCATCGCGGCGTTCGGCGACGACTACCGCGAGTACGCCGATCGCACGCCGCTCATGCTGTGGGCCCGCGGCATCCGCTGACCGCCCGGCCCGCTCAGGCCGAGGTCGGCTCGGCCGCGCCCGCGTCCGCGGCATCCGGCGACGCCTGCAACGGCCCGCCCTCGAGCAGCTTCGCGATCGCCCGCAACGGGATCGGCGCCCAGTCGGGACGGTTGCGCGTCTCGTAGATCGCCTCGTACACGGCCTTGTCGAGCTCGAAGGCGGCCAGCAGGTCGCGGTAGCGCCCGAGGTCCATGCCCGACGCCGACACGTAGCCGTCGAGGAACGCCTGGCGGGCGGATGCCGCCCACGCCCGCGCCTGCTCGGCCGTCTCGGGGTGGACGAGCTCGCTCGCCCCGGCGACGTAGTCGAACGAGCGCAGCATGCCGGCGACGTCGCGCACCGGCAGGTCGGGCTGCCGGCGCTCGTGCATCGGCCGCATCGGCTCGCCCTCGAAGTCGAGGATCAGCCAGCCCCGGCCCGCCGACTTGATCACCTGCCCGAGGTGCAGGTCGCCGTGGATCCGCTGCAGTTCCGGCCAGGCGCCCGCCCGGGCGCGGCCGTAGAACGCCTCGATCGTCGACCGCTCCGGCGCGAGGGCGGGCACCTCGGCCACGCCGATGTCGAGCCGTCGCGCCCACGCTCCGGTGACGGCGTCGACGAGCTCCGGCGAGGCGGGCTCGCGCTCGAAGAGGGTGCCGAGCGAGAGGTGCACCTCGGCGACGGCGGTGCCGAGCGCGCGCGCGTCGTCGGCGAAGTCCTCGCCGGCGGCCGCCGCGAGCAGGGCCATCCGCCAGGCGTCCTTCACGCCCGGCAGGAACTCCTGCGCGAACGCGAGGTGCCCGCGGGCGCGCCCGTCGGTGCGGCCGACGTCGTCCCACTCGCCGACCACGTCGCCGACGCTCGCCGGGACGTGCCGCGACCCCGACCGTGCGAGCGCGGTCTGCAGCGTGACATCCGGGTTCTCGCCGTGGTGCAGCTGGCGGTAGACCTTGCAGATGACCGGGCGACCGCCCGCCGGGTAGTACACGATCGAGGTGTTCGACTGCTCACCGGTCAGCACCGATGCGCGCGCGCCGGCGGTCTTCGGCGCGGCGTCCGCGGCCCCCGAGTAGTGGCCCGCGGCCCACGCGCCGTGCGCGACCGCACGACCTCCGCGGACGATCAGCTCGAGCAGCGCGTCGGTGAACGCGGGGTCGTGCGGCCCGTCGTAGAGGCGCGTCCCGTCGTCGAGCACGCCGATCAGGTGGGCGGATGCCTCCGGCGCGGCCGTCGCGCGTTCCACGATCGGCACCTGGTACAGCACGGGCGGCTGCGACGCGTCGTCCATGAGCAGCACCGACCGCACGCGGGCACCGGGCTCGTCGGTCGGGAGCTCCCACGAGCCGATCTCGCGCAGCCGGGGCGCGTGCCCCTTGCCGCCGAACCACCGCTGGCCCGGCATCCACTCGGCGATCGCGGCCACGGCGCTGTCCATGCCTGAACCCTATGGCCGTGTGGGGTGCGCGTCGAGGAGGCTCGCGCCGTCCGGCGCCGGGAGGGAGCCGCAGCGGCGCGGCATCCGTCGCGGCATCAGGCCTCGGGATCGCGGCCGCGGTCGCGCCGGCGGCTCCGGGGCTCGTCGAGGCCGACGTGCACGCGAGTGCGCTTGCGCTCGATCACGATGAACAGGCTGCCGATCAACCAGAGCGGCACCTGGGTGAGGAACGCCCAGCGGAACGCGTCGAGCGTGTACCGGTCCGGGGTCCCGGCGCCCTGGGCGTCCATCGCGATGCCGATGAGCAGGATCGCGAGCAGCGCCGCGAGGAAGCCGCCCACGTTCGTGATGCCGGTGGCGGTGCTCAGCCGATGCCTCGGGTTGAACGTGCGCGCGTGGTCGAAGCCGATCATCGACGCCGGGCCGCCGGCGCTCATCGCGAACACCAGCCCGAACAGCAGCCAGAGCGGAGCCGGCCCCGGCCAGAGGATGACGACCAGCCACGCGACCGCCTGGACGCCGATGAGCGGCAGCACGAGCAGTCGCGACCGGCGCGTCGGATGCCGGCTCGAGAGGGCCCCGATGACCGGGCCCACGAGGATGCCGAACACGACGTACACCGTGAACAGCAGCGACGCCATGCCCGTCGTGAGGCCCTGCCCGACGGTGAGGAACGGGAACCCCCAGAGCAGCACGAACGCGGTGCCCGAGAACGGCGTGGTGAAGTGCGACCAGAACGCCAGTCGCGTGCCCGGATGCGCCCAGGACTCGCGGAACCCCAGCCGCAGGTCGGCCGAGGAGCGCACGACGTGCACGGCGCCGGTCGCGGTGTCGACCGAGACGTCCCCGACGCGGCCCGGGGGCCGGTTGCGGATGACGGCGAAGGTGAGCACCGTGAACAGCACGCCCAGCCCCGACAGTGACCCGAACGCGACGCTCCAGCTCGTCGCGTGCAGCAGCGCGGCGAGCGGCAGCACCGCGAGGATCTGCCCGGACTGCCCGATGAGGCCCGTCAACTGCACGAGGAGCGGCGCCTGCCGTTCGGGGAACCACACGGCGATCACGCGCAGCACGCTCGGGAACACGGCGGCGTCGCCCGCGCCGAGCAGCATCCGCGCGAAGATCGCCCAGCCCACGTCGGGCGCGAAGGCGAGCAGCAGCTGGCCGACGGCCATCAGCGCCATGCCCGCGGTGATGACCGGTCGTGCCCCGAAGCGGTCGAGCAGCAGGCCGACGGGGATCTGCATGCCGCCGTACACCGCGAGCTGGATCACCGCGAACATCGAGAGCGTCGACGCGTCGGCATCGAAGCGGACGGCGGTGTCGACCCCGACGGCGGCGAGCGAGGTGCGGTTCGTGACCGAGAGCACGTACGCCGCGACCCCGACGCCCCACACCAGCCAGAGCCGCCACGGAGGGGCTACGGGGAGGGGGGTCGGGGTCGTCACTGCCCTTCGAGGCTACCCGTGTCGCTCGTCTCGATCGGCTCCGCGGTGACGGCGGGCTCGCCGAACTCGGCGTCGACGTCGTAGGCGGCCTGCTCGAACTGCGAGTTGTAGAGCCGGTAGTAGGCGCCCTTGGCGGCGATGAGCTCGTCGTGGGTGCCCTGCTCGACGATGTCGCCGTGCTCCATCACGAGGATGAGGTCGGCGTCGCGGATGGTCGACAGCCGGTGCGCGATGACGAACGAGGTGCGCCCTTGCCGCAGCGCCGCCATGGCGTGCTGCACCAGCAGCTCGGTGCGGGTGTCGACCGACGAGGTCGCCTCGTCGAGGATCAGCACGCTCGGCTGCGCCACGAACGCCCGCGCGATGGTGATGAGCTGCTTCTCGCCTGCCGAGACGTTCGACGCCTCCTCGTCGAGCACGGTGTCGTACCCGTCGGGCAGCGAGTGCACGAACCGGTCGACGTACGTCGCCCTGGCGGCGGCGAGGATCTCGTCGTCGGTGGCCGACTCGCGCCCGTACCGGATGTTCTCGCGGATCGACCCGCCGAACAGCCACGGGTCCTGCAGCACCATGCCGGTGCGCGCGCGCACGTCGCGGCGCGTGAGCTCGGAGATGTCCTGGCCGTCGATGAGGATGCGCCCGCCGTCGAGCTCGTAGAAGCGCATGACCAGGTTCACCAGGGTGGTCTTGCCGGCCCCGGTGGGGCCCACGATCGCGACCGTCTGCCCGGGCTCGACGCGGAACGACAGGTCGCGGATCAGCGGGCGATCCGGCGAGTACGAGAACGAGACGTGCTCGAACTCGATCACGCCGTGACCGTCGGGCGGGGTCGGGGCGTCCGCCGCATCGGGGGACTGCTCGTCGGCGTCGAGCAGCTCGAACACGCGCTCGGCCGAGGCGGTGCCCGACTGGACCACCGCGGCCATGCCGCCGAGCTGCGACAGCGGCTGCGTGAACTGCTGCGAGTACTGGATGAACGCCTGCACGTCGCCGAGCCGCAGCTGGCCGCCGGCCACCATGATGCCGCCGAGCACGGCGATGCCGACGTAGGTGAGGTTGCCGACGAACATCATGCCGGGCATGATCACGCCCGCGAGGAACTGGGCCTTGAAGGCGGCGTCGTAGAGCTCCTCGTTCTCGGCGCGGAACCGCTCGCTCGCGTCCTGCTCGCGGCCGAACACCTTCACGAGCGCGTGCCCCGAGAACGACTCCTCGACGCGCGCGTTCAGCCGACCGACCTTCTTCCACTGGATGCCGAAGGCGGCCTGGGACTTGGGCCCGATGACGCCGAAGATGACCGCCATCAGCGGCAGCGCCACGAGCGCGACGAGCGAGAGCTGCCACGAGATCGAGAACATCATCACGAGCACGCCGATGACGGTGAGGATGCTCGTCAGCGCGCTCGAGAGCGACTGCTGCATCGTCTGGGTGATGTTGTCGATGTCGTTCGTCACGCGCGAGATCAGCTCGCCGCGCTGCGTGCGGTCGAAGTAGCTGAGCGGGAGGCGGTGGATCTTCGCCTCGACCTGCTCGCGAAGGCCGTACATCGCCCGGACCATGATCACGTTGATCACGTACCCCTGGATCCAGGAGAGGATCGACGCGAACACGTACAGCAGCAGCACGACGATCACGACCTGGCTGAGCCGGACGAAGTCGATGCCCTCGCCGGGCGTCAGCGTCGCGGCGGAGACCACGTTGGCCAGGTCCTCCTGGCCCGCGGCCCGCAGCTGGTCGACCACCTGCTGCTGGGTGACCCCCGACGGCAGCTGCAGCGAGATGAAGCCCTCGAAGATGATGTTCGTCGCCTCGCCGAGCACGCGCGGGGCGATGACCGTGAGCACGACGCCGATCGCCCCGAGCAGCGAGACGAACGCGAACGACCACTTCCACGGCGCCAGCAGGCCGATCATGCGTCGGAAGCTGCGACCGAAGTCCTGGGCCTTGCCCGGCGCGACCGAGTTCCAGGTGCCCGAGTTGATCCGGGCCTCCTCGGCGAGCTGCTGCTCCTCGAGCTCTTCCGCGGTCAGCTCGCGCCCGTTGACGTCGGCGCTCATGCCTGGGCCTCCACGCCGAGCTGCGACTCCACGATCTCGCGGTACGTCTGGCAGGTCGAGAGGAGCTCGTCGTGCCGGCCCACCCCGACGACCCGGCCGTCGTCGAGCACGACGATGCGGTCGGCGTCGGTGATCGTCGACACCCGCTGGGCGACGACGATCTTCGTCACCTCCGGCAGCTCTCGCCAGAGTGCCTGCCTCAGGCGCGCGTCGGTGGTCAGGTCGAGGGCGGAGAAGGAGTCGTCGAACACCAGGATCGACGGTCGGTGCACGATCGCCCGCGCGATGGCGAGCCGCTGCCGCTGTCCTCCGGAGACGTTGGTGCCGCCCTGGGAGATGCGCGCCGCGAGGCCGCCCTCCATCTCGGCGACGAAGTCGCGGCCCTGCGCGATCTCGAGCGCGTGCCAGAGCTCGGCGTCGGTGGCCTCCTCGCGCCCGAAGCGCAGGTTGTAGGCCACCGATCCGGCGAAGAGGAAGGGGCGCTGCGGCACGAGGCCGATGGTCTTCCACAGCGCGTCGAGGTCGGCCTCGCGCACGTCGACGCCGTTGACGAGCACGGCGCCGCCCGTGACGTCGAACAGCCGCGGGATGAGCGAGACGAGCGTGGTCTTGCCCGCGCCGGTCGAGCCGACGATCGCCACGGTCTCGCCGGGCTCGGCGCGGAATCCCACGCCCTCGAGCACCGCGTGCTCGGCGCCGGGGTACTGGAAGGCGACATCGCGGAACTCGACCGTGCCCGGGGTCGGGAACGACCCGACCGGCCGGTCGGGTCGGGCGAGGGTCGACTCGCTCGCCAGCACGCCGCCGATCCGCTCGGCCGAGACCGCGGCGCGCGGGATCATGATGGTCGTGAAGGCGGCCATGAGGACGCCGCCGAGGATGATGCCGACGTACTGGATGAACGCGAACAGCGTGCCCACCTCGACCTGGCCGGCGTCGACCTCGACCGCGCCGAACCAGATGACGCCGACGACGGTGACGTTCAGCACGAGCATGAACAGCGGGAACAGCGTGATGAACAGCGTGCCCACGCGCCGGCCGACGTCCATGATGTCGTGGTTCGCGCCCTCGAAGCGCTGCTCCTCGATGGGCTCGCGGACGAACGCCCGCACCACCCGGATGCCGGTGAGTTGCTCGCGCAGCACCCGGTTCACCGTGTCGAGGCGCACCTGGAAGGTGCGGAACAGCGGCACCATCCGGCTGATGACGATGCCCGCGACGACGAGGATCGTGAGCACGGCCGCCCAGATGAGCCAGCTCAGCCCGACGTCCTGCTGCAGCGCCATCACGATGCCGCCGATCGCCATGAGCGGGGCGCTGACGAGCATGGTGCCGCCGGTCATCGCCAGCATCTGCACCTGCTGCACGTCGTTCGTGTTGCGCGTGATCAGCGAGCCGGGGCCGAAGTGCGACACCTCGCGCTCGGAGAACCCGCTGACCTTGTCGAAGACGTCGTTGCGGAGGTCGCGCCCGACCCGCATCGCGGCCTTCGCGGCGAAGTAGGTGGCGATCACGGCCGCGATGATCTGCCCGAGCGAGATCGCGAGCATCAGGCCGCCCGCGCTCCAGATGTAGCCGGTGTCGCCCTTGGCGACGCCCTCGTCGATGATGTCGGCGTTGAGGGTGGGCAGCGAGAGGGTGGCGAACACGGAGGCGAGCTGGAACACCAGGACGCCGACGAGGAGCCAGCGGTAGGGCATCAGGTAGCGGAACAGGAGACGGCCGAGCACGAGCAGAGCCAATCACCCGCGTCCGACATCGGCAAGTGCGGGCCCTGCGCCCTCAGCGAACGACCCGCAGCGGGACGCGCCGGACATGACGATGGGGCGCGCACCCCCGCGGTACGCGCCCCATCCGCTTCATGCGCGGTCAGGAACGGAAGGCGTCCTTCACGTTCTCGCCGGCCTGCTTCAGGTTGGCCTTGGCCTGGTCGTTGCGACCCTCGGCCTCGAGGCGCTCGTTGTCGGTCGCCTTGCCGGCGGCCTCCTTGACCTCGCCCGAGAGTTCCTCGGCCTTGTTGCCGATCTTGTCCTCCGTGCCCATGGGGCCCCCCTTTCGATCGGGTCCGCCGCACCGTGGGGTGCGGCTCGCCAGCAACGGTAGGCGCCCGTCGCGCCGCGGCGACAGCCCTTGCCAGCCGCGGGGCGCTCTGCTACCGACCGACCGGGATGCGCCGGGGATGTCGAGGACGCGGGTGTCGGCCTCGACATACTGGTGGGAGCGCATCCGCCTCCCGACGCCGCGAAGCAAGGAGCGAAGCCATGAAGTACCTGATCCTCATCCAGTCCAACCCCGAATGGCGCGCCGCGTTCGCGTCGTTCACGCCTGAGCAGCAGGCCGAGGGCATGGCCCTGTACACCCGCGTCTTCGACGAGCTGCAGGAGTCGGGCGAGCTCGTCGACGCGGAGCAGCTCGCGGGCCCCGAGACCGTGCGCGCCGTGACGGTGGGCGAGCACGGCCCCGTCGCCACCGACGCGCCGCTGGCCGAGACGAAGGAGTTCCTCGGCGGCTACTACCTCGTCGACGTCGAGTCGTTCGACCGGGCGGTCGAGATCGCCGCGCGCTTCCCCGAGGCGGCGCAGGGCATGATCCGCATCCACCCGGTGATGACCGCCGACGCCCCGGCGGACACCTCGGCGGCCTGATGGCCGAGGGGCCGGGGGCGCGACCACGCGACATCGAGCGGATGCTGCGCGAGGCCGCGCCCTCGGCCCTCGCCGTGCTCGCCCGACGGACGGGCGACTTCGACGCGAGCGAGGACGCGATGCAGGAGGCCCTGGTCGCGGCATCCGTGCAGTGGGCGCGCGACGGCGCGCCGGAGCAGCCGCGGGCGTGGCTGGTCTCGGTCGCCCACCGGCGCTACGTCGAGGCCGTGCGGCGGGACGCCGCGCGACGGGCCCGGGAGCACCGCGACGCCCTGCTGGACCCCGACCCCTCCGGCTCGGCGGCATCCGGTCGCGACGACTCGCTCGCGCTGTTCGTGCTGTGCTGCCACCCTGCGCTGCGGCGGCCGGCGCAGCTCGCGCTGACCCTGCGCGCGGTCGGCGGGCTCACCACCGCCGAGATCGCGCGCGGACTGCTCGTGCCCGAGGCGACCGTCGCGCAGCGCATCTCGCGCGCGAAGGCGCGCATCCGCGCCGAGGGGGCGACGTTCCGGATGCCGCGGCCCGAGGAGCTGCCCGACCGCGTCGGCGCGGTCTGCCAGGTGCTGCACCTCATGTACACCGAGGGCCACACGGCCAGCGCGGGGGAGTCGCTCGCGCGCGCCGACCTGTCGGCCGAGGCGATCCGCCTGACCCGGATGCTGCGGGTCGCGACGCCCGCCGGCGCGCGGTGGCGCGGCGAGGTGGACGGGCTCCTCGCGCTGATGCTCCTCACCGAGTCGCGCCGGCCCGCGCGCCTGCGGGCCGATCCGCCCGGTGCGCCGCCCGCGCTGGTGCCCCTCGACGAGCAGGACCGGTCCCGATGGGACCGGGCGCTCATCGACGAGGGGACCGCGCTCGTCGACGCGGCGCTCGCCGCATCCGCTCCGGGGCCGTACCAGTTGCAGGCGGCAATCGCCGCGCTGCACGCCGAGGCGCCCTCGACCGAGGCGACCGACTGGGAGCAGGTGCTCGCGCTGTACGAGCTGCTGCGCCTGACGGGCCCCGGGCCGATGGTCGAGCTCGGCTGGGTCGTCGCCGTCGCGATGGTGCACGGGCCGGACGCCGCGCTCCGCGAACTCGAGGCGGTCGCCCTCGAACCCGCCCTGGCCGGGCACTTCCGCGTGCACGCCGTGCGGGCCCACCTGCTCGCGCGGGCCGGGCGCACCGCCGAGGCGCGAGGCGAGTTCTCACGTGCCGCCGGGCTCGCGCTGAACGCGACCGAGCGCCGCTACCTCGAGGCGAAGGCCGTCACGGGCTGAGCACGGCCGGGCAGCGGCTCAGCGGCGCTGCTCCGGGCGCGCGGGGGCGACGATCGTCGACGGACGGCCGTCGGCGTCGCGGTCCGCGCCGCTCCCGAGCACCTGGCACCGCGACAGCCCGTGCCGAGACCATAGGGCGGCCGTCCAGGCGCAGATCGCGGCGTCGAGGAGGTCCTCGCGGTGCTTGTACTCGCGGTCGGCCTGCGGCGAGGGCTCCTCGACCAGCGAGGCCGTCACCGGATGCGACCGCAGGTCGAGCGGCGGGTCGGCGTCGGCGAGCCGCGACATCCGCTCGATGAGGTCGTCGCACTCGCGCGCCCGGAAGGCGCGCCGCTCGCCGGTCGGCAGCGCCGGGTTCGGCCGCTTGTACCGGGGGCGCTCGAGGTCGTAGCCCAGTTCGGCGGCGCCGACGAGCGTCGCGTAGGGATAGCACTCGAACGCCGAGATCCGGTCGGGTTCCGGCGTTTCGAGTCCGCTCACGACCGCGAAGGACGCGACGGATGCCTCGAGCCGCCGTCGCAGCGCGACGCCCGCGAGCCACGGCGTGCCCAGGTTCGTCGGGTTCGCGGCGACCTTCCAGCGCCCGTACCGCTGCCCGACCTCGCGCTCGGCGTCGCGGATGCCGGTCTCGTTCGTCACGACGAGCGGCGCGTCGATCGCGACGACGTCGCCCGGCGACATCCGCTCGACGAGCCACCCGGCGACCTCGTCGACGCCGCGCGCCCACCCCGCGTCGAGCACGCGGCCGTCCGCCGCCAGGTGCACGAGCCCCGTCTCGTTCGGCGCGCGCGACGGCGTCCCCTCGCCCCAGGCGAGGTCGACGCCGAGGTAGGCCCCCATGCCGGCATCCGCCGCGCGTCAGCGCCCGGACGCAGCCCGCTTCGCCTCGCGGCCCGCGTCGCGCTCCGCGTCGGCCTCGGCGGCCTCCTCGGGCGTCGGCGCGGTCCCGCCGAGGTGCCGCGGCTGCCACCACTGGCCCGCGCCGTCGACGGGGTAGTCGCCCTGCAGGCGTTCGACCATGCCCTGCATGATCCCCCGCAGGTGCTCGGTCGCGATCCGCGGATCCTCCTCGGGCCCGACGGTGATCGGCGCCCCGAACGCGAACGCGACGGGCACGCCGAAGCGTTCGGCGAAGCGGATGCGCCGGCGCTTGGTCATGAGCCGGTGCCCGCCCCACACGGCGACGGGGATCACGGGCACGCCCGCCTCGGCGGCCAGCCGGACGGCGCCGGTCTTGAAGTCGCGCACGGTGAACGACGCGCTCACCCCGGCCTCGGGGAAGACGCCGACGAGCTCGCCGCGCCGCAGCGCATCGACCGCGGCGGAGTAGGCGGCCGCTCCGGCCTTCATGTCGACGGGGATGTGCTTCATGCCGCGCATCACCCCGCCGAGCACGGGCTTCTCGAACACCGACTGCTTGGCCATGAAGCGGATGCGGCGCCGTGCGGTGAGCCACGTCACCCACTCGACGAGGGCGAACTCCCAGTACCCGAAGTGCGTCATCGCGATCACCGCGCCGCCGGCGGCGGGCAGGTGCTCCGTCCCGGTCGCGATGCGCCGGAGTCGGAGGGCGCCGAAGAGGCCGCGGCCGGCGGCGATGGCGGAGTCGTACAGGGGCTCGCGGGTGCTCATTCCCCGAGCGTAGGGCCGATCGCTGGGGCGCAGCCGTGCGGACTGCGCCCCGGCGCGGCGGTCCTGCCTCCCGCCGTGCGGATCAGGTGCGGGTGAGTTCGCGCGAACGCCCGAAGACCGGCTCCGCCTCGGCGAGCTCCTCGTCGGTGGCGACGCGGAACGCGCCGGCGGGGGTGGCCTCGACCTCGTGCCGGCCCTGGCCTCGCGTCGCGATGAGCGAGGCGGTGATCGACACCGTGATGATGCCCGCCACGACCGCGAGGGACACGGGGGTGGGGATGTAGAACACGTCGAGCAGGGCCATCTTGACGCCCACCCAGACGAGCACGAGCGCGAGGCCGAGCTTGAGGTAGGTGAAGCGGTGGATGAGGTCGGCGAGCAGGAAGTACATGGCCCGCAGGCCGAGGATCGCGAACGCGTTGGCGGTGAACACCAGGAACGGCTCGGTCGTGACCGCGAAGATCGCGGGGATCGAGTCGACCGCGAAGATCACGTCGGTGACCTCGACGAGCACGAGCACCGCGAGCAGGGGCGTCGCGACGATCACCCCGGCACGTCGGATGAGGAACTTCTGCCCGTAGTACGCGTCGGTCGTCGGCACGAACCGGCGGAAGATCCTCAGCGTGCGCGACCGCTCGGGGTGCACGTGGTCGTCGCGGGTGAGCAGCATCCGGATGCCGGTGATGATCAGGAACGCGGCGAACACGTACAGCACCCACGAGAAGTTCTCGATGAGGGCGGCGCCGGCGGCGATGAACAGGCCTCGGAGCACGAGCGCGCCGAGTACCCCGAGGAAGAGCACGCGGTGCTGGTACTCGCGCGGGACGGCGAACGAGGCGAAGATGATCGCCCACACGAAGACGTTGTCGACGGCCAGCGACTTCTCGATGAGGTATCCGGCGAAGTACTGCTGGCCGTACTCGGCGCCCCACGAGTTCCAGACGACGATGCCGAACGTGATGCCCGTGAGCACCCACACGATCGACCAGCCGAGCGCCTCGCGCACGCCGATGACGTGCGCTCGCCGGTGGGCGAACAGATCGATGGCGAGCATCGCGACGATCGCGGCGAGCACCGCGAACCACGCGTACAGGGGAACGTCCATGGGATCCTCCAGTTGTCAGGTGTGGCAACCGGAGGTCTCGTCCGAGCCTCGCACCCCGACCGGAGCCGGGCCGTGCGGCCCGGATGCGCCGGGACCCGATGGCGGGTCCGGAATGACGACGCATCCTGCGGGGACTACTCCCCTCCAGGACCCATGAAAACACATGAAGCAGGATTCATGCATCCTGGAACCCCATCCCGGGTCCGACCTCACAGCGAGCTCGAAGGTGCGGGCGGGCGCATGGCGCGGGCCGCGCCTCCACGGCGCAAGGGGTCGACTGCCGGCGCCGGGAGATGGTGCACTGCCGGAATGAGGTTCGAACTGCACGCCGACGACTCCGCAGCCGCTGACACCGACACCGCACCCCTCCCGCTCGGCGCCGACCGCGAGCGCGCGGAGGCGTGGCTCGCCGGACTCGGGGAGCCCCGTCCGTTCCGGCGCGGCCCGGACTCGCCGCCCGGCCTGTGCACGAACCGGGAGTCGGGTCTCGCCGTCTTCCTCGAACTGGATGCCGACGGCGTGCTGCGTGCGATCGAGTTCGGCCGCCCGGACGACCCGACCGACGTGGTCACGGTCGCCGGGGTGGACGTGTTCGCCGGCGACGCCGAGGAGGTGATGGCACGCCTCGGCGAGAGGACCCGGGTCCGCGAGGAGGAGGGCGGCCGCACCGCGGTGGTCGACGCCTGGACCGTCGCGCTGTGGCGACCGACCCTTCCGGAGGTCCCGGACGATCAGGAGGGCCGCCGATTCGAGAGCGCCCTGGTCGGCGTCGAGGCGTACTTCGACGACGTACCGGAGGCGTCCGCGTAGGGCAGTCGGTCGCGCCGGTGGCCGCGCGCGTCAGAGCGGTCGCGTGAAGGCGACCCGGTGCTCGCCCGGGCCGTCGTAGTCGCGCCAGGCGAGCACGCCTTCGATCTCCATGTCGCCCGTGAGCTCGAACCCCAGGGCGCGGTGGAACCGCTGCGAGCCGACGTTGCCGGGTCCCGTGATCGCGTCGACGCGGCGGCATCCGCTCGCCCGCACCGCGGCGAAGAACCGCTCGTAGAGCGAGCGCGCCAGGCCCGAGGAACGGAGGTCCGGCCGGACGCCGACGAAGTGGATGTACGCGACCTCCGGCTGCGACGACGAGCGGAACCCGATGAGGAAGCCGGCGAGCTCGCCGCGGTCGTCCTCGACGATCGTCGACGTGTCCGCGAAGTGCTGGAAGAACAGCCGCGGCAGCAGCAGGCCGAGGTTCGCGGTGCCCGGAAGGTCCCACCACGACGGGATGACGCCCACGACGCGCGCGTGATCGGCTGCCTCGGGGAGGCGGAAGCCCAGCCCCGGGTGAGCGGGGTCGGCGACGAGGCTCGGGCGCGTCGGGTCGGTCACGGCACGATCATGGCCGACGGATGCCACGCGCGCACGCGTTGCGGGATCTTCGAGCTCGGTTGTCTACCCTTGTTCGCGATGACCTCCCCCGCGCACGCCCCGGCGCGGCCCGCCCCCACCACCCGACGCACGGTCGGGTTCGCCGTGGGCGTGGCCGCGGTGCTCGCGCTGCTCTCGGTGCGCCTGTTCGCGCCGGCCGAGACGGGCGAGGCGCTCTCCGACGGGGTGCGCGACGGCATCACGCTCGCGATCAGCGTCGTGATCGAGTCGCTGCCGTTCGTGTTCCTCGGCATCGTGCTCTCGATCGCCGTGCAGCTGTTCCTGCCGGCCGACTTCCTCATGCGCCGCCTGCCGCGGACGCCGTGGCTGCGGCGCGCGATCGTGTCGCTGTTCGGCGTGCTGTTGCCGGTCTGCGAGTGCGGCAACGTGCCCCTCGCGCGCGGACTGATGCTGCGCGGACTGTCGGTGGGGGAGTCGATGACCTTCCTCCTGGCCGCGCCGATCCTGAACCCCGTCACCATCGTCGTGACCTACCAGGCGTTCGGCTGGGAGGACGGGATCCTCGCCTGGCGCATCATCGGCGGGTTCCTCGTCGCGAACCTCATCGGGTGGCTGTTCAGCCGGCATCCCGACCCGATGCGGCTGCTGACGCCGGGCTTCCGGGCGACGTGTGCGCACGCCGCCGACGAGGCGTCCGCCCACGGGGCCACGGGTGGCAGCGGGAACGCCCTCGCGAAGGCACGTCAGGCGGTCCGCATGTTCGCCGACGAGACCTCGGCGATGCTCCCGGCCCTCATGGTCGGCTCGGCGATCGCCGGGGCGATCCAGATCGCCGTGTCGCGCGACGTGCTCACGGCCGTCGGCCAGGACGCAGTCTGGTCGGTCGTCGCCCTCATGCTGCTCGCGTTCGTCATCTCGATCTGCTCGAACGTCGACGCGTTCTTCGCGCTCGCGTTCAGCTCGACCTTCCTCCCGGGCGCGATCATCGCGTTCCTCGTGTTCGGCCCGATGATCGACATCAAGATGCTCGCGCTCATGCGAACCACGTTCACTGCCCGGACGCTCGTGCAGGTCACCGCGGTCGTGGCGCTCGCGTCGGCCGCGATCGGGCTGGGGGTGAACGCGTTTGCGTGAGTTCCTGCGCCGCTGGCAGGGCGTGATCCTCGCCGCGATCGGCGTTGTCGCGACCCTGTGGCTCGCCGCCACGAACCGGCTCGGCTTCTACATCCACCCGAGGTACTTCGTCTTCACCGTCGTCATGTCGGTGATCGCCGTCGTCTTCGTCGTGGGCGCGTTCGCCGTGGTGCCGCTGCTGCGGCGACGGGCGACGGATGCCACGGAGCCGGGGCCCGACGGCGAGCCGCTCGTCCTCGACCCCCACGACGACCACGACGACCACGGTCACGACCATCACGGCCACGGCGACGACGAGCCGGCGACCGGCCCCGCGGCATCCGCTCGTCGTCGTCTCGCCACCGCGGCCGGGGTCGCCATCCTCGTGGGCACCGCGCTGGCGCTGCTCGTCCTGCCGCCGGCCACGCTGACGACCGCGACCGCCGAGAACCGCGAGCTCAACGCCGCCGCGGTCGGACCCGACTCGGCTGCGCCCGACCTCGTCGGCGGAGACACGTCGTCGTTCACGGTGAAGGACTGGGCGCTGATCCTGCGCCAGGACCCTGACCCGGCCGATTTCCCCGATGCCATCGAGGTGACCGGGTTCGTGCTCCCGTCGCCCGACGACGAGGACGTCTTCTACGTCGCCCGGTTCACGGTCACCTGCTGCGCCGTCGACGCGCAGCCGGTCGGCGTGCCCGTGCACCTGCCCGGCTGGCAGGACCGCTTCGCGGCCGACGACTGGGTCACCGCGAACGGCCGCCTCGGCGACGACCCCGCCGGCGGTTCGTCGCCGGTGCTCCTGCCCGACACGGTCGAGCCGACCGAGCAGCCGGAGCAGCCGTATGTCTTCTGACGCCGTGGCGTCGCCCGATCCGTCGACCCGCTTCACGCGACTGGTCGTCGCGATCGTCGCGACGCTCGCAGTGCTCGTGGTCGCCCTCGGCGCCGCGAACGCGGTGCGCGGTCCCCGCGTGCTCGATACGGTCGCCGCGGTCGACGACGCCGTCCGGCTCGCCGGGACGGCCATCGAGTTCCGCCTCAACCAGCCGATCGCCGACCTCGGAGACGGTGCCGTCGCGGTCGAGCCGTCGGCACGAGCGACGGTGTCGGTCGATGACCGGACCGTGCGCGTCGAGTTCGCCGCACCGCTCCGGCCCTCGCAGGACTACGTCGTCGAGGTCGCCGGCGTGCGCGCGACGGGAGGCGGACCCGAGTCGACGCTCCGGCACGCGTTCCGTACCGCCGACGAGAGCCTGCACGTGCTGCAGCGCCGGGGGACCGAGGGCGACGACACGGTCGTCCGCGCCGACACCGGCGGCGGCGAGCCGCAGGCGGTGCTCGCGCTGCCGCGCATCGTGTCGTTCGCCGAGGCGGCCGGGGTGGTGGCGGCGATCGAACTGCTCGACGACGGCACGAACGCGCTGCGCATCGCGGGGGCTGGTCAGGACACCGAACCCGCACGCCTCGCGCTGCCGGAGGAAGGCGACCTCCGAGATCTGCAGGGCTCCACGACGCATCCGCTCCTGGGCTTCCTGCAGGACTCGGGAGACGGTTCCGGCACCCTCCACCTGCTCGACGTCGCCGACGGGGCGACGGCGTCGCCCGAGCCCGTGCTCGCGCTCGATGGGACGCCGATGCGAGTCGCCGAGTACGTGTTCGTGCCCGGATCGGCGGCGGCGGTGGTCCGCGACGTCGATGGGGCGATGTTCCTCGTCGACGCGACCGGCGCACGTCCGCCGAGCCCGCTCGGCTCGCACACCGAGTTGCGGGGCGTCCTCCCGGGCGCCAGCATCGTGGTGGTGGCCGATCCCGACCGCGGGTCGACCATCGACCTCGCCACCGGTGAGACCGGGACGCTCGAGCTCCCGCCCGCCGACCTCCCCGACGGGGCGTATCCGGGGCGCGTGTCCGCCCTCGACGCCGACGGCACGCACCTGCTGAACGTGCTGATCTTCGGCGGCGACGGCGGGCAGGCGTCGCTGGTCGCGCGAGCGGATGCCACGGGCACCGCGATCCTCCACGCCCCGCCGGAGGGCACGTCGGTGCTCGACCACTGCGTGTCGCCGGGCGCATCCCTCGTCGCGGTCGAGACCGGCGCCGCCGGAGCGCCAGGTGACGGGTACGAGCAGGATCCGTGGATTGCCGACACCCTCACGACGCTCGTCGAGGTCGAGACGGGCCGCGTCCTGCTGAGCCTCCCGGGCGGGCTCACCGACTGGTGTCGCTGAGCCCGAGCCGTCCGCGTCAGCCGAGGAGCGCGACCGCGAGCGCGGCCGTCGCCACGAGGAGCGCCGCCGCCGCGGTGATGGTCCCGCCGTTCGCGAGTGCGGCGCCGGCGCGGGCGACGCGTATGCCGTCGGGCGGGGGAACGGGCACGGTGGTGTGGTCGGACGGGGCGCTCGCGAGGCGCACCGTGCGCTGCAGCGCCTCCGAGTGCGCGGCGGACCGGGCGGTGGTGTGCGGCGTCCATCCGGAGCCATCCCAGTAACGCAGGAGCGCGGCATCCGTCTCGTCGGGGTGCCAGCCCGCCGCGCGCACGCTTGCGGTCACGGGCCTTCCGACCGCCGGGCGCGGATGGCGCGGACCGTCAGCTGGACGGCGGCGGCGGTGAGGAGCGCCGCGAAGAGCCACGCGGCGACCGTCGGCGGCAGCAGGAAGGCGAGCGCGACGCCGGGCAGTGCCGCGACCGTCGCGGCGATCCCGACGATGAGGCCCTCGCGGGCGGACAGCAGGCGGCCGCGAAGGTTGGCGACGGTCCCGGAGATCGAGGTCGGGATCATGGCCGCGAGCGACGTGCCCTTGGCGAGGAGGTCTCCCATGCCGAACACCGCGATGAACGACGGCACCATGATCAGCCCGCCGCCGATGCCGAACAGGCCCGCGGCGATGCCGACCAGGAAGCCGATCCCGACGTACGCGGCGCCGACGCCGAGGTCGAGCTCCGCGGGCGCCGACGCCCGCTCGGGCGGGGCGATCACGAGGCGCACGGCGACCAGCACGAGCAGCGCGATGAATCCCCATCGCAGCCAACCCAGCGGGAGCCGTCGGAGCAGGTGCGAGCCGATCCAGGATCCGGCGATCCCGCCGGCGGCGACGAGGCCCGCCGCGGCCAGGTCCACCTCGCCGTTGGCGAAGTACGCGATCGAGCCGACGACGGCGGTCGGCACGATCGCGCCGAGGGACGTGGCCGCCGCCCGGCGCTGGTCCATGCCCGCGAGCACGATCAGCAGCGGCACCATCAGGATGCCGCCGCCGACGCCGAACGCCCCGGAGAGCAGTCCGCCGAGCACGCCGACGATCGCGAGTCGTACGGTGGCGGCCGGGCGCGGGCCGGGCGCGGGCTGGTCGGCGGGCTGGTCGGACATCCGTCCAACCTTATCGACGCCCTGACGGCCGGCCATGGGCAGCCGTGCCCGAGACGTTACGACGACGTATTGCGGACCCACAGGGAGGATGGACTAGCCTGAAGGTTCCTCCAACTTGCGGGCGCCCGCCCGTGTCACGACTGATTGCCCGGAGGCGGCACGATCCGCAGGCATGACCCGAGACCGAGGGATCGCAGCCGGAACGGCGCAGCACCCTCGGACATCGTTCGTCGGCATCCGTCGACGGACTGCGGACGGCCGCCTGGCCGAACGTGACGGGCCGAACCGTTCGGCCCGGTTCGAAGCAAGGGAATACACAGCATGGCAACCGGAACCGTCAAGTGGTTCAACGCCGAGAAGGGCTTCGGCTTCATCGCCCCCTCCGACGGCAGCGCCGACGTCTTCGCGCACTTCAGCGCCATCGCGGGCAGCGGCTACCGCTCGCTCGACGAGGGCCAGAACGTGGAGTTCGAGGTCGTCCAGGGCCAGAAGGGCCCGCAGGCCGAGAACATCCGCGCGATCTGAGCGCACGACGCGCATCGCGCGTCACCCCCCGAACGCCGGGCCGGACTCACGTCCGCCCGGCGTTCGCCGTTCCGCCTCGCCCGTCCGCTGGGTGGCACGGGCGCGCCGGCGCGCGAAACGGGCCCCTCGCCGCCGGAGCGGTGGGGGCCCGTTTCACGCGAGGCGACCGTGCGGCGTCAGCCGACGAGAGCGAGCGGCGGCTCGGTGACCTCGGTGTCGATGTGCATGCCTCCGGCCGAGTTGGCCGCGGCGACGAGGCGCTCGAGCCATTCGCGCTCCAGCGGCCCGCTCTCCTCGGAGTCGAAGACGAAGCGGAGCGGGATGGCCGGCTCGACCCAGACGGTCTCGGCGGCGTGGCCCATCGTCGCGTGCCCGCGGAGCGTCAGCGCGAACGGCTCCCGGCGACGCAGCTTGGCGAAGATCGCCGCGCGCAGGTGGCGGAGCGTGCGATCGTCGATGACGTAGTTGTGGCCGTCGAATCCGTAGACCAGTCGTCCCATCGTGTCCCCTCGATCGAGGACGGGACTGTTCGTCCCGTCGTGCTGTTCGGTGATGCGAGCCTAGCGTTTTACTAGATCGTCTAATGAAAATTTGTGGCGGACGTTCCGATTTCGGATGCTCGCGCTGAGCGCGGCGGCGATCCGCGCTTCGGATCAGGCCGATTCGGACGCGCCGCCGTCCTCGTCGACGCCCTCGTCGACGTCCTCCGCCGGGGCGGTCGGAGCAGGCGCCTCCGGCCGTCCGATGTCGATCATCCACTGCACGCCGTAGCGGTCCACGACCATCCCGAAGATGTCGCCCCACGGGGTGTCCTCGAGGTCGAGCGTGACCTCGCCGTCCTCGATCAGCCGGTCCCAGTACTCGCGGAGCCGTTCCTCGTCCTCGGGCCCGCCGCTCAGCGAGATCGCGAAGTTCGTGCCCGCCTCGAAGGGCATCTCGTTCGGGGTGTCGGCACCCATGAGGTTCAGGTCGCCAGAGACGAGGTGCCCGTGCATGATCTTGTCGGCCTCCACGGGGTTCTCGTTCGCGTGGAAGTCCGCGAACGTGCTGAGCGTCAGGTCGCCCCCGAAGATCGACTGGTAGAACTCCATCGCCTCTCGGGCTTCGTCTCTGAAGCTGAGGTACGGGGTGAGCAGCACGGGCATGGGAGCCTCCAGGTCGGGCGGTCGCGACGGTCCGGCGCGATCCGGTGCTGAGATTCTGCACCGGGCGAGGCCGACGGCGCGAGTGGAGCACGCGCGGCCTTGACGGGTCGAGGTGCCCGGCGTATGTTATCAACCATATGGTTGAGCAACTGGGAGATTGAATAATGGATGCCGCAGCCGCCGACGAACGGCTCGACCGCGCCTTCATGGCGCTGGCCGACCCGGTGCGCCGCGGCATCGTCGCCAGGCTCAGCCGAGGGCCGGCGACCGTGACCCAGCTCTCCGAACCGTTCGACATCACCACGCAGGCGGTGTCGAAGCACATCCGGGTCCTCGAGTCCGCGGGGCTCGTCACCCGGAGCCGCGACGCGCAGCGTCGCCCCGTGCACCTCGACGCGGCCGCGCTCGAGACGCTCACCGAGTGGATCGACCGCTACCGCCTCATCCACGAGCAGCGATTCCGTCGACTCGACGCGCTGCTCGCCTCCGCCGACGGCGGCGACGCCGCGGCATCCGCCGGACAGGACTGACACCATGACCACCGAGACCACCAACCCGGTCACCATCGAGGCCCCCGAGGGCCTGCCCTACGTCGACATCGAGCGCGTCTTCGACGCGCCCGTCTCGGCCGTCTTCGACGCCCACCGCGACCCCGAGAAGGTCAGGCGGTGGCTCGGCCCGAACGGCTACGACATGCAGATCGAGCGCTGGGACTTCGGCCCGCAGGGCGGCTACCGCTACGTGCACGTCGACCCCGACGGCGGCCGCTGGGCCTTCAACGGCACCTTCCACTCGATCCGCGAGAACGAGTTCGCCGTGCAGACCTTCGAGTTCGAGGGCGCGCCCGACGTCGTCAGCATCGAGTCGATGACCTTCGAAGACCTGGGCGACGGCCGCACGCGCCTGCGCGGCCACGCCGTCTACCCGAGCCTCGAGGCGCGCGATGCCATGGTCGAGCACGGCATGGCCAAGGGCGTCACCGAAGGCTACGAGCGGCTCGACGCGCTGCTGGCCGGCTGAGCCGCGGCATCCGTAGACCGCCCCGAACCCCGCCGAGAGAGGAACGAGACCATGGACTGGACCCTCGAGGTCGTCATCGTCCCCGTCGCCGACATCGACCGCGCGATCGCGTTCTACCGCGACCGGGTCGGCTTCGCGCTCGATCACGACACGCGCGCCGACGAGCACCGGTTCGCGCAGCTCACGCCGCCGGGCTCCGGGTGCTCGATCGTGATCGGCACGCTGCCGGCGCAGAACGAGATGGCGCCGGGATCGCTGAAGGGCCTGCAGCTCGTGGTCGCCGACGCCGAGGCGGCGCGTGCGGAGCTCGTCGCGCGCGGCGTCGACGCGAGCCCGATCCGGGTCATCGACCCGCGCGACGGCGGCACGCTGTTCGGGTTCGCCGACCCGGACGGCAACACCTGGGCCGTGCAGCAGATCCGGGCGCGCGGCGAGCGGCCGCTCATCCCCGTCGCGGCGCGCGGTCGATTCGGCGACGAACAGGGTGCCGACGGCCCGACCGGATGACGCGGCGGGTCCGCGCACGTGCAGGCCACCGGTCCCGAATCGGACCGCGACGGATCGGCGGCCCCCGCGCGAGCATGGATGGATGGCCCCACCCGATGTCCTCCGCTACGCCGCCTTCACCACCGACCCCGACGGGGGCAACCCCGCCGGGATCGTGCTCGACGCCGCCGGTCTCGACGACGCGGCGATGCTCGCCGTCGCCGGCGAGGTCGGCTACGCCGAGACGGCGTTCGTGACCGGAGACGCGGGCGGGGTCCGGGGCATCCGCTACTTCTCACCGGTCGCCGAGGTGCCCTTCTGCGGGCATGCGACCGTCGCGACGGCCGTCGCGCTCGCCGAGCGCGAGGGGCCGGGCCGGATCCGGTTCGCGACCCCGGTCGGCGAGGTGGCCATGGAGACCACCGAGGTCGGCGGGCGCATCGTCGCCTCGTTCACGAGCGTCGAGCCCAGGGTCGAACCGATGCGGGCGGAGGTCCTCGCCGAGCTGCTCGACCTCGTCGCGCTCGGCGGCGATGCGCTCGACGAGCGCCACCCGCCGCGGATCGCCTTCGCCGGCAACCGGCACCCCGTCCTCACGGTCGCCGACGCCGCGGCGTTCGACGCCTTCGCCTTCGACCCGTCTCGCGCTCGCGCGCTCATGGACGAGCACGGCTGGCCCGCGACGATCACGGTGCTCCACCGCCTGCCCGACGCGACCGGCGGTGGCCTCCGCTTCGAGGCACGGAACATCTTCCCGGTCGGCTCGATCGTGGAGGACCCGGCGACGGGAGCCGCCGCGGCGGCGGTCGGCGGGTACCTGCGCGAACTCGGCGCCGTCGAGCCGCCCGCGCGCGTCGTGATCTCGCAGGGCCGTCACGTCGGGCGCCCGAGCGAGCTCGTCGTCGACATCCCGCCGGCCGGCGGCATCGTCGTGAGCGGGCCGGCCGTGCCGATCGGCTGAGCGTCGCCGCGCCTCCGACCCATCGGCCGACGGCGCCCGCCGGTTCAGTGCAGCGGATCGCGCCCGTCGTCGTCGGTGGTCCGGTCGGGGACCTCGGCGACGTCGCCGCGCGCCCGCGGGTCGTGGTCGACGATGCCGTCGACGTCGTCGGTCGGCACGCCGGTCGACTCCGCGTTCAGCGTGTCCATCGCGCGCTGCGACGCATGGCGCGGCACGAGCTCGTCGTCGATATGGGTGAGCACGGGTCGCAGCGGCGGTTCGACGCCCGGCACCTTCTGGATCGGCGCCGTCGGCAGGTCCTGTCTCAGGCCGAACCGTCGCTGGAGCTGCCGCATCCACCTCGGGCCCCGACCGATCGCCCCGGCCTCGAGCGGGCCCTCGACCTCGAGCCCGTAGTACTCGCCGATCTGGTCGACGAACTGCGCCCGTCGCGCGAGCTCGTACGCTCGCCGTTCGCGGCTGAACGCGATGATCGTCGACCAGCAGATCAGCAGCATGATCACGCTGAACGGCAGGGCGATGATGATGGCCGCGGTCTGCAGCGCCCGGAGCCCTCCGGCCAGGAGCAGGGAGATCGCCAGCAGCGCGGTGATGAGCGTGAAGAACGTGCGAACCCACTTGCGGGGGTTGATCTGGCCGCCGGTCGCGATCATGCCCATCACGAGCGCGCCGGAATCCGACGACGTGACGAAGAAGATCGTGACGAGCAGGATGACGCCCGCGGTGAGCACCCCCGACGCGGGGAAGTACTGGAGCAGCGAGAAGAGGGTGCTCTCCACGACGACCTCGCCGTCGGGGCCGAGGAGGCTGCCCGGATCGGTGAGTTCGAGGTAGAGAGCCGAACCGCCCAGGACGCTGAACCAGAGGATGCCGATGAGCGTCGGCACGAGGATGACGCCCGCGACGAACTGCCGCACCGTGCGACCGCGCGAGATCCTGGCGATGAAGATGCCGACGAACGGGGCCCACGAGATCCACCAGCCCCAGTAGAACGACGTCCACGACGCCTGCCACTCCTCGCCCGCGGTGCCCTGGAACGCGCTGACGTTGAAGGAGAGGCCGATGAAGTTCTGGATGTAGGCGCCGATCGACTGCACGAACTCGCGCAGCAGGAACTCGGTCTGGCCGAACACCAGCAGGTACAGCACCAGGACGCCGGCGAGGACGAGGTTCGTCGACGAGAGCCACTTCATGCCCCGCGTGACGCCGGAGAGCACCGAGGCGAGCACCAGCACGGAGATGACCAGGATGATCGCGACCTGGCTGAACGGGCTCGGCTCCACGAGGCCGATCGCGTCGAGCCCGGCGCTGATCTGCAGCACGCCCAGGCCGAGCGACGTGGCCACGCCGAAGAGCGTGCCCGCCAGCGCGACCACGTCGATCACGTTGCCCCACGCGCCCCTGACGCGCCGGCCGAGGAGCGGCTCGAGCGTCCAGCGGATCGAGATGGGTCGCTTGCGGCGATGGATGGCGTACGCGAGCGCCAGTCCGACGACCACGTAGATCGACCAGGCGTGCACGCCCCAGTGCAGGTAGGTCTGGCTGAGCGCGGCCTGCGCGAGCTGCTCCGGCGTTCCGCTCACGCCCGGTCGCGGCGAGACGAAGTGGCTGAGCGGCTCGCTCGCGCCGTAGAACACCAGCCCGATGCCCATGCCGGCGGCGAACAGCAGCGAGAACCACGCCCCGAGCGAGAACTCGGGGCGCTGGTCGTCGGCGCCGAGCCGGATGTCGCCGAAGCGGCTGAATCCGACGAAGAGGCTGAATGCCACGAAGAACGCGGCGATGAGCACGTAGTACCAGTTGAAGGCGTTGACGATCGACGATTGGACCGCGCCGAACGCCGCTTCAGCCGCCCGCGGGGCCAGCAGGGCGAAGGCGCTGAACGCGATCACGACGACCGCGGCGGGCCAGAACACCCAGCGCTCGATGCTCGTCCTGGGGAGCCGCAGTCGTCGGCGGCCGTGCGGATCTTCGGTGGGCATGGTGGTGGGGGTCCCGTCCATGCTCCTCCACGATACGCCCGAGGATAGGCTCGGACGAGGACTCCGCCGGAAGGATCGCCCACATGCAGACCCGCACGCTCGGCCGGACCGGCCGCACCGTCTCGGCCGTCGGCCTCGGCACCTGGCAGCTCGGCGCCGACTGGGGCGACGTCGACGAGGCCGACGCGCTCGCCGTGCTCGACGCCTCGCACGAGGCCGGCGTCACGGTGTTCGACACGGCCGACGTCTACGGCGACGGGCGCTCCGAGTCGCTCATCGGGCGATGGCTCGCGGCGAACCCCGATTCGGGCGTGACCGTCGCGACCAAGATGGGGCGACGGATGCCGCAGGAGCACGGCAACTACGTGCTCGAGAACTTCCGCGCCTGGACCGACCGGTCTCGTCGCAACCTCGGGGTCGAGACGCTCGACCTGGTCCAGCTGCACTGCCCGCCGTCGTCCGTGTTCGTCGACGACGCGGTCTACGACGCCCTCGACACCCTGGTCGAGAGCGGGGCCGTCGCCTCCTACGGCGTCAGCGTCGAGAAGGTCGACGAGGCGCTCGCCGCCATCGCGCGACCCAACGTGGCGACGGTGCAGATCATCCTCAACGCCTTCCGGCTGAAGCCCGTCGACGAGGTGCTGCCCGTCGCCCGGCAGTACGGCGTCGGCATCATCGCCCGCGTGCCGCTCGCGAGCGGCCTCCTGTCCGGCCGGTACACCGTCGACACCGAGTTCGCGCCGAACGACCACCGGTCGTACAACCGGTACGGCGAGTCGTTCGACGTCGGCGAGACCTTCTCCGGGGTCGAGTACGCGACCGGCGTGCGCGCGGCATCCGAGTTCGCCCGGCTCGCCCGCGAGGCGGTCCCGGATGCCACGCCGGCGCAGGTCGCGCTCGCCTGGGCCGCAGCGCAGGACGGCGTCTCGACGGTGATCCCGGGCGCCCGGAACCCGGAGCAGGCCCGTGCGAACGCCGGGGCCGGGTCGATCGAGCTCCCGGAGTCGTTCGATGCGGCGGTCCGCGACCTGTACGACCGGGAGATCCGCGCGTCGGTGCACCACCGCTGGTGACGCGGGCCGGTCAGCCACCGCCCTCGGGACGGAGGAGGACGAGCTCGCGATCGACCGGGGCCGCCGGACACCCGGCCCACTCGAGGCGGAACCGCTGCGCGAACCTGAGCGAGCCGTCCTCGGCTCTCGCGGCGAGCGTGACCGTCTGGGGCCGCCCGGCCGCGAGCGGGACCGTCCAGCCGTCGGCGCCCGTTCGTTCGAGCAGCCTGACGCCGTCCGCGCACCCCGACCAGCACTGGACCGAGGCCGTACCGGGCTTGGCGGCGCGCACCTCGACGACGACGGCGGGCTCGGGCGTGCAGTCCGCGTCCGCAGCGCACCCCGACAGCAGCGGCAGGCCGACGAGGACGATCGCCCACCGCATCCGCCGCATGGGCCCACCGTACGTCGACCCGACCGCTCGGCGACGCATGCCGGACGGCGGGGCACGGCAGGATGGGCGTGACCCGAAGGAGACCCCATGCCCTTCCTCCGAGAAGACGGCGCGCCGCTCGACGAGCTGGAGCTCGCCCAGCGCCCGGCGGCCGGCTACCGCTTCGAGCTGCGCGCCCCGATCGTCTACGTCGACGACGAGACCGGGCGGCGGTATCGCGCCCCCGCGGCCGGCGAGGCGCCCCTGCCGGCCGGGATCACCGATCTCGCGTCGGTGCCGACGCCGCTCTGGGGATTCATCGCGAGCTACGGACGGCAGTCCGCGCCCGCCGTGCTGCACGACGCGCAGTCGCTGGCCGCCGCTGCCCTCGGCGACCGCGGGCGCGCCCTCGTGCAGCGCCGCGACGACGACCTCGTCTTCCGCCGGGCGCTGATCGAGCAGGGCGTGCCGCGACTGCGAGCCTGGCTGATGTGGGCCTGGGTCTCGGCCGACCGCGAGCGCACGTACGCGGGGGCGGCGGGATGGCTGCTCCTCGGGCAGGTCGGGCTCGGCGTGCTCGCGGTCGCGGCATCCGTCGTGCTCGCGGTGCTCGCGGGGCCGTGGTGGCTGGCCCTCGCCCTCGCTCCGGCCGCGGCCGCGTTGCCGTGGCGCGAGCGTGCGCCGCTCCTGCTCGTGCTCACCTATCCGCTTGCGGCCTTCGGTCCGCTGCTCGTCGTGCACGTCGCCGCGCTCGTGCCGTTCCGCCTCGTCGAGGCGGTGGTCGAGGTGTTCACCGGGGGAGATCCGGGCTCGGTCGTCCGCCCCACCGTGGCCCGCCCCGACGCGGATCGGCCGTGATTCAGGGTTTCCCCTGAGGCAACGACGCCGTGGAGTCCGTACCGTGAGTCGTGGTCGGACACCACGGACTGCAGGGGGAACTGTCACCGCGGGTCCGGCTGTGAGCCGGCCAGCGCATGCCGACCCGAACCGGCGGCGCCGGCCGGCTCCCCCTGACCGGCCGTGAGCGGCGGGAGCCTTGGGGGAGGCCCCGCCGTTCACGGCGTCTGGCCGCGCATTCGCCGCGCGCCGCCGCATGAGGCAGACTCGGACGGATGACCCCCACCCTGCTCGACGCGGCCCCGCGACCGTACGACGCCGACGCGATGTACGACGCCTTCGTCGACTGGGCCGAGGGTCGCGGATTCGCGCTGTACCCCGCGCAGGACGAGGCGGTCATCGAGCTCGTCTCGGGCGCGAACGTGATCCTGTCGACGCCCACGGGCACGGGCAAGTCGCTCGTCGCGGTCGCGGCGCATGCGGCATCCGTCGCCCGCACCGCCGCCGACCGCGAGGCCGGCCGGCCGTGGGGGCGCACGTACTACACGGCGCCGATCAAGGCGCTCGTGAGCGAGAAGTTCTTCCAGCTCGTCGAGATCTTCGGCGCCCAGAACGTCGGCATGGTCACGGGCGACAGCTCAGTCAACGCCGAGGCGCCGATCATCTGCTGCACGGCCGAGATCCTCGCGAACCTCGCACTCCGCCAGGGCGCGGATGCCGCGGTCGACCAGGTCGTCATGGACGAGTTCCACTTCTACGGCGACCCCGACCGCGGGTGGGCGTGGCAGGTTCCGCTCATCACGCTGCCGCACGCGCAGTTCGTGCTGATGTCGGCGACGCTCGGCGACGTGACCGCGATCGCCGACGACCTGACCCGCCGCACCGGCCGCGAGACCGCGCGCGTGACCGGCGTCGAGCGCCCGGTGCCGCTGCACTTCTCGTATGCGAAGACGCCCGTGCAGGAGACCGTCGAGGAGCTCCTCGAGACGAAGCAGGCCCCCGTCTACATCGTGCACTTCTCGCAGGCCGCCGCCATGGAGCGCGCCCAGGCCCTCTCGTCGATCCGCGTCGTCACGCGCGAGCAGCGCGACGAGATCGCCGAGGCGATCGGCGGGTTCCGCTTCACGACCGGGTTCGGCAAGATCCTCTCGCGGCTCGTGCGGGCCGGCATCGGCGTGCACCACGCCGGCATGCTGCCGCGGTACCGCCGGCTCGTCGAGACGCTCGCGCAGCGCGGCCTGCTGCGGGTCATCTGCGGCACCGACACGCTCGGCGTCGGGATCAACGTGCCGATCCGGTCGGTCCTCATCACCGCGCTCTCCAAGTACGACGGTCAGCGGATGCGGCAGCTCTCCGCGCGGGAGTTCCACCAGATCGCCGGGCGGGCGGGCCGTGCCGGCTACGACACCGCGGGCACCGTCGTCGTCCTCGCACCCGACCACGAGATCGAGAACGAGACCGCCATCCGCAAGGCCGGCGACGACCCGAAGAAGCTGAAGAAGATCGTCCGCAAGAAGCCGCAGGCCGGGTTCGTCACGTGGGGCGAGGGCTCGTTCGAGCGCCTCGTCGACGCCGAGCCCGAGCCCCTCGTGCCGCAATTGGCGCTCACGGCCGCGATGCTGATCAACGTGGTCGGGCGCGGCGGCGACGTCGTCGGCGGCATCCGTTCGCTCGTGTTCGACAACCACGAGCCGCGCGCCCGCCGCTACGAGTTGGCCCGGCGAGCACTCGGGATCCTTCGCACGCTGCGCGACGCCGACGTCGTCGAGATCCTGCCCGCGCCGGCGGCCGCGCTCGGCGTGGAGCTGCGGCTCATGGTCGACCTGCAGCCGAACTTCGCGCTGAACCAGCCGCTGTCGCCGTTCGCGCTCGCCGCGATCGAGCTGCTCGACCCGAAGACGAGCGAACAGGGGACGGGCCACTACTCCCTCGACGTCGTGTCGATCATCGAGTCGACGCTCGACGACCCGCGCCCGATCCTGTCGCAGCAGCAGTACAAGGCGCGTGGCGAGGCGGTCGCGGCCATGAAGGCCGACGGCATCGAGTACGACGAGCGGATGGCGCTGCTCGAGGAGGTCACGTGGCCGAAGCCGCTCGACGAGCTGCTCGCGCACGCCTTCGAGACCTTCGCGTCGAGCCAGCCGTGGGTGCGCGACTTCGAGCTCAGCCCCAAGGCGGTCGTGCGCGACATGTTCGAGCGCTCGATGTCGTTCGGCGAGTACGTCTCGTACTACCAGCTGCAGCGCAGCGAGGGACTCGTGCTCCGCTACCTCTCCGACGCGTTCCGCGCCATCCGCCAGACGGTGCCCGACGAGCACAAGGACGAGGAGCTGCTCGACCTCATCGAGTGGCTCGGCGAGCTCGTCCGCCAGGTCGACTCGAGCCTCGTCGACGAGTGGGCCGAGCTCGTCGACCCGAGCGCGCACCTGCCCGAGGACGAGGCCCCGGTCGTGCCGCCCGCGCCGCCGTCGGTCGTCACCAACCGCCGTGCGTTCACGGTGCTGGTGCGCAACGAGCTGTTCCGTCGAGTGCAGCTCGCCGCGCTCGAGCGCGACGAGGAACTCGCCGAGCTCGACCCCGACGTCGGCTGGCCGGACGTGCTCGACCGCTACTACGACGAGCACGACGACCTCCTCACGGGCGGGCCCGCGCGCTCGCCGCGGCTCGTCACGATCGACGAGTCGGATGCCGCGGCCGGCACCTGGCGCGTCGAGCAGGTGCTCGACGACCCCGCCGGCCACCACGACTGGCGGATGCGCGGCGAGGTCGACCTGGAGGCCTCGGCCGAGGAGGGCACGGCGGTGGTGCGGATCGTGGAGGTCGTCCGCCTCTGACGCCCGGCGCGCCCCCCTCGCCGAAACCTAGGCGAGGGCGAGCATGCCCGCCGCGACCAGTGCGAGCAGGAGGCCCGCCCACTGCACGGGTGCGATGCGCTCGCGCAGCACGACGGCCGCGAGCAGGATGGTACCCGCCGGGTACATCGCCCCGAGCACGGCCGCCACGGCCAGGTCGCCCGCTCGGATGCCGAGGAGGAGCAGCACGTTCGCCGTCGCGTCGACCACGCCGCAGGCGACCGCGAGCGCGAGGGCGGGCCGCCGCCCCCCGCGCGCCGGGCCGGCCGGTCCGCCGGCGGCGCGCCGCACGGCGATCGCGGTCGCCGCGCCGAACGCGGCGAACAGCACGGTCGCGGAGACGACGCGGTTCGCGACGAGCGGCACGACGCCCGAGGCATCCGCCGTGTGCGAGATCGCGATGTAGTACGCGCCGATCGCGAGGCCCGAACCGGCCGCGAGCAGGAGGCCGCGGGTGCTCGGACGGACGGCTCCGCGCTCGGGCACGAAGCCGACGAGCACGACGGCGACGAGCGCGATGCCGATGCCCCAGACGCCCAGCGGACCGAAGCGCTCGGCGCCGACGAGGGTGCCCCAGAGCATGGGGGTGATCGCCGACATCAGCGCGGTCAGGGGCGAGAGGATGCTCATGGGGCCGATCGCGAGGCAGGCGTACAGCAGCGCGATCGCGACCGCGCCGATCACCCCCGAGAGCGCGCCCCACCCGACGTCCGCGGTCGTCCAGGCCCCGCCGAGCAGCGGCAGTGCCGCGAGCATCGCGAGCAGACCCGCGGCACTGGCGATCGCCGTCGCGAGCAGCGCGCCGAGGCGACGCGCGGCGAGGCCGCCGAGGAAGTCCGCGGCGCCGTAGACGAGCGCGCCGCTCAGGGAGAGGACGGCCGTGAGCACCGGGCCAGCCTACGGCCGGACCGCGACGACGTGCGCATGTGAGCAAAGCCGTCTGCTCATGTGAGCAAAATGGGCCGTTTCGTTAAACGTTGGATGACGACCCGGTCAAGACTCTTCCCCGCATTCGATGCGGACTCTAGGCTGCCCAGCAGTGTCCGCCTTCAATCCGCAGGACGGACGCCTGCGACGCCGGGGAGCCCACGCTTCTCGGCATCCGTCTTGCAGAGGAGATCACGCAATGCAGCATCGTTCCCCCGGCGCGGAAGCCCCCCGCGTCACCACGCGATCGCGCGGACGCCGGCGCGCCACCGGCGCCGTCGCCGCGATCACCGCCCTCGGCCTCGCCCTCGGCGGTGCCGCGAGCGCCCAGGCGGCGCCCGACGGCAAGCGCCCGCCGCTGCCCCCCAAGATCGCCGAGAAGACCGTGGTCGACCTCAACCTGGTCACGGTCAACGACTTCCACGGCCGCATCGAGCAGAACGGCACCGCGGCCGGCATCGCCCGCCTGTCGACGGCCGTGAAGCAGATCCGCAACCAGAACCCCAACACCGTCTTCGCCGCCGCCGGCGACATGATCGGCGCCTCGACCTTCACGTCGTTCATCCAGCAGGACGTGCCCACGATCGAGGCGCTGAACGCCGCCGGGCTCGACGTCAGCGCAGTGGGCAACCACGAGTTCGACGCCGGCTTCGCCGACCTCACCGATCGGGTGATGCCGCTCGCGCTGTGGGAGTACCTCGGCGCGAACGTCTACGACAAGGCGACCGGCGAGCCCGCGCTGCCCGAGTACTGGGTCGAGGAGTTCGACAAGGTCCGCATCGGCTTCGTCGGCGCCGTGACCGACGAGCTCCCCTCGCTCGTGAGCCCCGCCGGCATCGAGGACATCACCGTCGGCGACCCGGTCGAGGCGGCGAACCGCGTGGCCGACCAGCTCAGCGACGGCGACGACGCCAACGGCGAGGCCGACATCGTGGTCTTCCTCGTGCACGAGGGCGCGGCCACCACGGCGCTCGCCTCGGCGACCGACCCGAACAGCCCCTTCGGCCAGATCGTCCTCGGCGCGAACGACAACATCGACGCCATCGTCTCCGGCCACACCCACCTGCCGTACAACCACGTCATCGATGGGCGCCCGGTCATCTCGAGCGGCCAGTACGGCGAGCGCTTCAGCAACATGGAGATCACCTTCGACCGCAAGGGCAAGAAGATCACCAAGATGCAGAACACGATCTACCAGATGGCCACGGAGTTCGACTCCCGCGGCAACGTGATCGGCTACTACTCCGAGCCCGACCCCGAGGTCGTGCCGATCGTCACCGAGGCGACCGCGGTCGCCGCCGAGCTCGGCAGCGTGGTGCTCGGCCAGGCGGACGCGCTGTTCGGTCGTGCGGTGCGTGCGAACCCGGTCGGCGCCTCCTCGTTCCCGGAGAACCGCGGCGGCGAGTCGACCCTGGGCAACTTCGTCGCCGACGTGCAGCTCTGGTCGCTCAACGCCGACGGAACCCGTGATGTCGACATCACGTTCATGAACCCGGGCGGCCTCCGCGCCGACCTGGCGTCGGGCGAGGTGACCTACGCCGAGGCCGCAGCGGTGCAGCCGTTCGCGAACACCTTGGTGTCGATGACGCTCACGGGCGCGCAGATCAAGCAGGTGCTGGAGGAGCAGTGGCAGCCCTCGAACGCGAGCCGGCCGTTCCTCAAGCTCGGCGTCAACGCCGGGTTCACGTACACCTACGACCCGGCCGCCGCGAAGGGCTCGCACATCACCGAGATGTGGCTCGACGGCGTCGCGATCGACCCGGGCGCGACGTACTCCGTCGGCGCGAACTCGTTCCTCGCCTCGGGCGGCGACAACTTCGTCACCTTCCGCGACGGGCTGAACAAGGCCGACAGCGGGAAGATCGACCTCGAGTCGATGGTCGACTGGTTCGACCTGTTCGGCACCGCGACGCCCGACCTGAAGCAGCGCGCGGTCGGCGTGAACCTCCCGGGCGGCACCTCGGTCGCCGCGGGTGCGAACGTCACCGTCAACCTCTCGTCGCTCGACTTCACCCGCGACGAGGTCGACGCCGACGTGGCGGTCGTGTACGTGGACGGCGTGCAGGTCGGCTCCGCGCCGATCGACACGGCCTACACGCCCGAGACCGACGAGGTCGGCAAGGCGAGCGTCTCCGTGGCGGTCCCGGCCGGCGCGAGCGGCCCGACCAAGTTCGACGTGGTGGTGCCCTCCACCGGCACGACCAGCTCGTTCACGCTGAACGTCGGCTGACCTCCGATCGACGGAGGGCCCCGGGCGCACCGCCCGGGGCCCTTCCGCGTCGTGGGCGATTACGCTGGTGGGGTGATGACCCGAGGTGCGCGCGCCGCACGCGGCGCGGCCGTGGCCGCGTTCGCGGTGCTCGCGGCATCCCTCGCGCACACCGTCGGCGGCGGAGCGCCCCCGGCCCCCGTCGCACTCGCGCTCGCCTTCGCGTTCTCCGTGCCGGTCGCGATGCTCGTCGTCGGCGGTCGGATGCCGCTCCTGCGGGTCTCGATCGCCGCCCTCGTCGCGCAGGCGGCGCTCCACCTGTCCTACTCGCTCGGCGGGGCCCGAGGCGGCGTCCTCGCGGCATCCGACGTCGGGCACGGGGGCCACGCCGCGGGCCTCGTCATCCCGTTCGACCTCTCCGTCGCGGTCGACCACGGCCATGCGGCGATGCCGGTGGCGCACGTAGTCGCCGCAGCGCTGACGGTCGCGTTCCTCGTCGCGCTCGGCCGCTCGGCCGTGGTGGTCGCCGCCGTGGGCGCCTCGGTCGCTCGCGGCATCCGCCTGCTCGTCGCCGTCCTGGCGGGAGCGCCGGCGCCGCGCCGACGCGACGCCCGGCCGCCCGTCTCGCGGCGCGACGGACCGTCCCGCCTCAGCACCCTCCTCCTCTCCTCCCTGCGGCATCGCGGTCCGCCGCGGCCCGCCCCGGCCGCCTGAGCGGTCACGCCGCGAGATCCGTTCGCGCCGACGCGCCGAACCACTGCCGACCATCACGGCAGCGCGTCGTCGCACCTCTTCTGGAGAGAAAGACACCCATGCGACCCATCACCCGTACCGCCGCCGCCGCCACCGCTCTCGGGGCCGGCACCCTGCTCGCCCTCGCCGCGCCCGTCGCGGCCCAGGCCCACGTCGTCGTCGACCCGAGCTCGACCGCCGCTGGTTCCTACGCCGTGCTCGAGTTCGCGTCCGGGCACGGCTGCGAGGGCTCACCGACCTCGAGCTACACGATCGACATCCCCGAGTCGATCCTGTCCGTCACCCCGACGCTCAAGCCCGGCTGGGACGTCGAGAAGGTCATGGTCGAGCTCGACGAGCCGGTCGAGGGCGCGCACGGCGACGTGGTCGCCGAGCGCGTCGGCCAGGTCGTCTACACCGCGGAGACCCCTCAGCCCGACGGCTACCGCGAGACCTTCCAGGTGCAGGTCCTGCTGCCCGAGGACGGGGCAGGCGAGCGTCTGGAGTTCCCGGTCCTGCAGGCCTGCGTCGAGGGCGAGAACGACTGGAGCGAGCCCGTCGGCGACGACGGCGAGGAGCCCGAGCGCCCGGCTCCGGCGATCGAGGTCACCGAGGCGACCGGCGACGCGCACGGCCACGGCGATGACGCGGAGTCCTCGGACGCGCACGCCGACGGGCACGAGGTCGAGGAGACCGCGGCTGCCCAGGGCTCGGTCGACGTCGTCGGCCGCGTGCTCGGCATCGCCGGCCTCGCGGTCGGCGCTGCCGGCCTGACCGTCGCGTTCCTCGCGCGCCGCGGCAGGAAGGCATGACGACCGTGCCGCCTCGGAACCACCGGCTCGCCGCGATCGGGGCGGCCCTCGCCGCCCTGGTCGCGGTCGGCGGCCCGGCCCTGCCGGCGTTCGCGCACAACACCGTGGTCGCCGTCTCGCCGGACGGCGAGGAGGTCGTGACCGAGCAGCCGGGCATCGTCTGGCTCGAGACGAACGATGCCCTGCTCGAGGCCGACGGGGCCGCGGCGATGGACGTCGTCGGGCCCGACGGCCGGCACTTCGCGACGGCGTGCGCGTCGGTCGACGGGCCGGTCGCGAGCGTCCCGACCGAACTCGGAGAACCCGGTGAGTACACCGTCGTGTGGCGGGTCGTCTCGGCCGACGGCCACCCGATCTCCGGTGAGTTCGAGTTCGACTGGGCTCCGGCCGACGGCGTGGCCGTGGCCGCGGGTGCCGCGGAGTCACCGTGCGCCGCGTCGACCGACGCCGGGGGAGACGAGGGCGAGGACACGGCGTCGAGCGGCGCCGCGCAGGATCTCGTCTGGATCGGTGCGGGCGTGCTGGCGGTCGGCGTCGCCGTCGCGGTCGCCGTGCTCTTCGTCCGCCGCTCGCGCATCGAGGCGGCCCCTTCGGGCCCCGGGGCGGAGTCCGGTCCGGACGACACCCCGGAGGAGTCCGGTCCGCGCGAGTGACGATCGCGCTGCCGTCCGGCGCGGCGTCGGGGCCGATTCAGGCCCCGGCGAAGGCGCCGGGCGGCAGTGCCGTCTCCCCGTCGCGGATCGCTCGCACCAGCCGGTCGGCGACGGCGTCCGGAGCGTGGCCCTGCGGGAACTTCGGCGCCGTGCCGAAGAGCGGCCGGTCGGCCAGGCCCGTCTCGGTGTGGCCGGGTCGTGCGTCGAGCAGGCGGATGCCGCTGCGACGCAGTTCCCGGCCTGCCGCGGTGAAGTACGCCGCGAGCGCGGCCTTCGACGCCGAGTAGCTGGCCAGGCCCGCCGTCGGCAGTTCGGCGACGATGCCGGTCAGTGCGAGGACCACCGGCTCGCGACCGGCCTCGGCCGACTCGCGCAGCGCCGGCAGCGCGGCGGACACGATGCGCATCGGAGCGAGCGCGTTCACGGTGAACAGCGTCTCGAGATCCTGGTCGGCGGTCGCCGCCACGGAGTCGAAGCCGACGACGCCCGCGGCGAGCACGATGACGTCGAGCCCGCCGAGCGTCTCGACCGCGCGTCGGACGACGCTCTCGGGCGCCTCCTCGTCGGTGAGGTCGACGGCGATGCCGGCGCCGTCGGCCGCGCGCTCGGCCAGCCGCGCGCCGTCTCGTCCGCTGAGCGCGAGCCTCGCTCCGCCGGCCGCCAGCCGTTCGGCGACGAGCGTTCCGAGCACGCCGGTCGCCCCGACGACGAGTGCGCGTGAGCCGTCGATGTGCGTCATGCAGCGAGCGTAGATCGGGCGGATGGCGCGGCGCGGGCGTTCACAGCACTCTCGCACCGCCCGCTCACCGTTCCTCCACATCCGGCGCGGTCGGACGCGGCGGTGCGCGCTCTCGGAGCCGGCTGCCGTGTCGTCGACGGCGGGTAGGGTCGACGGGTGACCTGGAACGACGAGCGGGAGCCGGCCCCCGCCCCGGAGTGGGACGACGTCCCGTGGGACCCGGACGAGCTGGTGCCCCCCGACGACGAGTGGGGTCCGCCGCCGCCCGCCGAGGGATCGTCGTGGTCCTCCGCCCCGCCGTCCGGCGCCTCGTCGATGAGCCCCGCCCGTGCGACCGCGGCGACGGGTCCCGCCGCCGCCCCGCCGCGCTTCGACTCGCCGCTCGAGGCGCTCGGCACCGTCTACGGCTTCGACGCATTCCGCGGCGAGCAGGCCGAGATCATCGAGCACGTGGCCGCCGGCGGCGACGCGGTGGTGCTCATGCCGACCGGCGGCGGCAAGAGCCTCTGCTACCAGATCCCGGCGCTGCTCCGCGAGGGCACGGGCGTCGTCGTCTCGCCGCTCATCGCGCTGATGCACGACCAGGTCGACGCACTCGTGCGCAACGGCGTGCGGGCCGGCTACCTCAACTCCTCCCAGTCGCCGGCCGAGCGCGCGGAGGTGGAGCGCGCGTACCTCGGCGGCGAGCTCGACCTGCTCTACGTCGCACCCGAGCGCCTCGGCTCCGAGCAGACCAAGCGGTTCCTCGAGCGCGGCACCGTCGCCCTGTTCGCGATCGACGAGGCCCACTGCGTCGCGCAGTGGGGCCACGACTTCCGCCCCGACTACCTCGCGCTGGCCGAGCTCGCGGAGCGCTGGCCCGACGTGCCGCGCATCGCCCTCACGGCGACCGCCACCGAGGCGACGCACCGCGAGATCACCGACCGGCTGTCGCTGGGCGACGCCCGGCACTTCGTGTCGAGCTTCGATCGCCCCAACATCCAGTACCGCATCGCCCCGAAGCTCGACGTGCGCCGCCAGTTGCTCGACTTCGTGCGCACCGAGGGGCGCGATGCCGAGGGCGTCCCCGTCTCGGGCATCGTGTACGCGCTGTCCCGCGCGAGCACCGAGAAGTTCGCGTCCTTCCTCGCCGCGAACGGCGTCGACGCGATGCCGTACCACGCGGGCCTCGACGCCGCGCTGCGGCGCCGCACGCAGGAGCGGTTCCTCCGCGAGGACGGCGTCGTGGTCGTCGCGACGATCGCGTTCGGCATGGGGATCGACAAGCCCGACGTGCGGTTCGTCGCGCACGTCGACCTGCCCAAGTCGGTCGAGGGCTACTACCAGGAGACCGGTCGCGCGGGGCGCGACGGGCTCCCCGCGACGGCCTGGCTCGCCTACGGCCTGCAGGACGTGGTGCAGCAGCGCCGCATGATCGACGAGAGCCCGGGCGACCTCGCGCACCGTCGCCGCCTGTCGGCTCACCTCGACGCGATGCTGGCGCTCTGCGAGACCGTGCAGTGCCGGCGGCAGAACCTGCTCGCCTACTTCGGCGAGCAGAGCACCCCGTGCGGCAACTGCGACACCTGCCTCGAGCCGCCCGAGTCGTGGGACGGCACCGTGGCGTCGCAGAAGCTGATGTCGACGATCGTGCGGCTGCAGCGCGAGCGCAACCAGCGGTTCGGCGCCGGCCACCTCGTCGACATCCTGCGCGGCAAGCGGACGGCGCGCGTCGAGCAGTACGGCCACGACCGGCTGGCGACCTGGGGCATCGGCGCCGACCTCTCCGAGCAGCGGTGGCGCGGCGTCGTCCGGCAACTGCTCGCCCAGGGCCTCCTGCAGTCCGTCGGCGAGTACGGCGTGCTGACCCTCACCGACGCGTCGGCGGCCGTGCTCTCCGGCGACCGAGCGGTCGCCTTCCGCACCGAGCCCGAACGCCCCGTCCGCGCCGCCCGCTCGACCCGCGCCGCCGCTCCGGCGGCCGCCGACCTCGAGCCGCGCGCCGCCGAGCTGTTCGAGGCGCTCCGCGCGTGGCGCGCCGGCGAGGCGCGCGAGCAGGGCGTCCCGGCGTACATCGTGTTCGGCGACGCGACCCTGCGGGCGGTGGCGGTCGCGAGACCCTCGGCGATCGGCGAGCTCGACGGGATCGCCGGCATCGGCGCGAAGAAGCGCGAGGCGTACGGCGAGGCACTCGTACGCGTCGTGGGCGAGCACGGGGGCTGAGGCGGCGACGCTCCGCGCGGTCTCCGGCGAGTGCGGCCGGGCCTTGGCTAGCATCGGCGCCAGAGGGCGTCGTCGGGTCGCCCGGCGAGGAGGCGTCATGTCCACCGTTAAGGGCGACCGTCCGGTCACCGTCACCATCATCGGCGTCCTCGCCTACATCGCGGGGATGATCGACCTCGTCTCCGGCGTCATCCTCCTCTTCCTCCTGCCCGTGCAGGACGTGGTCGATTCGTTCGGGGGGACCGGGCCGCTCGTCGCCGCGGCCATCGGCTCCATCGTCGTCGGCCTCGTGACGGTCGTGGTCGCGGGAGGGCTCCTGCGGGGCAGCCAGGTGGCCCGGATGATCGTGACCGTGCTGCAGGTCCTGTCGATCATCGGCTCGCTGTTCCTCGCGGTGGCCTACCTCGGCATCCCGGTCGGGGAGTGGATCGGCCTCGCGGTCTCCGCCCTCGTCGTGATCCTGCTGTGGACCCCGAAGGCGAGCGCCTTCTTCCGCAGCTGACTTCCGCAGCTGACCGACGTTGTCGATCCTCCAAGGGGTCCAGCCGCACTCTTTGTATGACTCCACAGGTGCGCGCGGATGCCGCGCCGAGAGGTTTGTAGGGCGCTGACGCACTTTTTCGGCGCCCGCGATCGCCGCCATACCGTGGGATGAAGCCCAGATTCCGCGTATGAAGGACGAACCGACGATGGTCGACACGGCATCACGATCCGACACCACTCCCGCGCCGAAGGTCGAGCGCCCGGCATCCCCGGAGAGCGCCTCCGCTGCGACGCCCGAGAACACCCCGATCGACTCGCAGGCCGCGCCCGTGGTCGACGTCGCCGCGCTCGGACGGCAGCTGCTCGGCACGTGGGCCGACATCCGCCTCGAGGCGCGCGCGCGGGCCGCGCAGCCGGAGTTCCAGCGGATCGACGGCCAGTCGATGGCCGAGCACCGCGAGCGCGTGCTCGGGCAGTTGAAGCTGCTCGTCGCGTCCGGCGCGATCAAGAAGGCGTTCCCCAAGGAGCTCGGCGGCGACGACGACCACGGCGGGAACATCGCGGCGTTCGAGGAGCTGGTGCTCGCCGACCCGAGCCTGCAGATCAAGTCGGGCGTGCAGTGGGGCCTCTTCGGCGCCGCGGTGCTGCACCTCGGCACCCAGAAGCACCACGAGGCCTACCTCCCCGGCATCATGTCGCTCGAGGTGCCCGGCGCGTTCGCGATGACCGAGACCGGTCACGGTTCCGACGTGGCCTCCATCGGCACCACCGCGACCTACGACCCCGAGACCGAGGAGTTCGTCCTCCACACGCCGTTCCGCGGCGCCTGGAAGGACTACCTCGGCAACGCCGCGCTGCACGGCATCGCCGCCGTGGTGTTCGCGCAGCTCGTCACCAAGGGCGTCAACCACGGCGTGCACGCGTTCTACGTGCCGCTCCGCGACGAGCACGGCGCGTTCCTGCCCGGCATCGGCGGGGAGGACGACGGGCTCAAGGGCGGCCTCAACGGCATCGACAACGGCCGCCTGCACTTCACGAACGTGCGCGTGCCGCGCGAGAACCTGCTGAACCGGTACGGCGACGTCGCGGCCGACGGCACCTACTCCAGCCCGATCGCGAGCCCGGGCCGCCGCTTCTTCACGATGCTCGGCACGCTCGTGCAGGGGCGCGTGTCGCTCGACGGCGCCGCGGTGGCGGCATCCGCCATGGCCCTCGACATCGCCATCACCTACGGCACGCAGCGCCGCCAGTTCAACGCCGGCAGTGACACCGACGAGGAGGTGCTGCTCGACTACCAGCGCCACCAGCGCCGGCTGCTCCCGAAGCTCGCCACCACGTACGCGCAGTTCTTCGCGCACGACGAGTTCCTCGTGAAGTTCGACGCCGTCTTCTCCGGCGCGGAGGACACCGACGACGACCGCCAGGACCTCGAGACCATGGCGGCCGCATTGAAGCCGCTGTCGACCTGGCACGCGCTGGAGACGCTGCAGGAGGCGCGCGAGGCGTGCGGCGGCGCCGGCTTCCTCGCCGAGAACCGCCTCGTCGGCCTCCGGCAGGACCTCGACATCTACGTCACGTTCGAGGGCGACAACAACGTGCTGCTCCAGCTCGTGGCCAAGCGCCTGCTCACCGACTACTCGTCGCAGTTCCGCAAGGCCGGCGCCGGGGTCATGGCCCGCTACGTCGCCGCGCAGGCGGCCGACCGGGCGATGCACGGCGTCGGGCTCCGCCGCCTCGCCCAGACCGTCGCCGACTTCGGCTCCACCGCACGCTCGGTCGTCGACCTGCGCGACGAGGAGACCCAGCGCGAGCTGCTCACCGACCGCGTCGAGGCGATGATCGCCGAGATCGCCGGACGCCTGCGCGACGCGCGCAAGCTCTCCAAGCCCGAGGCGGCCGCGATCTTCAACCGCAACCAGAACGAGCTGATCGAGGCGGCCCGCGCGCACGGCGAACTGCTCCAGTGGGAGGCGTTCACCCGGGCGCTGCACCGCACCGAGGACGAGGGCACGCGCCAGGTCCTGACGTGGCTGCGCGACCTGTTCGGGCTCGGCCTGGTCGAGAAGCACCTGGCCTGGTACCTCATCCACGGCCGTCTCTCGTCGCAGCGCGCCCAGGCCGTGACGGCGTACATCGACCGGCTCATCGAGCGCCTCCGTCCGTACGCGCTCGACCTGGTCGACGCGTTCGGGTACGAGCAGGCGCACCTCCGCGCGGCGATCGCGTCGGGCGCCGAGCAGGAGCGGCAGGACGAGGCGCGGGCGTACTACGCCGCGCAGCGCGAGGCCGGCACCCTGCCGGTGCCCGAGAAGGCCACCAAGCGCTAGGGCGGATGCCGCGAGCGGGCCGGGCGCGCGAGCGTCCGGCCCGCTCGCGTCCGGTCAGGGTCGCGTGGGCCGCTCGTCGTCGCCGGGCGGCTTCATGATCGCGCCCGCGGCGAGTCCGACCACCGCACCGGTCGCGAGCCAGAGCCAGAATCCCGTCCAGACGCTGACGATCAGGCCGACGATCACGCCGACGGCGAGGCCCACGACGAGCTGGCGCCGGCGGGCGGGGGAGAGGGGTTCGCGTTCGGCCATGCGACCAGCGTAGGCGTCGGCCGGAAGCCGGTGGGGCGCCCCTCAGATCAGGCCGAGCGTGCGCACGGCCTCGCGCTCCTCGACGAGCTCGGCCACCGACGCGTCGATGCGCTCCCGGGCGAAGTCGTCGACCTCGAGCCCGTCGACCACCCGCCAGGCGCCGCCGTCGGAGGTCACGGGGAACGACGAGATCAGCCCGTCCGGGACGCCGTAGCGACCGTCCGACCAGATCGCGGCGCTCGTCCAGCCGCGGTCGCCGGTGCCGAGGATCCAGTCGCGCATGTGGTCGATCGCGGCGGATGCCGCCGAGGCGACCGACGAGGAGCCGCGCACTTCGATGATCTCCGCGCCGCGCCGCGCGACGCGCGGGATGAACTCCTCGACCAGCCACGCGCGGGCGGCGTCGACGCCCCCCAGGCGTGCCGCGAGCAGCGCGGGCACCGGATCGCCCCCGGCGGTCGCGTGCGCGACGTCGGGGAACTGGGTCGCCGAGTGGTTGCCCCATACGATGACGTCGCGGAGGTCGGCGGCGGGCGCGTCGAGCGCCGCCGAGAGCTGGCCGAGCGCTCGGTTGTGGTCGAGCCGGGTCAGCGCGGTGAAGCGCTCCCTCGGCACGTCCGGGGCGTTCGACGCGGCGATGAGGGCGTTGGTGTTCGCGGGATTGCCGACGACCACGACGCGCACGTCGTCGGCCGCGTGCGCGTTGATGGCCCGGCCCTGCGGCCCGAAGATGCCGCCGTTCGCCTCGAGGAGGTCGCCGCGCTCCATGCCGGCCGTGCGCGGGCGGGCGCCGACGAGCAGTGCGACGTTCGCGCCGTCGAAGGCGGACTCGGCGCGATCGGTGACGTCGACTCCGTCGAGCAGCGGGAACGCCGAGTCCTGCAGTTCGAGCGCCGCCCCCTCGGCGGCCCGGAGCCCCTGGGGGATCTCGAGCAGGCGTAGGCGCACCGGCGTGTCCGGGCCGAGCATCGCACCCGAGGCGATGCGGAACAGCAGCGCGTACCCGATCTGCCCGCCGGCGCCGGTGATCGTGATCGTGACGGGTGTGCGGCTCATACGGCGAGCCTACGCCGCGGTGGTCGCCGCGTGACGGGCCCGCCTCACCAGCCCCAGCTGCCCGGGGCACCCTTGAACGGGCCCGCGAGGTTCGACGTGACCCAGCCGCCGTAGAACGACCCGGGCTGCGGCTCGACCCGTTCGCCGTCGACGGCGCACGCGTCCATCGGCTCCGCGTAGACGGCGACGCGGCCGCGCAGCGCCTCGTAGCCGGGCGACGGCGACGGATAGGTCCAGGCGGCGCGCTCGGCCGTGCGCCCGCCGCCGTGCACGCTCAGGTACCGCGCCGCGCCCTTGTACTCGCAGAAGGAGGATCCGGGCGCGGGGGTCAGGGCGCCGTCGGCGAACGCGGCCACGGGCAGGTAGTACACCGGCGGATGGCTCGTCTCGAGTACGCGCACCACGTCGCGGGTGTCGACGATGCGCACGCCGCCGAGGTCGATGGTCACCCGGGCATCGACGGCCTCGACCCTCGGCGGTCGCGGGTAGTCCCACACCGACTCCTGTCCGGGTCGCACGGGGTCGGGAACCGGTCTCATGCGGGCGAGGGTATGCGGCGATACTGGGAAGGCGCCAAGACGGACGCCGCGGGGCGCCGTGCGGCGCGTCACTCGATCGCGGCATCCGCTGGTCGATAGCGTGACCGCAGGGGGAGACGCATGAGGGACATGTATCCGGAGATCGAGCCGCTCGAGACGGGGATGCTCGACGTGGGCGACGGCAACCACATCTACTGGGAGGTGTCGGGCAACCGCGAGGGCAAGCCCGTCGTCTTCCTGCACGGCGGCCCGGGCGGTGGGACGACGCCGACGCACCGCCGCCTGTTCGACCCGGAGAAGTACCGCATCGTGCTGTTCGACCAGCGCGGGTGCGGCTTCTCTATCCCGCACGCCTCGGATGCCGCCGCCGACCTGTCGGCCAACACCACCTGGCATCTCGTGGCCGACATGGAACGCCTCCGGACCCACCTCGGCATCGACCGGTGGCAGGTGTTCGGAGGGTCCTGGGGCAGCGCGCTCGCACTCGCGTACGCCGAGACGCATCCCGAGCGGGTGACCGAGCTGGTGCTCCGCGGCATCTTCACGCTCCGCCGGCAGGAGCTCGACTGGTTCTACGAGGGCGGCGCCTCGGCGGTCTTCCCCGACCTGTGGGAGGCGTTCCTCGCTCCCGTGCCCCTCGCCGAGCGCGCCCACCTCATCGAGGCCTACGGGCGGTTGCTCGCCGACCCCGATCCCGCGGTGCACCAGCCCGCCGCGATCGCGTGGTCGCGCTGGGAGTCCTCGACGATCACGCTGCTGCCCCAGGCCGAGACCATCGCCCGGTTCACGTCGCCCGAGTACGCCACCGCGTTCGCGCGGATCGAGAACCACTACTTCCGTCACGGCGGATGGTGGGAGGAGGGCCAGCTCATCCGCGACGTCGAGCGGCTCCGCGGCATCCCCGCGGTCATCGTCCAGGGCCGGTACGACATGTGCACGCCGATGATGACGGCGTGGGACCTGCATCGCGCCTGGCCGGAGGCGGACCTGCGCATCATCGACGACGCGGGCCACGCCTTCGACGAGCCCGGCATCCTGGACGCGCTGATCGCCGCGACGGACCGGTTCGCGGAGGGTCGCGGGGTCGACCTCGACGATGAGCGCGACGACGAGGAGACCTCGCCGGCGGTCGGGAACGAGGACGAGGACGAGGCCAGGGCCGACGGCGACGAGGACGGCGCCGACGACGGCGGCGCGGTGCGCGACGACGAGCGGATGTCGCCGGGCGCCTCCGATGAGGACGAGGGTGACGACGCCGAGGACGACGACCTCGAGGACGAGGAGCTCGACGACCTCGAGGACGACGACGATGACGTCGCGGACCGCGACGACGACGACCTCGACGACGACGACGAGGACGAGGACGAGGACGAGGACGACGAAGACGACGACGACCTCGACGACGTGGACGTTGGCGAGGACGTCGAGCCGGTCCGCGTCCCGGACGAGCGCGACGACATAGCCGATTCCGCTGCCGCACGAAAGGCGGATGCCGAGTCCGACGGCGCCCGCTAACGTCTCCTCATGACGTTCAATCCCAACTCCGACATCAGCGGAGGCAAGGCCTCCCGGCGTGGACGGACGACCGGCATCGCCGTCGGCGGCGGTCTCGGCGCGATCGCGCTCTTCTTCATCTCTCAGTTGCTCGGGGTCGACCTGTCCGGGCTCGCCGGGGGAGGGTCGGAGGGGCCGGCGCCGAGCGATGCGGCACTCGAGCAGTGCCAGACCGGGGCCGACGCCAACGAGCGCATCGACTGCCGGATGAAGGGCGCCTCCGCGTCGCTCGAGGACTACTGGCAGGAGGCCGCGCCGACGATCGGCGTCGACTACACCTCCCCGCAGGACTTCGCGCTCTTCCAGGACGCGGTCTCGACCGGGTGCGGCCAGGCCTCGTCGGCCACCGGCCCGTTCTACTGCCCGCCCGACCAGACGATCTACATCGACACGAGCTTCTACGACCAGCTCGAGCAGCGGTTCGGCGCCGAGGGCGGCCCCCTCGCCGAGATGTACGTCGTCGCCCACGAGTGGGGGCACCACATCCAGAACATCGCGGGAGTCCTCGACTCGACCCGTGACGGGGAGACCGGACCGGCCTCGAACGCCGTGCGCGTCGAACTGCAGGCGGACTGCTTCGCCGGCGCGTGGGCGGCGGCGGCGTCGAGCACCGAGGACCCGGAGGGCCAGCCGTTCCTGCAGCCCATCTCGCCTGACGAGTACCAGCAGGCGATCGGCGCCGCGGCGGCGGTCGGCGACGACCGGATCCAGGAGGCCACGCAGGGCCAGGTGACGCCGCACACGTTCTCGCACGGCACGAGCGAGCAGCGGGTGCGCTGGTTCGCGGCCGGCTTCGACCAGGGCGTCGGTGCCTGCAACACCTTCGAGGTGAGCGGGGACCAGCTCTGATGCGACGCGCCGGAGCCGTGCTGCTCGCGGTGGCGGGCGTGCTCGCGCTCGTCGTCGTCGGCTTCCTGGTGTACGCGAGCCTCGTGTTCGAGGGAGACCGTGAGGCCTCGCTCGACGCGTGGCGGTCGAACGGCGTCCAGATCACCGGAACCGATCGGTCCATCGTGATCGAGCCGACGACGGGGGCCACCGACGCCGGGCTGGTCTTCATCCCCGGTGCCAAGGTGCAGCCGTCCGCGTACCTGTACAAGATGGCGGGGATCGTCGAGGCGACGGGCATGACCGTGGTCATCACCGAGCCGACGCTCAACCTGGCGTTCTTCGACCGTCGCCCGCTGGCGGAGTTCACTGCCGACGCCCCCGCCGTCGAGCGGTGGTACGTGGGCGGGCACTCGCTGGGCGGCGTCCGCGCCTGCCAGCTCGCCGTCGACGCCGTGGCCGGCGCCGAGCCGCCGGTGACCGGGCTGATCCTCTTCGGCAGCTACTGCGTCGACGACCTCTCGGACTCCGACCTCGAGGTGCTGTCGATCGTGGCGGAGAACGACGGGCTGAGCACGCCCGCCTCCGTGGCGGAGCGCTCCGGGAACCTGCCGGACGACGCGGCGACGGTCGTGATCGAGGGAGCGAACCACGCGTCGTTCGGCGACTACGGCGCGCAGCCGGGCGACGGCACGGCGACGATCGACCGAGCCGAGGCACGGGCGGAGATCGCCGACGCCGTGGCCGGGTTCCTCGGCGACGACGCGACGCGCTGAGTCGCGGGGCGCCTCGGCCGATGCGAGGTCAGCGGTGGGCGACGCCGGTGCGTCGCGGCCGAGGGCGGCGGACCGGGCCGTCGCCCTCGGCCGCGCCCCGTCGCGGCCTCCGTCGGCTGCTGGCGATCGCGAGCAGCACGATGCCGGAGGCCAGGATCGCCAGGCCGAGGGCGGCGGTGGCCGGCAACTGCTCCTGCAGCAGGAGCACGCCGAGCAGGGCGGCGGTGAGCGGCTCGGCGAGCGTGAGCGTCGCGACCGTCGCGGGCGCGAGCCGCTTCAGGCCGGCGCCGAAGAGCAGGTACGCGGCGGTGGTGGTGACGAGCCCCAGCCACAGGGCCATGGCGAGGCCGCCGGGGGTCGCGATCCACGCGGCATCCGTGGCGAGGAGCACCGGGAGGCTCACCGCCGCCGCGACGCCGAACATCGCCCCCATGCCGGTGGACGGCGTCCATCCGCGATCGAGCAGCGACTTGCCGGCGAGCGTGTAGACCGCGTACGAGGCGCCCGCGCCGACCGATGCCGCGATGCCGAGGGGGTCGATCGCGGCCGGCCCGGTGCCCGTGGCGGAGGCGAGGACGGCCACGCCGGCGGTCGCCAGCGCGGTCGAGACGATCCAGATGCGGCCGGGGAACCTCCGCCGGAGCGCCCAGTCGAGCGCGCCGGTCAGCACCGGGGCGGAGCCGAGCGCGACCACGGTGCCGACGGCCACGCCGTTCGCGGCGGTGCCGGCGAAGAAGGCGGGCTGGTACGCCAGCACGCCGGCCGCCCCGACCAGCACGGTGACGACGGCGCCGAACGGGACGGCGGTGACCCGGGAACGCGCCCGGAGCGCGCCGCCGGACGTCGGGGCGACGGATGTCCCGGTCGCGTCGTCCCGGCGCCCGGCGAGGTGCACGACGAGGGCGATCGCGGCGAGCGCGCCTCCGCCGATGAAGATGCGCGCCGCCCCGAGCGAGAGCGGGTCGGCGTCGGGGCCGAGCGCCTGCGCGGTGCCGGTCGTGCCGAAGCAGACGGCAGCGGCGAGCACCAGCAGGACGGAGCGCATGGGGCATTGTTGCACAATCGCCGAGGGGGGCGGCGCGCCGCCGTGGGCGATGCGAGCCCGATAGGATTCCGGAGGTCCGCCTCACCGCGGCATCCGTCACGTCATCGCCGAGGGGGCGCGCGACCCGGCGACACGGTGTGCCATCCGGCGGCGGCCGCCCCACACCCGGAGGAGGACCTGTGCGCGCCGTCATGTACCGCGGCTTCGGCGACGAGCCCGAACTCGTCGAGGTCGACCCGCCGGCCTGCCCCCCGCGCGGCGCCGTCGTACGCGTCCGCGCGACCGGGCTGTGCCGCAGCGACTGGCACGGCTGGATGGGCCACGACGACGTGATCGCGCTCCCGCACGTGCCGGGCCACGAGTTCGCGGGCGAGATCGCCGAACTCGGCTCCGAAATCGCAGAGGCGAGCGGATGGCGCGTGGGCGACCGGGTCACCGCGCCCTTCATCTGCGCGTGCGGCCGCTGCGACGAGTGCCGGAGCGGCAACGAGCAGGTGTGCGACGACCAGCGCCAGCCCGGGTTCACGCACTGGGGCTCGTTCGCCGAGTACGTGGTGGTCCACGAGGCCGAGCTGAACCTCATCCGGCTGCCCGACTCGCTCGGGTTCGTCGAGGCGGCATCGCTCGGCTGCCGGTTCGCGACCGCCTACCGGGCGATCATCGCGCGCGGCCGGCTGCACCCGGGCGAGCAGGTCGCCGTGCACGGATGCGGCGGCGTCGGCCTCTCGGCGATCATGATCGCGGTCGCCGCCGGGGTCCGCGTCTACGGCGTCGACGTGTCGGAGGGAGCGCTCGCCGCCGCCGCTGAGCTGGGTGCGATCCCCGTCCAGGGCGGCGAGGGCGCAGCGGAGCGCATCCGCGAGGCGAGCGGCGGCGGCGTGGACCTCTCGGTCGACGCCTTCGGCAGCCCGGAGACGTCCTTCGCGTCGGTGCGCAGCCTGCGCAAGCGCGGCCGGCACGTGCAGATCGGGCTCATGCTGGCCGACGACGCCACCGCCGCGATGCCCATGGACGCCGTGATCGCCGGAGAGCTCGAGATCCTCGGCAGCCACGGGATGGCGGCGCACGAGTACCCGGACATGCTCGGCGCGGTCGCGTCCGGCGCGTTCCGCCCGATCGAGCTGGTCGGGCGCACCATCTCGCTCGACGAGGTGCCCGGCGCGCTCGCCGCGATGGGCCGCGCCGGAGGCGCGGGTTCGGGCATGACGGTGGTCGAGCTCGCCTAGCCGGGTCAGGCCGATTCCCGGGGCACCAGCTCGACCTCCTGCCGGGGGCGCACCGGCTGCGGGAGCCCGTCGAGCGATGCGGTGACGCATGCGGCGAGGTAGTCCGCCTGCCGGTCGAGCGACTGCCACACGGTCGTGAGCGGCGGCGCGGCGAGCGCGGCGACGGGGATGTCGTCGACGCCGACGACGGCGATGCCCTCCGGCACGTCGACCCCCGCGGCGCGGGCGCCGGCGAGCACCGCCAGGGCGACCTCGTCGTTGTACGCCGCGACGCCCTCGACGCCGGCGTCGGCCCACGCCCGCACCGCGGCCGCTCCGGAGTCCGAGCCGAGCCCGACCTCCACGACGAGGGGTGGCTCCAGGCCGAGCCGATCGCACGCCTCGCGCACCCCGGCGAGCCGTCCGTCGGCGAACGCGGTCACGCGCGGGTCGGGGGTCGTCGCGTACCCGATCCGGCGGCAGCCGCGCGCCGCCAGCCGGTCGGCCTGCAGCACGCCGATGCGCCGTTGCGGGTCCTCGGCCGCGGCGATCGCCACCTGCTCCGGGTCGGTCGGGATCTCGTCGAACGTGCTCACCACGCCGATGCCGGCCCGTCGCATCGCGCGCTCGTCGGCCGGGTCGAACGGCGCGAGGCCCACCACGGTGTGGGGCGTGACCGTGCGCAGCAGCTCGGTCAGCGGTCGCTCGCCGCGCACGTGGTGCACGAGGACCGACATCCCCCGTCGCGCGAGCTCGTCGGCGAGCCGGTCGATCATGGCCTCGACGGCGGGACCGACCGGCCAGTCCGGGAGCACGCAGAGCACGAGGTCGCTGCGTCCGCGACGCAGGGTCCGGGCGGCCGCCGAGGGCGCGTAGCCCAGGCTCGCAGCGGCGTCGAGGACCCGTCGCCGGGTGGCGTCCGAGACGGACGCCCCCGGCGTCGAGTTCAGCACGTAGCTGACGGTCGTGCGCGAGACGCCGCTCTCGCGCGCCACATCGGCACTCGTCACCCTCGCCACTCGACCCTCCAGACCCTCGTCTGCACCCTATTCCGCTCGACGGGGTCCGTGGGCACGGTGCGGGTCGGCGTCGGTGTTCCCCCATCCGACGCTGACCCGGCCGCAGGGCGAATCTAGCCCGGGCCCCCGCGGATGCCGCGATCGGCGCCGGAATCGTGCCGATGGCGGATACACAGGCCGGGCACGTACCATACCGGGAACCGGCGCGCCGCGTCGGTGAGAGGGGGTGTATGCCCGCACTGGATCGGTCCGCACTCGCGACCGCCGACCCCGAGGTCGCCCGCGCGGCGTTCGCTCCGCTCGTGCCGCGACTGCAGTTCGGGCGGATCGACCCCGAGGCGTTCCGCGTCCGGCTCCAGACCCTCGCCGCGCCGGGGCTCGCCGTCTTCGACTACGCGTTCGCCGCGCAGACCGAGCTCGAAGCCGGCGCCGACCAGGTCAGCGTGGTGTCGGCGCGCGGACGCGGGGTCGACATCGCCTACGGCGGTCGTCAGATCGACGTGTCCCGCCCGTACGCCAACGCCGTCGACGGGATGCTGGCCCGCTGGGAGACGTTCTCGGCGCGCGCGGTGATCCTCGATCGCTCGCGCATCGCGGAGGTCGCCCGGATGACCTACGGCGGAACGGCGACGGCGGTGATCCCCGCGCAGCTCGAGGCGAAGAGCGGCGCGTTGGGCCGGTACTGGGACGCGATCGTCTCCAGGGTGGTGGGCGCGATGTCGGCGGCCCCCGAGGCGTTCGACGCGCCGATCGTCGCGGAGGCGGCGTTCAGCCGGCTCGCGGTCGCCTACCTCAGCGCCTTCCACGTCGTCCGGGACGACGGTCGCGGCCGGCTGGTGCCGGTCGGCGCCCGATCGGCGGTCGTTCGAACGGCCGTGGAGTACCTGCATGCGCACGCGGGGGAGCCGATCACGGTGGCGCACGTCGCGGCGGCGGTGCACATCTCGTCGCGCGGGTTGCACGCGGCGTTCGTCGCGGAAACCGGTCGTTCGCCGTCGGAGCATCTGCGCGGCATCCGGCTGGAGGGCGTGCGCGACGAGCTGCGGTTCGCCCCGCCGTCGGACACCATCGCGGTCGTGGCCCGGCGCTGGGGGTTCGTGCACCTGCCGCGCTTCGCGCAGGCCTACCAGCAGGCGTTCGGCGAACTGCCCTCGGCGACGCGCGGCGTCCGACGCGCCGCGGCGTAGCGGCACGCCGCAGAGGCCCCGAGACCGGCCCATCCCATGCGCGATGGGGTCGTGTCAAGACTGCACCGCTGCGATTTCCCACATCCCTACGGCGAGCCTACGATCCTGAGGTCGGGCGCGCCGCGTGCCCGACGATCGGGGGTGGAGGGCGCCGTATGGATGTCTCCTCCTTCGCGACCTCGGATCCGGACGCCGCCCGTGCCGCCTTCGCACCGATCGCGCCCCGCCTCGAGTTCGGTCGCGTGGATCCCGAGGTCTTCCGCGCCGAGCTCCGTGCGCGCGCGACGCCGGGCGTGTCCGTGTTCGATTTCTCGTTCGCCGCGCCGTCGCACGCGACCTTCGGGTCCGAGGACGTGGTCGTCGTGACCGCCCGCGGCCGGGGCGCCGACATCCGGCACCGAGGCCGGGAGATCGACCTGTCGCGACCGCACCTGAACGCGTCCGACGGCATGACCGGCCGATGGGAGGCGCTCGCCGCGCGCGCCGTCGTCCTGGACCGCGCCCGCGTCGAGGCGTTGGCGAGGGCCGCGTCCGGCGACCCCGGGCTCCGCCTCGAGCCGGTGCGGCTCGAGGCGCGCGGCAACGACGCCGCTCGCCTGTGGAACGAGTCCGCCGGGCGCGTCGCCGCCGCGATGGCGGCCGCCCCCGAGGCGTTCGACCATCCGATCGTGATCGAGTCGGCGTTCAGCCGCCTCGCGGTCGCCTACCTGCACGCGTTCGACCTGACGTGGGACGGAGGGCGAGGGGCGTCGGTGCCGGTGGGTGCGCGTTCGAAGGTGGTGCGCGCCGCCCTGGACTACTTCCATGCGCACGCGGGGGAGCCGATCACGGTGGCGCACGTCGCGGAGGCGGTGCACATCTCGTCGCGCGGGTTGCACGCCGCGTTCGTCGCGGAGACGGGCCGGTCGCCGTCGGAGCACCTGCGCGGCATCCGGCTCGAGGGGGTGCGCGACGAGCTGCGGTTCGCGCCGCCGTCGGACACGATCGCGGTCGTGGCCAGGCGATGGGGGTTCGTGCACCTGCCGCGCTTCGCGCACGCGTATCAGCAGGCGTTCGGCGAGCTGCCCTCGGCGACGCGAGCGGGACGGCAGGGGTCGATGGTCTGAGCCGGGAGGCGCCCTTGCGCTGAGCGAGTACGTGCAGCCCCGCGCCCTAGTCTGAGCCTCGACCCGGCGTCCGTTCACGCACCACGAGGACCCACATGGCAACATTCTCACGTTCCGTCTTCAGCACCGTCGATCCCGAGACGGCGCGCGAAGTCTGGGCTCCGCTCGTGCCGCGCTTCGAGTTCGGGCGGGTGGATCCCCAGGCGTTCCGCATGCGGATGCGGACGGCCTCCGCGCCGTCCTTCGCGATCATGGACTACACCTTCTCGTCGCCATCGACCGTCGAGGCCGGAGCCGACCAGCTCATGGTGGTCACCGGTCGCGGACGCGGCCTGGAAGTGCGGCGCGGACGCTCGACGATCGACACGTCGCGGCCGTACGTGAACGTCGCCGACGGCCTCTCCGCGACCTGGCAGGACTTCGCGTCACGCACGGTGATGCTCGACCGCACGCGCTTGCACGAGTTCGCGAGGATGCACACCGCGAACGAGGGAGCGCGGCTCGAGCTCGTCGACATCACGGCTCGGAGTGCGTCGCTCGGACGGCACTGGGACGCCACCGTCGCCCGGATCGGCCAGGCGATCGCCGCGGCGCCCGAGGCGTTCGAGGAACCCCTCGTCGCCGAGGCCGCGTTCAGCCGGCTCGCCGAGGCGTACCTCGACGTCTTCAACCTGGCGTGGGCCCGCCCGGACGGCGGACTGGTGCCGGTCGGTGCACGGTCCGCCGCAGTCCGCGCCGCCCTCGACTTCCTGCATGCGAACGCGGCGAAGCCGATCTCGATCCAGCACGTCGCCGAGGCGGTGCACATCTCGACCCGCGGACTGCACGCCGCGTTCGTCGCGGAGACGGGTCGTCCGCCGTCGGAGCACCTCCGCGACATCAGGCTCCGGGGCGTGCGCGACGAGCTGCGGTTCGCGCCGCCGTCGGACACGATCGCGGTCGTGGCCAGGCGCTGGGGCTTCGTGCACCTGCCTCGCTTCGCGCAGGCCTACCAGCAGGCGTACGGCGAACTGCCCTCGGCGACCCGCGGCCGGAAGCGCCCGGCCGGCTGAGCCGCAGTCACAGCCGAGCCAGGATGTGGTCCACCCGATCCTCCGGCGGCAGCACGGGGACCCGTTCGACCGGGATCGGCAGCGAGCCGTACACCTCGAGGATCAGTTCATGGATGCGGTGCTGCGCGGGGGCGTCCTCCGTTCGCGCGTAGTCGGGGGCGAGCGGCAGCAGGTCCATCACGAACACCTTGCGGTAGGGCGCCCGCGCGATGGCGTCGTGCAGGGCGGGGTCCGGCTCGATGCCGAGGAAGCGATAGTAGGCGAGCGAGTCCGGGACCGCGCGGTCGAGGAAGACCAGCTCCTCCGGGTCGAGCGCGGCCTCCTGCGCCAGCTGGAGCTCGAGGACGGCGCGCTGGAACTCCGCGCGGCGTCCGAGCACCTCGGCGACCGAGTGGCCGCCGAGGCGCTGCAGGTCGATGTAGAGACGGGCGTCCTCGAGCGTGGTCCGGTAGCCCCGGGCGCGCAGGAGGTCGACCGTCGTCGTCTTGCCCGAGCTCGGCCCGCCTGTGATGACGTACCAGTTCGCCACGCGCTCCCCCTCGATCGTGCCCGGATCGTATCAGCGGGGCGCGAGATGGACGGCGGCCGACGCGACGACCGCGTCGACCCGGCTTCCGACGGCGAGCGGAACGCGGCCGGCCTCGTGGCGGGTCAGCACGCAGGCGAGCGGGAACCCCGCATCGAGGCCGACGCGGAGGACGTCGCCCGACTCGTCCACCGTCGCGACGCGCGCCGGAACCACGTTGGTGGCGGCGTCCGGTCGGCGGGAGCCCGCCGGCGCGATCCCGACGTCGCCCGCACGCAGGCACACGGCGACCTCGGGCGTGAGTCCCGGCGGGGCCGCGTCGGTGAAGAGGCGGATGCCGCCGGCATCGAGCGCCGCCTCCCGTGCGCCGACGAGGCGTCCCGGCGCGATGGTGTCCATGCCCACCGCCGCCGCCACGCGCACGTCGGCGGGGCGGTCGAACACGTCGCCCGGATCGCCGGCCTGGTGGATGCGCCCGTCGACGAGCACGATCAGACGATCGCCGAGTGCCACCGCCTCGTCGCGGTCGTGGGTGACCACCACGGCGGGGACGGCGGCGTCGCGGACCAGCCCGCGCACCTCCGTCCGCAGCCGGACCCGGGTCGGGGCGTCGAGCGCGGTGAACGGCTCGTCGAGCAGGAGCAGCCGCGGGTCCGGGGCCAGGGCGCGGGCCAGTGCCACGCGCTGCGCCTCCCCGCCGGACAGCGCCCCGACGGACCGCCGCTCGAACCCGCCGACCGCGCAGCGCTCGAGCGCCTCGGTCACCCGGTGCGCGCGCTCGGCGCGCGGCATCCGGTGCAGGCCGTACGCCACGTTCGCCGCGACGTCGAGGTGCGGGAAGAGCGCCTGATCCTGGAACAGCACGCCGACCCGCCGCCGCCGAGGGGGGACGAAGCGTCGGCCGGCGTCGTCCCACACGTCGGCGCCGGCGCGGAGGCTGCCGGCCTCGAGGCGGTCGAGCCCGGCGAGGGCGCGAACGACGGTGGTCTTTCCGGCGCCCGACGGCCCGAACAGCACGGTGACGCCGGGCTCGTCGAGGGGGAGCTCGAACGCCGCCTCGACCCGCCTCAGGCGGACGTCGGCCACGAGCAGCGCGTCCGCCCGCGGCATCCGCTCGCCCGCCGTCATCGCCGCACCAGCAGGCCGGCGCCGTGACGCTGGATCGCGTAGGTGATCGTGAGCACGACGAGCGAGAACCCGAGCAGCACCAGGCTCGTGAGCCCCGCGGTCGCGTAGTCGAAGGCCTGCACCGCGTCGTACACCGCGACGGAGACCGTGCGGGTCTCACCGGGGATGTTGCCGCCCACCATGAGCACCACGCCGAACTCGCCCACGGTGTGGGCGAACGTGAGGACCGCGGCGGTCGCGACGCCCGCGCGCCCGAGCGGCAGCACCACGCGGACGAGGGTGCCGACCCCGTGCCGGCCGAGGACCGCCGACGCCTCCAGCAGCCGCCGGTCGACGCCCGCGAACGCGGCGAGCATCGGCTGCACCGCGAACGGCAGGCTGTAGAGCACGGATGCCACGAGGAGGCCCGTGAACGTGAATGCCAGCGTCGTCCCGGTCGCCTCCTGCCACCAGCGGCCGAACGGGGAACGCGTGCCGAGCGCGACGAGCACGTAGTAGCCCAGCACCGTCGGCGGGAGCACGAGCGGCAGCGCGACGATCGCCTCGACGGCGACGGCCCAGCGCCGGCGGGTGAAGGCGAGCCACGCCGCGAGCGGGACGGCGACCACGAGGAGGATCGCCGTGGTCGCGAACGCCAGGCGCGCGCTCACGCCGACGGCCTCCCAGTCCACGTCAGCCCCCGCCCGCCGCGTCGTCGGGCAGGGAGAACCCGTAGCGGGCCAGGACGGCCGTGCCGTCGGGGCCGAGCATCGCGTCACGCACGACGCGAGCCGCCTCGGGGTCCGTCGCGCCGGCGAGGACCACGCCGCCCTGGTCCACGCGCGGATACGCGTCGAGCGGGACCTCGACCCACGCGCCGACGTCGCGCAGCGCGTCGGACCTCACGAGCGACAGGGCGACGACTCCGGCGTCGGCGTTGCCCGACTGCACGAACTCCGCGGCCTGCGCGACGTTCTCGCCGAGGACCAGCTTCGGCCCGACCTCGTCGAGCACGCCCGTCGAGCGGAGGGCCTCGACCGCGGCGACGCCGTAGGGCGCGTGCTCGGGGTTCGCGATCGCGACGCGACGCACCTGCGGATCGGCGAGGGCGGCCACGCCGGCGTCCGGATCGAGCAGGTCGGCGTCGGCCGACCACACCACGAGGCGCCCCACCGCGTAGGGGAAGAGATCCTCCTCGGCGGCGAGCCCCTGCTCGACCAGCTCCTGCGGGTAGGCGAGGTCGGCCGAGAGGTAGAGGTCGAACGGGGCGCCGTTCAGGAGCTGCGAGAGGAAGGTGCCGGAGGAGCCGTACGTCGTCGTCACCTCGATCTCCGGGTGGGCGGCCTCCACCAGCTCGACGACCTCGTCGAGCGCGAACTTGAGGTCGGATGCCGCGGCGATGCGCACCTGGGACGTCGGCGTCGCGCCGTCGGAATCGCCGCCCTCCGTGCCGTCCGGAGACGCGCACCCGACGAGCGCGCCCGCGAGGCAGCACGCGGTCAGCGCGAGGATGCGGCGCGGGCGCATCATCCGCCCGCGCCCCCGGCCGAGCGCTCCACCACGACGTTCGTCGCCTTCACGACGGCGGCCGCGAGCACCCCGGGCTCGAGCCCCAGTTCGTCGGCGGCTTCGCGCGTCATCATCGACACGACCCGGAACGGCCCGGCCTGCACCTCGACGATCGCCACGAGGCCGTCGCGCTGCACGTCGGTCACGATGCCCTCGAGGCGGTTGCGTGCCGAGGAGCGCCGGCGGTCGGCGTCGTCGGGGTCGCGTCGCCGCGCCGTGACGAAGCCCGCCACGTCGGCGCCGTCGACGAGCACGCGCCCCCCGTCGCGTCGCGCCGGAAGGCGGCCCTGGTCGATCCAGCGTCGGACGGTGTCGTCGCTGACCCCGAGCACGGCCGCGACCTCGGGAATCCGCAGATGCGTCATGGATGTCGAATCTACACCTCGGATGCGGCGTCAGACAGGGTCATTCCGCGCATCCGCGGCCATGCGAGCGGGCGTGGACGCGTCGGGCGGCGCTCAGGCCTGGCCCGCGGGGCCGCCGGGCGGCGCACCCGCCGTGCCGCCGGGGTACGCCGGCGGCATCCGGCCGGCGGGCGTCCCGCCCACGATGGCTTGCGCGCCGGAGGGTGCCGCGGCGGTCGCCCGCTGCGCGAGGAGCAGGCGCTCCATCTCCGCGCGGTGCGACCGCTCCGCCCGCTCGATCCGGCGCCCGACCGCGGCGATTGCCGCCCCGACGCCGCCGGCGATCAGGGCGTAGACGACGATCGCGAACAGCGCCGAGACGTCCAGGTATCCGCCGTCGCCGAGGTCCCGGGTCGGGAAGATGTCGCGGAAGGGGTGCAGGTAGGCGTCCGAGACGCGGTACACGAACGCGGCGAAGTCCGCCTCCGGATTCGCGGCGAACAGGAGGAGGAAGACGCGAAGCAGGAGCGAGATCACGCCGATGAACACCCAGACGTAGAGCACCCAGGCGGCGATGCGGAGGAGTCGGAGGTACCAGGGCGGCTTCCATCCACCCGTGGCGGCATCGACCTGGCTCATCATGAGACCCCCTTCGCACCCGTGCGGCGCGACGCCGCGACTCCAGACAAGCCGTTCCAGGCGCCGGCGGTCCGAGGCGCGCCGTGCACGGCCCGACTGCGCGTCACCCGGCCCCGAGCCCGGTGGGTGTCGCGACGAGGCGTCGCGGACTACCGTCTGAGGCATGCAGGGGAACAGGACGAGGGTGACGTCATCCATCGATCGTGCGGTCGAGCGCGCGGCGACGAGCGCGCACCGGAGCGAACCGTGAGACCGCCGATCGCGGAGCTGCACCTCCACCTCGAGGGAACCCTCGAGCCCGCCTTCATCATGGCGACCGCCGAGAAGCACGGCATCGACCTCCCGTGGCGTTCGCTCGAGCACCTCGAGGCGCAGTACGAGTTCACCGACCTCCAGTCCTTCCTCGACCTCCTCTACGCGAACCTCGAGGTCCTGCGCGACGAGGGGGACTTCGAGGAGGTCACCCGGCGCTACCTCGCCCGCGCCGCGGCCGCGGGCGTGCGGCACGCCGAGATCTTCTTCGACATCCAGGCCCACACGCGACGCGGCATCCCCGCCGGGACGGTGATCGGCGGCATCCGGCGCGCCCTCGACCGCAGTGTCGCCGACCACGGCATGACGACGAAGCTCATCATGTCGTTCTGGCGCGACCTTGCGCCCGAGGACGCCTTGCACGCCCTCACCGCGGTCCTCGACGCCGCGCTGCCGATCGACGGGATCGGGCTGGACTCCGCGGAGGTCGGGTACCCGCCGTCGCTGTTCGTCGACGTCTACCGGACGGCGCGCGACGCGGGCCTGCACGTCGTGGCGCACGCCGGCGAGGAGGGCCCGCCCGAGTACGTCCGGGAGGCCCTCGACCTGCTGCACGTCGAGCGCGTCGACCACGGCATCCGCAGTCTCGAGGACCCTGAGCTCGTCGAGCGCCTCGTCCGCGACCGGGTTCCGCTGACCGTCTGCCCGCTGTCGAACGTGCGGCTCCGCACGGTCGACACGATGGCGGACCATCCGCTGCCCCGGATGCTCGAGCATGGCCTGCTCGTCAGCGTGAACTCGGATGACCCGGCCTACTTCGGCGGATACGTCGACGACAACTTCGACGCCGTCGTCGCGGAGTTCGGCCTCGATGCAGCGGCGATCGAGCAGCTCGCGCGGAACTCCGTCGATTCCGCGTTCATCGAACCGGGCGAACGGGCCCGGATCCATGCGGAGATCGACGCGTGGAAGCGCCGGGTCGCTCGACCCGGCGCCTCCACCTAGGCGGCCCCGGCCGCCGCCCTCGAGGCGATCAGCCTCCGGGATCGGCGCGACGTCGTCGCCTGCGCCGGTCCGGCCGTCGCCTCGTCCCGGACCCAGAGCCATCGGGCCGCGACGGTGCCGGACACGGCGAGGACCGCGAGCGCGGACCAGGTCACCGTGAGCCCCATCGCACTGCCGAGCCATCCGGCGATCGGGTACGTCAGCAGCCAGGCCAGGTGCGACAGCGAGAACTGGGCGGCGAAGACCTGGGGCAGCCTCCCGGCTTCCACCGATCCGCGGAGGATGCGTCCGGTCGGAGTGACGATCATCGCCATGCCCGCTCCGATCAGGAGCCAGAGGACGGCGGTGCCGGCCCAGGTGATGATCCCCGCGCCGGTGAGCCCGGCAGCCGTGATGGTGGCGATCGACAGGACTGCGGCGCCGGTCAGCATGACCGTGCGTTCGGCGATCCGGTCCAGCACGCGGGGGAGCGCCAGGGCGGCAAGCAGTGAGCCCGTGCCGGACGCGGCGAGCATCCAGGCCACGGCCGGTTGCGAGCCGCCGAGTTCGTCGCGCACGTAGGTGACGGTGTTGACGATCACGATCGAGCCGGCGGCTGCGACGACCAGGTTGAGGGCGATCACGGCGCGCAGCTTCGGCGTGCGCAGGAACGTCATGATCCCGGAGGTGGCGCGGTCCCAGGCCCCGGAGCGGGAGCCTCCGCGCGCGTTCGGGATCCTGGTCGCGAGGACGAGGAGCGTCGAGAGGACGAAGCCGAGCGACGTGCCGAGGAACAGCCAGCTGAAGCTCATGAAGCTGAGGGCGATGGCGGCCAGCACCGGGCTGAGCAGGCTCTCCATCGTGTAGGCGACCTGCGAGGCGGAGAGGGCTCGCGTGTAGTCGTCCTTGTCGGTCACGATGTCGGGGATCACCGCCTGGAACGTCGGCGTGAACGCCGCGGAGGACGCCTGGAGGAGGCCGATCAGGACGTACACGTGCCAGACCTCGGTGATGAACGGGAGCGCGAGGACCACCGTCGCGCGAAGGGCGTCGAGGGTGACGAGGAACGCCCGTCGGGGAAGCCGGTCGATGTAGGCCGCCGCGATCGGGGCGATGACCACGTACAGCACCATCTTGATCGTGAGCGCGGTGCCGAGCACCTGGCCGGCCTGCGGTCCGGCGAGGTCGTAGGCCAGCAGCCCGAGGGCGACCGTGGTCAGGCCGGTGCCGAACAGTGCGATCACCTGCGCGCTGAAGAGGCGGCGGTAGTCGCGGATCTTGAACAGTCGCATGGTCTTCCTCCTGTGCGAACCGGTCGGGATACCGAGTCCAACCAGATACCCCATGGGGGTATTCCCGAATCGCTCCATTCCGATTCGCCCCTTGGGTGCGCCGCGACTGGGCCCGTGATCGATGGGGAGTTGCGGGGAATACCCAATAGGGGTATACGTTGATACCCCACAGGGGTATTGGCCCCGGAAGGAGAAAAGATCATGTCCCAACCAACCGCGGCCGCGTCACGGCGCCGCTGGCTCGGGCTCGCACTCATCGCGGCAGCCCAGTTCGTCGTCATCATGGACACGTCGATCATCGGCGTGGCCCTCCCCGAGATGCAGGCGGAGCTCGGCTTCACGCCCGAGTCGCTCTCGTGGGTGTTCAACGCCTACGTGGTCGCCTTCGGCGGCCTCCTGCTGCTCGGCGGACGCCTGTCCGACCTCTTCGGCGCGCGGCGCGTCTTCCTGGCCGGATGGGGCGTGCTCGCCCTCGGCTCGGTCATGGCGGGCGCCGCATCCGACGTGGGGATGGAGATCGCGGGCCGTGCGGTCCAGGGCGCCGGAGCGGCGCTGATCGCACCCGCCGCGCTCAGCCTGCTGATGGCACTGTTCGGCGGCACCCCCCAGCTCCCGAGGGCGTTCGCGGTCTACGGTGCCGCGGCCCCGATCGGCGGCACCGCCGGAGTCTTCCTCGGCGGCGTGCTCACCGAGTACGCGAGCTGGCCGTGGGTGTTCTACGTCACTGTCCCGATCGCGCTCGCGGTCATCCTCCTCGCCCCGGGCGCCCTGCCTCGCGTTCCCGGCCAGCGCGGTTCCGTCGACCTGCTCGGCGCCGTGACCGGCACCGCCGGCCTCGCCGCGCTGGTCTACGGCATCGTCCGTGCACCGGAGGCGGGCTGGAGCTCGGTCGAGGTGCTGGCCGCCCTGGCCGCGGGGATCGTCCTGCTCGGGCTCTTCTTCGTCGTGCAGCGCCGCGCCCGCCAGCCGCTGCTGCGTCTCGGGATCTTCCGCACCCCGCAGCTCGGCGCCGCGAACACGGCGCAGCTGCTGCTCGGGGCGGCCTGGGTGCCGATGTGGTTCTTCCTGAACCTCTACCTCCAGCAGGTCCTCGGCGCCGGATCGTTCGCCGCGGGCGCCGCGCTGCTGCCGATGACCGTGCTCATCGTGCTCGGCATGACCATGGTCGCGCCGCGCCTGCTCGCTCGCTTCGGCGTGAAGCCGCTGATCATCGCCGGGTTCGCGTTGCTCGCGGCGGGCCTGGTCTGGCTCGGCTTCGTCCGCCCCGACGGGAACTACGTCGTGGACGTGCTGCCCGCCTCGCTGGTGGCCGCGTTCGGCATGGCGCTCGCGTTCATCCCGTCACTGGGCACGGCCATCGGCGTGGCCCGACCCGAGGAGACCGGCGTGGCATCCGGGCTCGTGAACACGAGCTACCAGATCGGCTCCGCCGTCGGACTGGCCGCCGTCACGGCGCTCAGCTCGGCCGTGGTCGGCACCGGCACCGGCGTGGTCGCGCTGACCGGCGGGTACTCGGCCGCCTTCATCGGCGCTGCGGTCATCGCCGTGGTGGGCGGGCTCATCGCTGCCGCGACGCTCCGCTCGTCCAAGCCCGCCGGCGATGCCGGCGCGACGAACGAGGAGCAGGTGCCCGTAGGCGCCTGATCCGTCGGGAAGAGGGAGGCGCGGGCCGATCGGCCCGCGCCTCCGGTCGTGTCCGGCCCTTGGCGGCTAGGAACGCACGAGGCGTGCGATGGCGTCGGACGCCTCCTTGATCTTCTCCTCGGCCTCGTCGCCCCCGCGGACCGCGGCGTCGACGACGCAGTGCTTGATGTGGTCGTCGAGCAGGCCCAGCGCGACGGACTCGAGCGCCGACGTCAATGCCGAGATCTGCGTGAGGATGTCGATGCAGTACTGCTCCTCGTCGACCATCCGGTGCACGCCGCGCACCTGGCCCTCGATCCGGCGCAGCCGGGTCAGGTACTTCTCCTTGTCGGTGATGTAGCCGTGCGATGCGCCGGCCGGGGTCTCGGGCATGGGGATGCTCTCCTTCGGGTCGTTCAGTGGTGAGCGTGCACCGGCTCGGGTGTCGGCTGGACCCGGCGATCTCCGAGGATCTCGCGCGTGCTCGTCTCCGGGCGGAGGTCGAGGCGGCGGAGGATCTGTGCGTTCCCCGCGACGATGATGGTCGACAGCGACATCAGGATCGCCCCCACCGACATCGGCAGCACGAACCCGACCGGTGCGAGCACGCCGGCGGCGAGCGGCACCGAGATGAGGTTGTAGCCGGCCGCCCACCACAGGTTCTGCTTCATCTTGCGGTAGCTCGCCCGGGAGAGCTCGATCACCGAGAGCACCGAACGCGGATCGTCGCTGGCGAGGATGACGCCGGCCGAGGCGATCGCGACATCCGTGCCCGCACCGATCGCGATGCCGACATCCGCCTGGGCGAGCGCGGGCGCGTCGTTCACGCCGTCGCCGACCATCGCCACCCTGCGCCCCTCGCGCTGCAGCTGGAGGACCTTCGCGGACTTGTCCTCGGGGCGCACGCCGGCGAAGTACCGGTCGATGCCGAGTTCGGATGCCACCGACCGGGCCACCGCGTCGGCGTCGCCGGTGATCATGACGACCTCGATGCCCAGCTCGTGCAGCGCGTCGACCGCCTCCCGGGATTCGTCCCTGATGGCGTCGGCGAGCTTGAGTGCGCCGATGACGGACCCGTTCTCGATCACGTGGAGGATGATCGCTCCGTCGGCACGCCACTCGTCGGCGATCGGGAGCTCGTCAGCGCCCTCCTCGGCGAGCAGGTGCGGGCCGCCGACGCGGATGGTGTCGTCGCCGACGCGGGCGGTGACGCCGACCGCCGGCGCGGAGTCGAAGTCCGTCGCGGGGGCGGGGTCGAGGCCGCGCTCGGCCGCGGAGCCGACGATGGCGCGCGCCAGCGGGTGCTCGGAGTCCGTCTCGGCGGAGGCGGCCAGGGAGAGCACCTGGTCGGGATCGCGTCCGTGCACCGGCTCGATCGCGATCACGGTCGGCTGCCCCTTGGTGAGGGTGCCGGTCTTGTCGAAGAGCACGCTCGTCACGGTCCGCATGCTCTCGAGCGCCAGCCGGTCCTTGATCAGCACGCCCCCGCGCGCGGCGCGCTCCGTGGCGATCGAGACGACCAGCGGGATGGCGAGTCCGAGGGCGTGCGGGCAGGCGATCACGAGGACGGTGATCGTGCGCACCACCGCTTCATCGGGCAGTCCGATCATGCTCCACACGGTCGCCGTGATGACGGCGGCGCCGAGCGCGAACCAGAACAGCCATGCGGCGGCGCGGTCGGCGATCCGCTGGGCGCGGGACGTCGAGTTCTGCGCATCCTCGACCAGGCGACGGATGCCGGCGAGCGCCGTGTCGTCGCCGACGGCGGAGATCTCGATGCGGATGCCCGAGTCCGTTGCGACCGTCCCTGCGACGACCTGGTCCCCATCGCTCCGGCGGACGGTCTTCGACTCGCCGGTGATCATGGACTCGTCCATGCTCGCCGACCCCGCGACCACCACGCCGTCGGCGGGCACGCGTCCGCCGGGGCGCACGACGACGACATCGCCGACGCGCAGGTCGGAGGGGGCGACCGTGACGGTCGTGTCGCCCTCGACCCGCTCGGCCTCATCGGGCAGCAGGGCGGCGAGTGAGTCGAGCGCCGACGTGGTCTGCGCGAGCGAGCGCATCTCGAGCCAGTGCCCGAGGAGCATGATGACGATGAGGAGGGCGAGCTCCCACCAGAAGTCCAGCTCGTGGGCGAGCAGGCCGAGGGTCGCTCCCCAACTCGCAATGAACGCCACGGTGATCGCGAGGCCGATCAGGAGCATCATGCCGGGCTTCAGCGCGCGGAGCTCGCTCGCCGCTCCGGTGAGGAACGGGCGACCGCCCCAGACGTACATGACGGTGCCGAGGACCGGCGAGATCCACGCCACCCATGCCTGGTCGGGCAGCTCGTAGCCGACGATCATGGCGAACATCGGGGAGAAGGCGATGACCGGGACTGCGAGGACGAGGTTGATCCAGAACAGCTTCCGGAACTGGCCGACGTGGTCGCCGTGGCCGGCGTGGCCCATGTGCCCGGCATGGGCGTCGTGCCCGGCATGGGCGTCGTGCCCGGCGTGGGCGTCGTGCCCGGCGTGGGCGTCGTGCCCGGCGTGCTCGACGTGACCGGCGTGGGCGTCGTGACCGGCGTGGCCCTCGTGCGCCGCCGCGCTCGTGGCATCCGCTCGCCCGTGGGACGCGTGGCCGCCGTGCTCGTGGTGCTGCGTGTCGTTCCGTGTGCGCTCGTCCATCGTCTCGCCCTTCGCATCGTCGGACGAACGGCGGAAGGCCGTTCGTCGGCGCCAGCATGAGCGATTATACCCCTGTGGGGTACAGCGACAACGGGTCGCGCAGGTCCCGGGTCGCCGATGTCGCGAGATCGCGCACGACGAGGGGGGCGTCGAGGCCTGCGACCGCAGTGACGCGTCCGAGCTGGCGCCCGACGCCCACAGCCGCCTCGCCGTCGTGTCGCGACCACTCCGTTCGACGGTCGGCGACGCCCCATGCGGTGAGCATCGACCCGTGGATCCGGCTGGAGTACCCCGACTCGAATCGATACTCACCGGGATCGGCCCCATCGAGGAGGTCGTGCAGGATCGATCGGGCGGCGTGGGCCCCCTGGGCTGCCGCATCATCCCAGTGGTCGACTCGGATGGCGGTGCCGTGCGCGAGGATCGATGCGACGCCGCCGGCTGCGTAGACGCCGCGGAGTCCGGTCCGCAGTCGCGCGTCGACGGTGATCGCGCCCCGGTGCGAACCGGATGCCGGGGAATGGGGGAGCGTGCTGTGCGCCACGATGGCGACATCGGCCTCGAGGGTCTCGCCGTCGGAGAGCTCGATGACGGCCTCGCCCGAGCGCGACGAGGCGCGGGCGACGCTGCGCCCGGTGCGGATCCGGATGCGATGGCGATGCCGCCTGAGCAGTTCCGATGCGACGGTCGGGCCGAGCTGGTCGCGCAGGGGGAGTGGCGACCTGGCGATGACCGTCACGTCCACCCCGGCGTCGGCGAGCAGGGACGCGGTCTCGGATCCGACGAGGCCGGCGCCGAGGATCACGACGCGGCCTCCGCCCTGCGGGAGGAGGCCGCGGACTCGTTCCGCATCGCCAGCCGAGTGCAGGGGCAGGATCCGCGAGCGCGCAGTGCCGGCATCCGCTTCGAACGACGCCGGACGCGGGACGCTGCCGGACGCGATCACGACGGCGGCGGGTGCGAGCCGGCCGCCGGAGCGCAGGCGGACCGTTCCGTCCTCGTCGATCGACTCCACCTCCTCCTGCAGCAGCTCGGTCCCCGCCGGGACCGGTCGGCTCAGCTGCTCCCCGGTCAGGAGGCCGGTGAGCACGCCCTTGTTCACCAGCGTGCGATTCGTCGCCCCCGCGGGGTCGACGATCGTCACCCGGCCCGGCCAGCCCGACCGGACCAGGGTGTCTGCTGCGGACCAGCCGGCGGCGCCGGCCCCGACGATCACTGCGTGTTCTGAAGACATGTCCACCTCCGTGTGCGGAATACCCCAGTGGGGTATCTGGTTGTCCACCATACCTCAATACCCCTACCCCGTATCGAAAGGATGAGGCGATGAGCGTGTACGAGTACCAGGTGAGCGGAATGACCTGCGGGCACTGCGAGCTGTCCGTGCGTGAAGAGGTCTCCGGGATCTCCGGTGTGCGGAGCGTCGACGTATCGGCCGTGACCGGCCGCCTGGTCGTGGCTTCCGATACCGAACTGGACCACCAGGCCGTGGTCGATGCCGTTCAGGAGGCCGGCTATGTCGCGCAGCCGCGGTGAGATGAGCCCCGCCATGCGCCTCGGACTGTTCGGAGCGGGTGTCGCCGCCGTCTTCGGCCTCGCGGTCGCGGCCGGCCCGCTGCTCGTGTCGCCCGACCGTGTCGCCGCATGGGCGGAGCAGGGCGGGAGCCACGGATCGCCGCACGGCGAGGCGCATGCGACCCCCGAAGCCGAGTCCATGCCGCACGAGGTCCCCGGTCTCTCCATCGAGGCCGACGGCTACCGGTTGGCCGACCTGCACGCACCGGTCGAGACGGGCGGCGCCGGGTCGCTGCACTTCCGCATCCTCGACTCCGACGGCGATGCGGTGACGGCCTTCGACGAGACCCACGAACGGCCCCTGCACCTGATCGCCGTGCGCTCCGACGGGGCGCAGTTCCGCCACGTGCACCCCGAGCTCGAGGACGACGGCCACTGGAGCATCCCCTGGGAATGGGAGGCCGCGGGAACGTACCGTCTCTTCGCGGACTTCCGTCCCACCGGGCACGACGAGACGCTCACGCTCACGACCACCGCGAACGTGAATGGCCTCGTGGCTCCGACCGACGCGCCCGTGCCGGGCTCCCGGGTCGTCGAGGCCGGACCGTTCACGGTCGAGCTCACCGGCGACCTCGCCGCCGGTGCGGAGGCCGAGCTCGAGTTCACGGTTCGTCGGGACGGACGACCGGTGACCACCATCGAGCCCTACCTTGGCGCGGCGGGGCACCTGGTCATGCTCCGGGCGGGCGACCTCGGGTACCTCCACGCCCACCCCCTCGACGAGGCGGAGAACGCCGGCGCCTCCGACCTCGGCCCCGACATCCGCTTCGCCGCCACGCCGCCCACCGCGGGCGACTACCTGCTCTACGTCGACTTCAAGGTCGACGGGCAGGTGCACACCGCCGCCTTCGCCGCCGACGCTGCGCTCGCCGCAGCCGGGGCCGGCGGGCACGCCGACGGCGCCGAGCACGCCGAGGGTCACTGAGACGACGTAACCGACGAAAGGAACCCCAGATGAACGACAGCACCCGGCAGGCGGCACCGCCGAAGGACGTGATCGAACTCGACGTCGGCGGAATGACCTGCGCATCCTGCGCGATGCGGATCGAACGCAAGCTGAACAAGCTCGACGGCGTCACCGCGACCGTCAACTACGCGACCGAGAAGGCTCGCGTCGAAGTCCCGCCCGGGGTGACGACGGACGCCGTGATCGCGGAGATCCGGAAGACCGGCTACACGGCCGAGGCGCCGACGCCGCCGACGGCAGCGCGCGCCGACGCCGACCCGGCCGACGAGGCCGAGGACGGCGAGCTCCGTACCCTCCGGCATCGGCTGATCGGATCGGTCGTGCTCTCCGTCCCCGTCATCCTGATGGCGATGATCCCCGTCCTCCAGTTCCCGTACTGGCAGTGGCTGTCGCTGGTCCTGGCTGCGCCGGTCATCGTCTGGGCGGCGTGGCCGTTCCACCGGGCGGCCGCGGTGAACCTGCGACACGGCGCCGCGACGATGGACACGCTGGTCTCGGTCGGCACGTCCGCCGCGCTGCTGTGGTCGGTGTACGCCCTGTTCTTCGGCACCGCGGGCACCCCGGGCATGACGCATCCGTTCGAGCTGACCGTGGCGCCGAGCGACGGCGCCGCGAACATCTACCTCGAGGTCGCCGCCGGCGTGACCATGTTCGTGCTCGCCGGCCGCTACTTCGAGAAGCGGTCGAAGCGCACTGCCGGCGCCGCCCTGCGCGCCCTGCTCCAGCTCGGGGCGAAGGACGTCGCCGTGTTGAAGGACGGCCGCGAGGAGCGGGTCCCGATCGAGCGGCTCAGCGTCGGCGACGAGTTCGTCGTTCGCCCGGGCGAGAAGATCGCGACCGACGGCGTGATCGTCGAGGGCCGCAGCGCGATCGACCAGTCGATGCTCACCGGCGAGTCCGTGCCGATCGAGGTGACCGTCGGCGATCCGGTGGTCGGTGCGACCGTCAACGCCGGCGGCCGGCTCGTCGTGCGCGCCACGCGCGTGGGCGCCGACACCCAGCTCGCGCAGATGGCGAAGCTCGTCGAGGACGCCCAGTCCGGGAAGGCGCAGGTCCAGCGGCTCGCCGACCGGATCTCGGGGGTCTTCGTCCCGATCGTGCTCGCCCTGACCGCCGCGACGCTCGGCGTCTGGCTCGGCGCCGGATTCCCGGCGGCCGCCGCGTTCACCGCCGCGGTGGCCGTGCTGATCATCGCGTGCCCCTGCGCGCTCGGCCTCGCCACGCCGACGGCGCTGCTCGTCGGCACGGGACGCGGCGCGCAGCTCGGCATCCTGATCAAGGGACCCGAGGTGCTCGAGTCGACCCGGAAGGTCGACACCGTGGTGCTCGACAAGACCGGAACCGTGACGACCGGTCGGATGACCCTGCTCGCCGTGCACGCGGGGGCGGGGGAGACCGAGGCCGACGTGCTCCGCATCGCCGGAGCCCTCGAGGATGCGTCGGAGCACCCCATCGCCCAGGCGATCGCCGCCGGCGCCACGGCCCGGGTCGGCGAGCTCGCCACGGTCGAGTCGTTCGAGAACCACGAGGGCCGCGGCGTCCACGGGATCGTCGACGGGCACCTGACGGTCGTCGGCCGCGAGTCGCTGCTCGGCGATTGGGCCGTCGAGGTGCCTGCGGACCTGCGTGCGGCGAAGGCCGACGCCGAGTCCGCCGGTCAGACGGCGGTCCTGGTCGCCTGGGACGGCGTCGCGCGCGGCGTGCTCGTGGTCGCCGACCGCGTCAAGGACACCAGCCGCGACGCGATCGCGGAGCTGCGCCGCCTCGGCCTCACGCCCGTGCTGCTGACCGGCGACAACGCCACGGTCGCACGCCACGTCGCCGACGAGGTCGGGATCGACGAGGTCATCGCCGACGTCCTGCCGGCCGACAAGGTCGCCGTGGTGCGCGACCTGCAGGCATCGGGCAAGGTCGTCGCGATGGTCGGCGACGGCGTCAACGACGCCGCGGCCCTCGCGCAGGCCGACCTCGGCCTGGCGATGGGGACCGGCACCGACGCGGCCATCGAGGCGGCCGACATCACGCTCGTCCGCGGCGACCTCCGTGCCGTCGGCGACGCCATCCGGTTGTCGCGTCGCACCCTCGGGACGATCAAGGCCAACCTGTTCTGGGCGTTCGCCTACAACGTGGCTGCGATCCCCCTGGCCGCCCTCGGCCTGCTCAACCCGATGCTCGCCGGCGCGGCGATGGCGTTCTCCAGCGTCTTCGTCGTCAGCAACAGCCTCCGCCTGCGGACCTTCCGCTCGCGGACCACCGGCGCCTCGCGCGCCACCACCACCGCGACCGCACCGGCGCGGGAACTCGAACACGCGTGATCCACGCGACCTGAAAGGACACCATCCATGAGTGCACACTGTTGCAGCACCGGCGACGCCCGCGGGCACGCCGTGAAGCCCGCCGACGCGACCGACCTGCTCCGCGGCGGCGATGACCTGGCCGAGTGCCCGGTCATGCCCGGGAGCATGGTCGTGAAGGCCGACGCCGAGCAGGCCGGCCTGTTCCGCGACCACGAGGGCCAGCGCTACTGGTTCTGCTGCGCCGCCTGCGGCCCGCTCTTCGACGCCGAGCCGGCGAGGTACGCGGTCGCCTGATCCATCGGTCCGTCGGGGTCGGCCTCGCACGCCGGCCCCGACGGCCTCGCCCTCCGACCAGCCGGCGCGGGTGCCGCATCACTCCGCGTCGCACTCCCGGTCCGCTTCCGCGGGGAAGTCCGGTACGGGGCGCTCGGCGACCTCGGCAGCGGTGGTGGCCGCACCGTTCTGCTGGATGTCGCGGATGAGCCAGTCCATCTCGTCGATCTCCCGACGCTGGGCCTCGCTGATCGCGACGGCGAGTTCGCAGACGCGCAGGTCGGCGTTCCCGAACCGCTCGGAACGGGTGATCGCGAGCGAGTGATGCGGGATCATCCCTCGCATGAAGGCGACGTCGTCGACCGTCGCCTGGCTCCGATCGAGGGTGATCCCGCCGCCGATGAAGAGCAGGCTGACGACGATGACGACGATGTTCGCCTTGGTGTTGCGGTACATGCCGAGCATGTAGCCGAGCATGACGAGCCCCATCGTGCCGCCCATCGTGACGGCCATGAAGACCCGGCTCTCGCTGAATCGGACGTGGCCCCACTCCCATGACCCGGCGAACATCGTCCAGTAGCCGAGGAACATCGCGGTCAGGATCATGGCGGCGAACCGGAGGTACGGCTTCCACGCTCGGCGGGGATCGTCTCCACCCTGACGCGACCGGGAATCGCTCGCATCGGCGGCGCGGGAACGCCCATCCTCCGAGACGCGCATCGAGTCGTCGCTGGTCGCCATGGCGTGGTCTCCTCTCCGGTTCGGCGTGATCGTGATCGTTCCATGCGAACCGAGGGGAGCTGTCGCGGCAAGGGCGTTGCCGGGCCGGATGCGACTCTGGTACCCATCGCCCCCGCGGTCCGACGGGACGGGACGGGCCGGAGGCGCGGCGCGCGGCGGGGGCGACGGAGCATCGATCGGGTGACCGTTCGATGCTCAGTCCGCCCAGTAGGCCCGGGAGAGTCCCGTCGGCACCGCGCCCGTCGTGCGCCTGTCGCAGTGGGGCGGCGCCCGCTGCCTCAACGCTCGGTGGTGACGCAGCCCGGTTCGACCGCTTCACCCGCAAACCGTTCCGCGGTCCAGGCGAGGAGGTCGGGCACGAGCGGCGAGTCCGGCTCGACGAGCGGTACGTGGTCGCGGCCCGCGTAGATCCGGTAGTCGACCTGCTGGCCGTCGGCGCAGAGCCCCTCGACGTACTCGTCCTGTGCGGGACGAACGACGAGCTGGTCGTCCGCGCCCTGGCCGAGCAGCAGTGGCGCGCTGATCGTCGCTGGCGGCGTGTTCTCCTCGAGCCGTTCGCCGAACGCGCCGGTCGTCGGGTCGGCGGCATCGATCCGGGGGTCCCTCGAGAGTCCCAGCAGTTCGAGGAGCGTGACGGCCGAGCTGGGCTCGGCGAGGCATCGGTCCGCCATCTCCCGCACAGTCGCCTCGGCGCCCGGGCGGACGTACTCCCGGTAGGAGACGTCAGGGTAGACGGCGGTGTACGCGGCGATCACGAACGACTGGAAGATCGACCCGCCCGTCACGTTCGGAAGATTCTCCATGAGTCCGGTCAGGTTCGACGCGGGAGCGAGTGCGGCGACGCCTTGGAGGCCGAGTTCGGGCGCGTATTCATCGGCGACCGCTCCGGTCCAAAGGGCGGCGCCGCCGCCCTGGGAGTGACCCCAGACGACGGTCTGGTCGCCGAGCTTCGCCTCCGTCAGCTCGGAGGCTGCACGGCGGGCATCGAGCGCGGCGTACGCGCTCGACCGGCCGATGAGGTACGGGTGCGGTCCGGGCGTCCCGAGCCCGAGGTAGTCGGTGGCCACGAGCGCCCATCCATTCTCGATGACCTCGGGCAGGAGGAACAACGCGCCGGACTCGAAGGGCTGGTCGGCGAGGGACGGTGCGCAGGGCTGCGCGAAACCCGTCGTTCCGTGCGTCCAGTCGATGACCGGGAAGTCCGCGCCATCGGTCGGGACCACGACGAGCCCGCTCGCGACGGCCGGATCGCCGCTCTCGCCGGTCGTGGTGTAGAGGATGCGCCAGGCGGTGGCGTCCGCCGGCACGCCTCGCGTGAACGGCTCGGCCCGGATCAGGCGCCCCGGTTCGCTCGGCACGTCACGCGGCGCGGCGTAGAACTCATCGACGACGGGCGAGCCCTCACGCAGCGTCGCGCTGACGGATCCGGCGATCACCGCGAGCAGCACGGCGACGACCGCGGCGATCGTCCGTGCCCACCGACGTGGACCGGACGGCGGTCCGTCGTCCGGTGCCTCTCGCCGACTGCCTCGGACGGCGTGCCACGCCAGAAGGAGCCCGACGATCATCAGGCGTGCGCCGAACACCACGGCCACGACGAGCAGGGTGATGTCCGGCCACAGCATGGCGAGCAGGCCGAACACGATCTGGGCCGCGCCGAGGAGGACGGAGGCGACGCGGGCATCCCAGGAGGCGCCGGTGCGGAACGCCGCGGCGAGCGACAAGCCGCCGTTGACGATGATTGCGACGGCGACGGCCACGGCCACGAGGCGCACGGTCAGTCCCGGGAGGAGCAGGACGAGCACTCCGGCGACGATCCAGAGCGCGGCAGTGACGAGGCGCCACCGAGGTCCGCGTCGCTCGTCGTCGGGGTCCCCGCCTCCGACGAGTTCCAGGATGCCGCTGAGGACCATGCCAGCGCCGATCAGGATCGCGAGCACGCCGAGCGAGGTCGTCGGTCGGGTGAGGATCACCGCGCCGAGGACGACCGCGACGACGCCGACGACGCCGCGGACCCATCTCGGCAGGCGGGCGAACCAGGCATCGATGCGGTCGGTCATGTCTGATCCTCCGAGGTCGTCGCGGCCGTGTTCGACTCCGCCGCTCGACGGCGCTGGAGCCGCGTGTAGAGCGTGACGGCGATGTTCGAGACCAGCGCGTAGATGATCGCCGTCCCGGCGAAGCTCTCCGCGGGGAAGATCGACGCGGCCAGACCGATGGCGAGTCCGGGATTCCGATTCGCGCAGGCGATGGCGAGCACGACCGCGTCGGACCGGTCGGGACCGCCGAGCGCGTGCCCGACGGCGAGGCCGATCGCGGTGAAGGCGAACATCACGACGAGCGTGACGAGCGACAACGCGCTGACCACCGCCGGAAACACCAGGACGAGCAGCGCGAGCAGGGCCACGAGCATCAGCGAGTTCGCGATCGCGACCAGCCTGCCGCCGAACCGGTCCGACGCCGTCGGCCAGATCCTCCCGACGATGAATCCCAGCGCCAGCGGCAGCAGCACCTGAGTGGCCATCGCGGTCGCGATCGTCAGCGGCGAGAGCCCGAACGGTCGGTCCATGAGGCGCCCGATGAGGTCGGAGAGCGCAGGGATCAGAACCGGCGAGACGAGGGCGACGGCGAAGGCGAGCCCGAAGGCGTACGTGGCCCGGCCGCCGGAGCCGATCTCGGTGCGCGGGAGGAGCGCGGGGATCGGAGTGAGCGCGATCACGACGAGCGCGACCTCCGCGGCGTGCGGGAAGTCGAAGTAGACATGCGCGGCGAGCGCGACCACCGGCATCACGACGAACATCGCGACGAGCGAGAGGAACAGCACGCGCGGTCGGCGCAGTACGGACAGGAGGTCCTCGGTGCGGGCGGACAAGCCGTATCCGAACACGGTGAAGGCGACAGTCGCCTGGATGACCCCCGAGACGATCGACAGGATGTCCATGTCCACTCCTCGCTTCGCTACTCAGCCCAGCGCGCCGGATCCGGCCGGGGATGCTGCGGGCAGGACCGCGGGCAACCAGCGGTCCAGCGACTCCCACACCGCCGCCCGAGCGGGCGGCGAGGACAGCGTCACATCGTGCAGCGCCCCGTCGATCCGCCGGATGCAGACGTCCATGCCGAGGTCCGCGGCGCGTCGAGCGACACCGGCGACGTCGATCGCGGTGTCCGCGTACCGCATCTGCTCCGACCAGGCCGGCTGCAGCATGCTCCGTGCTGAGAGCAGCACCAGCACCGGGATGCGCAGGCCGAGTCCCTTCGCGACGACGGCGTGGCCACGCAGCACCGCATTCAGCCATCCGCGGTTCGTCCGGAAGCCGCGCTCAGGCCGCCACGTCGTGTCGTAGGTCCATTCGCCGTCGAGTTCGGCCGAGACGGTGCGGCTGTAGAACCCGAGGTCGACCTCCGGGAACGGGGCGTGCGGATGGACGACCGCACCGACCTGCACGACCGGTTCCAGGATCGCCCGTCCGAATGCCCGCGTCTGGAACTCCAGCCAAGGGGCGTTCAGCACGAGCCCGTCGGCGACGGACGGATGCCGCGCTGCCCACAGGCTCAGCGTGAGTCCGCCTGTGGAATGGCCCATCAGGATCAACGGGTCGACCGCCCGCTCCCGGATCACGTCGATCGCCGCGCCGATCTCCTCGTCGTAGACGGCGAGGTCGTCCACGTAGCCGGGTGTCTGGTGCGGCCGAAGACTCCGCCCGTACTTGCGCAGGTCGAGCGCGTGGAATCTCGCGCCGCGGCGCACCCAGTATTCGGCGAGTTCCTTCTGGAAGAAGTAGTCCGACCACCCGTGCACGTACAGCACGTCGAACCGACCGCGACCGTCGATGACCTCGTCTCGCGTGCGGCGGACGAGGGTGGCCACGACCTCGCCCTCGGGGTCGGGCGCCAGCTCGAGGTCGAGCCGCTCGTACGGCGGCCCGAGCACGTCGGGTGACCAATGCGGCATGGTCGGGCTCAGCCGTCGCCAGTGCGCAGGGCCTCGTCGAGCGCCCGTTCGAGCGCCTTCTCGTCCGCCCGGATTCGCGTCTTCAGCTGCTTGCGCCCCCGAGCCATCACCGCTTCCACGCGTGCCTCCGTGTCCTGCGCGACGATCGCGACGAGCGCTGCGGACCCGTCGTCCAGGAGCTCGCCGAGCTCCTTGAGATCGTCGCGGCTCATCCCACCGACGACATGGCCGGCCGCGGCGCCGAGACCTGCTCCGGCCGCTGCGCCCAGCAGCACGCCGGCGCCGAGCCCGATCGCCGGGAAGATCGCGGCGAGAGCGCCGAGCGCGATGCCGACGCCGCCGCCGATGACGCTGCCCCGGAGCACCGGTTCCTCGTGCCGGTGCACGACCCGCACCTTCCCGTCGGCGTCTCGGGCGACGACGGCCGCGTCGTAGGTGTCGCCCACGGTGGACTCGGCCCACGCCGTCCGCACGGCGTCGTAGTCGAGCTCGGCATCCTCGAGACGGTCGTAGGTCGCCGCGATCAGCAGCACGGTGTCCATCGCCATGAGTCCTCCTGGTGTCCTCGCCGTCAACGGTAGGGATTTCAGCGGTATCGCCGAATCACGGGAATGCGTAGTCTTCAGGGGGAGACCCCCGCCCCGTCGGCCTGACCAGGCGAGCGCTCCTGCGAGGGGTGAGGCCATGCTCGGTCGGAGGCGTGAGCAGTCCACCATCGCGGCGCTGGTCGATCGGGCGCGGGAAGGCCGTGGCGGAGCCCTCGTCGTCGTGGGCGATGCCGGCATCGGGAAGACCTCCCTGGTCGAGCACGCGATCGCCGGAGCCGGCGACTTCCGCATCCCATCGGCGATCGGGGTCGAGTCCGAGCGTGAACTGGCGTTCGCGGGACTCCAGCAGATCCTGAGTGCGATCCCGGACGCGGTCGATCGCCTTCCCGGCCCGCAGCGGCAGGCGATCCGCGTGGCCCTCGGGCAGGCGGTCGATCCGGTGCCGCGACCCTTCGTCCTCGGGCTGGCGGTGCTCGGGCTGCTCGTCGAGGTCTCCCGCGACCGCCCACTGCTGTGCGTCGTCGACGACGTCCACTGGCTGGACGCATCGAGCGTGCAGGTCCTCGGCTTCGTCGCCCGCCGCCTCGAGCGATCCCCCATTGCGATGATCTTCGTCAGGCGTGTCGGACTCGAGGTCGACGACGTCGACGGCATCCCGGTGCTGCCGGTCGAGGGACTCGAGGAGACCGACGCACGGGCATTCCTGCGCACGGTGGTGGGTGGTCCGATGGACGAGCAGGTGCTCGTGCGCATCCTCCAGGAGGCGGGAGGCAACCCTCTGATGCTGCGAGAGGCGGCGACGGCGGGCTTCCTGCGACCCGAGGGCGCTCCCGAGACCGGCGCATCCTCGCTGCCCATGGCCGGCCGCCTGCAGCGCGCGTTCGCAGCCCGGATCGCGCGCCTCAGCGAGGCGTCGGCCGACGTGCTCCTGCTCGCCGCGGCCGACCCGACGGGCGACCCGAGGCTGGTGGCCCGTGCCGCGACCGGGCTCGGTCGTTCGATCGACGACCTCGTCGCCGCCGAAGCCGCGGGCCTGGTGCACGTGGGACAGCGGATCGCGTTCGACCACCCGCTCGTGCGATCAGCCGCGTACGGCGCCGCGAGCACCTCGAAACTGCGCCGTGTGCACGCGGCCCTCGCCGACGCGACCGACCGCCAGCGCGATCCGGATCGACGTGCCTGGCACCAGGCGCTCGGCACCTTCGGCCCGTCGGAGTCCGTCGCCGCCGCCCTCGAGCAGTCGGCCGGACGGGCGGGCGCCCGAGGCGGGTTCCTCGCCGCCGCCGCGTTCTACGAGCGCGCCATGGGGCTCGCCGAATCCCCTGCCACCCGCGTGCGGTGCGCGATCGCCGGTGCGACGGCGCTCGAACTCGCCGGTGCCCAGCCACGCGCCATGCGGCTGCTCGACGAGGCCCGGTCTGACGCCGAAGAACCGCTCGACCGAGCACGACTGGACGTCGTGCGCGGGCGCCTCCTGTTCACGCTCGAGCGGAGTGCTCGTCCGGTCGAGCTCTTCCTGGCAGCCGCCGACGCTCTCGTCGACCACGACCCGATGGCCGCGCGGGAGGCCTACCTCGACGCGATGTCCGCCGCGGTCCTTGCGGCCCCCGGCGAGGATGGGGTGGAGATCCGGAAGGTCGCCGAACGCGCGCGTCGAGCGCCCCGTCCCGCACCGGACGAGCTTCGCAGCACGGACCGCCTGCTCGAGGTGATGCGCGAGATGGCCATCGCTGATCCTGTCGACTCGCTCCCGCTGCTGCGTCGGCACTTGGAGGAGTTCTCCGATGTGCACGACGACCCCGGCGTCCGAGCCCGCTGGCTCTGGATCGCGAGCCGCCTCGCCGTCATCGGCTGGGATGAGCGACGCTGGAGCGCCTACGTCGACGAGGGCACCGCGACGGCCCGCGCCGTCGGAGCGCTCACCGCCGTCGCGGCGACGACCACGACCGGAGTCGCCCTCCACCTGCTGCGCGGTGACGCAACGCACGCCCGCCAACTCGCCGCGGAGGCCGTCGAGATCTGGGACTCGATCGCCGTCCCCCGAGCGGCGTACGGCGTCGGCGCGATCGTCGCGTGGGAGGGCGGGGCGGATGGCGAAGCGGCCCTGGCCGCGGCCCTCGAGGAGTCCTCGGCACGCGGAGAGGGGATGGCTCGTCCCTTCGTGCACTGGGGGCGCGCCCTCCACGCGGTCGGCGGCATGCGGTACGACGACGCCCTTCCGCACGCGCTCGCCGCCGCCCGGTACCCCATCGCCATCGTCTACTCGACGTGGGGTCTCGTCGAGGCCGTCGAGGCGGCCGCGCGCAGCGGCGATCGGTCGGTCGCCATCGAGTCGCTCCGGCGACTCGCGGTGTCGACCCTCGCCGCCGGCACGGACTGGGCGCGGGGCGTGCACGACCGCTCCGCAGCGCTCGTCGCAGGAGCCGAGGACGAGGCAGAGCGCCTGCACGTGAGCGCGATCGATCACCTCTCCCGCACCGGTCTCCTCGCCGAATCGGCACGTGCGCACCTCGTGTACGGCGAGTGGCTTCGGCGGCATCGGCGTCGCGGTGAGGCCCGTGCTCACCTGGAGCGGGCAGAGCACATCTTCACGTCGATGGGCGCTCGGGGGTTCTCGCACCGTGCGGCTTCCGAGGTCGCCGCGCTGCGCGGGGGAAGTCCGTCCGGCACCGACTCCGGTGAGCTGTCCACGCAGGAGATGGCCGTCGCTCGCCTGGCGAGCGAGGGGCTGACCAACGCCGCGATCGCGACGCGCCTCCACCTGAGCGCGAGTACCGTCGACTACCACCTCCGGAAGGCCTTCCGGAAGCTCGGCATCGCGTCGCGCGCTCGCCTGCACCTCGCGCTCGCCGAGCGCGACCACGACGAGGGCGGCCTCGCGGCATCCGATCGCTGAGGACTACGCGATCGCGTGATGCGCCGGCGACGCGGGCGGACGTACAGTCGCGACCGTCAACGACCACCGGGACCCGGAACGCGAGGGCTGCACATGTTCGACCTGGCCGCCGCGACGCTGCCCCAGCTCGTGGCCGCCGTCGTCGTCGCGCTCGCGATCGCGGCTGCGCTCGGCGTCCTCGTCGTCGTGGTCCTGCGACGACTCGAACGACGATGGAACCTAAGAATCCTGGCGGGGCGCCTGTGGCAGTCTCCCGTGGTCGCCGTGGTGATGCTCGCCGCGGTCGGCCCGGTCGTCCAGGAGATCGACCGTCGCTGGGCCGTCGGGCTCGCCCAGGTGCTCCTCATCGCCCAGATCTGCGCCGTGGCATGGCTCGCCGTGGTGCTGGTCCGCACCGCGGCCAAGGGCGCACTCGCCCGGTACCCGGACACCGGGTTGCGGGACGAGCGCTCCCGTCATGTCCGGACGAAGATCGCGCTGATCGAGCGTGTCGCGATCGCGGCCGTCGGCACGCTCGCCGTGGGCGCGATCCTCTGGACGTTCCCCTCGGTCCGCGCGGTCGGCGTGACGCTGTTGGCGTCGGCGGGCGTGCTCTCGATCATCGCCGGTCTCGCAGCGCAGACCATCCTCGCCAACGTGTTCGCGGGCATCCAGATCGCCTTCACCGACGGCATCCGCGTCGGCGATGTGGTCGTGATCGAGGGTCGGCAGGGTCGGATCGAGGAGATCACCCTGACCTACGTCGCCGTCGAGGTGTGGAACGAGACGACCCTGATCCTGCCGTGCACGTACTTCATCACGACGCCGTTCGAGAACTGGTCCCACTCGGGCGACACCGCGATCGGCGAGGTGCAACTCGTCGGCGCGTGGGAGGTCCCGGTCATCGCCACGCGCCAGGAGCTGCGCCGAGTCGTCGGCGCCAGTCCGTTCTGGGACGGACGGGTCGCGGAGTTGCGCGTCGGCGACACGACCGCCGACGGCGTCGTCCTGCTCGCCCAGTTCAGTGCGGCGAGCGACACGGTCGAACTCCTGAGGTTCGAGGTCCGCGAGGCGCTCACCGATTTCCTCGCGTCGCGTCACCCGGATGCCCTGCCCCGAGTGCGGCAGGAGCACATCGACATCGAGGCCACCGCGGAGAAGGGATCGACATGACGCAGCTGACGGGCGTGAACCTCGGCAATTGGCTCGTCCTCGAGAAGTGGATGGCACCCGAGCTGTTCGCCGGCACCGATGCCGAGGACGAGTGGCACCTCACGCACGCGCTCGACGACACAGCGCGGCGAGAGCGATTCACCGTGCACCGGGACACATGGATCACCGGACGCGACTTCGCCTACCTCGCCGCGCGTGGCGTCGGCCTCGTCCGGCTGCCCGTGCCCTACTTCGTCTTCGGCGACGTGCCGCCGTTCGTCGGCTGCATCGAATACGTCGATCGCGCCCTGCAGTGGGCCGAGCGGTACGGCATCCAGGTGCTCGTGGACCTGCACACCGTGCCCGAGAGCCAGAACGGGTTCGACAACGGCGGGATCTGCGGGGTGTGCCGGTTCCATCAGTTCCCCGAACACGTCGAATTCGCGCTCACGGTGCTCGAGCGGCTCGCGGCCCGATACGGAGACCGGCCGGGGCTCTGGGGGATCGAGGTGCTGAACGAGCCGATCTCGCCTCAGCTCTGGGCTGCGCTGGACGTGCCGACGCGGTACCCGGCCGTCGATCCCGAACGGGCGGCGGGCTCGGAGGCGGTGCCGACGGCGTTCCTGCAATCGTTCTACCGCGACGCATACCGGCGCATCCGCACCGCCGCCCCGCGCGTGCGCGTCGTCTTCCATGACGGGTTCCGCATGCCGGAGTGGTTCGATTGGTTCGACGCCGAGGGGTTCGAGGACTTCGCGGTGGACACCCACATGTACGTGATGATGGCCGGGCAGCGCGACCTCGAGGGATACCTCGACTACATCCCCGCCGTATTCGGCGACACGCTGGAGGCGGCGACCCGACGCTTCCCGGTCATCGTGGGTGAGTGGAACCTCGACACGAAGCAGGCGGCGCTCGCCGAGATGGACGACGACGCCCGGCGCCCGTACGATCGCGCGATCGCCGAGGCCCATCTCGAGGCGTTCCGCCCCGCGGTCGCATGGACCTACTGGAGCTGGCGGATGCACGTGGACACGCCGGAACTGGACGTCTGGGACTTCCTGCGCGCCACGGAGGCGGGGTACTTCCCGGTGCAGCCCGATAGCGGCGACCGGCGTCAGGTCGGCGGGACACCGGATGGCTCGTGACGATGTGAGGCGGCTGGGAATCAGCGCGACGCGAGAGAGAGGTAACCCTCGGGAGCCTCGCGCGGAGGAACGGGAACTGACTCAGTGCGGCTCGAGCCGTACGCCCGCGGTGTGAGCCGAGGAACGCGAAAACCCCCGGCGAACCGGGGGTTTTCTGATGTGGCTCCGACCGGCATCGATCCGGTGACCTTTCGATTTTCAGTCGAACGCTCTACCAACTGAGCTACAGAGCCTCGGGATGCCGAAGCATCTCGATGATAAGGAGAAAGCCCCTTCTCTCGAAAGGGAAAGGGCTTGTCGCCTGAGCGACCCTGACGGGACTTGAACCCGCGACCTCCGCCGTGACAGGGCGGCACGCTAACCAACTGCGCCACAGGGCCTCGTAAAGAAGCTGTTCAATTGTAAACCCATCGCTGGGTGACCCCAACGGGATTCGAACCCGTGCTGCCGCCGTGAAAGGGCGGTGTCCTAGGCCGCTAAACGATGGGGCCGGATGGTCTTGCCTGGGGCATGACCGCCGAGAAGAAAGCATACGCATTGGGCGGCCAGATTCCAAAACGAGCCATCGCAGGTCCGCCACGCGGAGCCGAAATCCCCGGTTCCGGGCCGATCCGTGCCTACGGTGACATGGCCACTGCCCGCACGTACGCACGCGCGCGGCGCCTCGTGCGCCGCGCAGATGGGGGAACATGTCGCGAGTCGCCGAGCGCCGAGTACCCGGCCGCGCCGGGTCGCGGCTGCGCGCGCTCGCGGCGGTCGTCGCGCTCGTCATCGCCGCGACGGGCGGGGTCGTCGCGAACCCCTCGGCGGCCACCGCGGCGGACTACCCGACGTGGGAGGAGCTGCAGCAGGCGAAGGCCGACACCCGCGCCGCCGCCGCAGCGGTCGACCAGATCGTGTCGCTGATCGGCCAGCTCGAGGCGAACGTCGAGGTGGCTCGCGCCGAGGCCCAGCGGCGCACCGAGGAACTGCTCGTCGCGCAGCAGGAGTACGACGACGCCGTCCGGCGCGCCGACGAGATCCAGGCGCAGGCCGACGCGGCGGCGCAGGAGGCTGCCGACGCCGAACGCAGCGCCGGCCAGGTCGCCGCGCAGCTCTACCGGACGGGCAGCACCGACCTCGGCGTGAACCTGCTCATCGACGCCGGCGACGCGGAGCGCACCGACGAACTGCTCGCCCGCCTGGGGTCGATGGAGAAGCTCGTCGAGCGCACGGGCGACATCTACGCGCAGGCGAGGGAGGCGGGCAACACCGCGCAGTCGCTCGCCGACCAGGCCGAGGTCGCCCGCGGGGAGCGCGAGAAGCTCCGGATCGCCGCCGAGCAGGCCCTCGCCGCGGCGCAGGCCGCGCAGGCCGCGGCCGAGGCCGCGCTCGCCGAGTCCGAGGCGAAGAAGATCGAGCTCGACCAGCAGCTGAAGTTCCTGCGCGACACCGAGGCCAAGACGACGGCGGCCTACGAGGAGGGCGAGCGCAAGCGCAAGGAGGAAGAGGAGCGCCGACGCAAGGCGGAGGAGGAGCGACGCAAGCGCGAGGCGGCGGCCGCCGCCGCGGCTGCGGCCGCGGCCGCCCGTGCCGGAGGAGGCGGCGGCGGAGGCGGCGGGTCGTCGTCCGGCTGGTCGAAGCCCGCGTACGGCTACATCTCCGGCGTCTACGGCCCCCGGCAGGTCATCTGCAGCGGCGGCTACTGCTCGAACCCGTTCCACTACGCCACCGACATCGCCACCGGGTGCTCGGCGCCGATCTACGCGGCGGCGAGCGGTCGGGTCATCTTCTCGGGCTACTCCGGCAGCTACGGCAACTTCATCAAGATCGACCACGGCGGCGGCGTGTACACCGGGTACGCGCACATCCGCTACGGCGGGCTCTTCGTCGGATACGGCCAGTGGGTGTCGTCGGGCCAGGTGATCGCATCGAGCGGCACCACGGGCGCCTCGACGGGCTGCCACCTCCACTTCGAGGTCTACAACGGCTGGAGTCGCATCGACCCGCAGCCGTTCATGGCCGCGCGCGGCGTCTACCTGGGCTGACCTCCGGCGCTGGAGCATGCGCGAGGGGGCGAGCCGAACGGCTCGCCCCCTCGTCGTGCAGCGGATGCCGCGGCATCCGCTCGGGTTCAGTGGCCCGGGTACGCCTCGATCGCCTTCGCGATCAGCGACTCGGCCTCGGCCGCGTTCGCCCAGCCCTCGGTCTTGACCCACTTGCCGGGCTCGAGGTCCTTGTAGTGCTCGAAGAAGTGCTCGATCTCCTTGCGGGTGTACTCGGGCACGTCCTCGACGTCCTGGATGTGGTTCCAGCGCGGGTCGCCGGCCGGCACCGCGATGACCTTGGCGTCGCCGCCGCCGTCGTCGGTCATGTGGAAGACGCCCACCGGGCGCACCTTCACGCCCACGCCCGGGAAGAGCGGGTACTGGGTGAGCACCAGCACGTCCAGCGGGTCGCCGTCGTCGCCGAGCGTGTTCTCGAAGAAGCCGTAGTCGGTCGGGTAGACGAAGTTCGTGTAGAGCACGCGGTCGAGGAAGACCCGGCCGGTCTCGTGGTCGACCTCGTACTTGTTGCGGCTCCCCTTGGGGATCTCGATGACGGCGGCGTACTCGCCCATGCTGTTCTCCTCGTGCAACGGATGGCGCGCTCGCGCCCGGATGGCCGGAATAAGGTTACGTGATGCCCTCCGAGCGCCGTCCACGACTGACGCCGCCGATCGCCGACGTGCGACGCGCGGTGCGAGGGGTGCTGGAGCCGCGGGATGACGGGCCGCTCGCGCTCGTCGCCTTGTCCGGCGGCGCCGACTCGCTCGCGCTCGCCGCGGCCGTCGCCTTCGAGGCCCCGCGGGCCGGGTGGCGTGCGGGCGCCGTCGTGGTCGACCACGGGCTCCAGCAGGGCTCGGCCGAGCAGGCGGATGCCGCGGCATCCGTCGCGCGCGACCTCGGACTCGACCCGGTGCTCGTCCGGCAGGTCGACGCCGACGCGCTCCCGGGGGGCGAGGGTCCGGAGGGCGCCGCTCGCGCGGCGCGGTACGCCGCACTCGACGCGGCGGCCGACGAGACGGGCGCCGCCGCCGTACTGCTCGGCCACACCCTCGACGACCAGGCCGAGACCGTGCTGCTCGGGCTCGCCCGCGGCTCGGGGTCGGCGAGCCTGGCCGGCATGGCGCCGCGCGCGGGGCGGTACGTCCGCCCGCTGCTCGGCATCCGGCGGTCGACCACGCGGCAGGCCTGCGCCGATGCGGGCCTCGTCGCCTGGAGCGACCCGCACAACGCCGACCACGCCTACGCGCGCGTGCGCGTGCGGGAACGGGCGCTGCCCGTGCTCGAGGCAGAGCTCGGGCCGGGCGTCGCCGAGGCGCTCGCCCGCACTGCCGAGCAGCTCCGCGAGGACGAGCAGGCCTTCGCCGAGCAGATCGACGAGTTCATCGAGGAGGTCTGCGAGCCGGCCGAGGCGGGCATCGCCGTGAGCGCCGGCGTGCTCGCCGCGAACCCCGCCGCGCTGCGCCAGCGCATCATCCGCCACGTCGTCGCGAGCGAGTTCGGCGTCGCGCTGAGCCGTCGCCAGACGCTGGAGGTCGCCCGGCTCGTCACCGACTGGCACGGGCAGGGCCCGATCGACCTGCCCGGATGCCGCGCCGCCCGGGTCGGCGGGCGGATCGAGTTCACGGCGCGCTGACGACTAGGCTCGTGGCATCCGTTTCGACCGCACGCAACAGGAGGAGCACGGGATGGATTCGCGCGAGATCGAGGCCGACCTGACCGAGGTGCTGGTCACCGAGCAGCAGATCCGCGACAAGCTCGCCGAGCTCGCCCGCCGGATCGAGGCCGACTACGAGGGCCAGGACCTCCTGCTCGTCGGGGTCCTGAAGGGCGCGGTCATGGTCATGGCCGACCTGGCGCGCGAGCTGCGCAGCCACATCACCATGGACTGGATGGCCGTGTCGTCGTACGGTGCGGGCACGCAGTCCTCGGGCGTCGTGAAGATCCTGAAGGACCTCGACACCGACCTCTCGGGGCGCCACGTGCTCATCGTCGAGGACATCATCGACTCGGGCCTCACGCTCAGCTGGCTGCTCGGCAACCTGCGCTCGCGCGGGGCCGCGTCGATCGAGATCTGCGCGCTGCTGCGCAAGCCCGATGCCGCCAAGGTCGAGGTCGACGTCAAGTACCTGGGCTTCGACATCCCGAACCAGTTCGTCATCGGGTACGGCCTCGACTTCGCCGAGCGCTACCGCAACCTGCGCGACGTCGCGATCCTCGCGCCGCACGTCTACTCGTAGGCCGACGGGGCGCCCGAGCGCCCACAGCGAACACACGGACGGCCTCCAGTGACCAGACGGTAGCCTGTCACCACCATGAACATGAAGAAGATCCTCCGCGGGCCGGTCATCTACATCCTGCTGGCCGTCGTGGCGGTCTGGATCGGGTCGAGCCTGATCACCCAGTCGGGCTTCCGCGAGGTGTCGACCCAGCAGGGACTCGAGCTCCTCGACGACGGCAAGGTCCAGGAGGTCAAGATCGTCGACGGCGAGAACCGCGTCGACCTCACCCTCGCCGAGGCCGAGGAGGATCTCGGCAACCAGGTCCAGTTCTACTACGTCACCCCGCGAGGCCCCGACGTGATCGCGGCCGTCGACCAGGCGGACCCGGCGGACGGCTTCACCGACGAGGTCCCGCAGCCGAGCTGGTTCCTCTCCATGCTGGGCATCCTGCTGCCGCTCGTGCTCATCGGCCTCTTCTTCTGGATCATCCTCTCCGGCATGCAGGGCGGCGGGAACCGCGTCATGCAGTTCGGCAAGTCCAAGGCCAAGCTCGTCTCCAAGGAGAGCCCGAAGGTCACGTTCGACGACGTCGCCGGCGCCGACGAGGCCATCGAGGAGCTCCACGAGATCAAGGACTTCCTGAAGGACCCGGCGAAGTTCCAGGCGGTCGGCGCGCGCATCCCGAAGGGCGTGCTGCTGTACGGTCCGCCCGGTACCGGCAAGACGCTCCTCGCACGCGCGGTCGCGGGCGAGGCGGGCGTGCCGTTCTACTCGATCTCCGGTTCCGACTTCGTCGAGATGTTCGTCGGCGTCGGCGCGAGCCGGGTGCGCGACCTGTTCGACCAGGCCAAGCAGAACGCGCCGGCGATCATCTTCGTCGACGAGATCGACGCCGTCGGCCGGCACCGCGGCGCGGGCCTCGGCGGTGGGCACGACGAGCGCGAGCAGACGCTGAACCAGCTCCTCGTCGAGATGGACGGCTTCGACCCCAAGACCAACGTCATCCTGATCGCGGCGACGAACCGCCCCGACATCCTCGACCCGGCACTGCTGCGTCCCGGCCGCTTCGACCGCCAGATCGGCGTCGACGCCCCCGACCTCAAGGGCCGCCAGAAGATCCTCGAGGTGCACTCGAAGGGCAAGCCGCTCGCGAAGGGCGTCGACCTCGAGGTGCTGGCGCGCAAGACGCCCGGCTTCACGGGCGCCGACCTCGCGAACGTGCTCAACGAGGCCGCGCTGCTCACCGCGCGCTCCAACGCCCAGCTCATCGACGACCGGGCGCTCGACGAGGCGGTCGACCGGGTCATCGCGGGCCCGCAGCGTCGGTCGCGCGTGATGAAGGACAAGGAGAAGCTCATCACCGCGTACCACGAGGGCGGTCACGCGCTCGCGGCGGCGGCGATGAACTACACCGACCCCGTCACGAAGATCACGATCCTCCCTCGCGGTCGCGCGCTCGGCTACACGATGGTGCTGCCGCTGGAGGACAAGTACTCCGTGACCCGCAACGAGCTGCTCGACCAGCTCACGTACGCCATGGGCGGCCGCGTCGCCGAGGAGATCGTGTTCCACGACCCCTCCACCGGTGCCTCCAACGACATCGAGAAGGCCACCGCCACTGCCCGCAAGATGGTCACCGAGTACGGCATGAGCGCGAACGTCGGCGCGGTCAAGCTCGGCCAGTCGCAGGGCGAGGTGTTCCTCGGCCGCGACATGGGCCACCAGCGCGACTACTCCGAGGAGGTCGCCGAGACGGTCGACGTCGAGGTCCGGGCGCTCATCGAGCAGGCCCACGACGAGGCGTGGCAGGTGTTGAACGACAACCGCGACATCCTCGACCGGCTCGCCGAGGAACTCCTCGAGCACGAGACGCTCGACCACACGCAGATCGCCGAGATCTTCAGGGACGTGCGCAAGCTGCCGCAGCGCCCGCTCTGGCTCTCGAGCGAGAAGCGGCCGGTGTCCGACCGCCCGCCGATCCGGTTCCCGCACCAGAAGGCGCCGATCGACCAGGGCGCGGTCGACGGCGGCGTCGACTCCGACTCCGAGGTCGAGGAGGCCCGGGCGTCGCGGACCACGCCGAACACGAGGCCGCGTCCCGCGACGGCCTGACGGCCTCGCCGTGAGGAGGGTGCCATGACGGGCATGGACACGGCCCGCGTCGAACGCGCCGTTCGGGAGCTGCTGCTCGCGATCGGCGAGGACCCCGCCCGCCCGGGGCTCGAGCGCACTCCGCAGCGCGTGGCCGAGGCGTACGCGGAGTTCTTCGGCGGCATCGGCGCCGACCCGCAGCAGCACCTGGCCGACTCGGTGCCGACCGGGTCGACGGATGCCGGTGAGCCGGCCGATTCCGACGCCGTGGTGCTGCGCGACATCGGCTTCCGCTCGATGTGCGAGCACCACCTGCTGCCCTTCACCGGCACCGCGCACGTCGCCTACCTGCCCGGGGAGAAGATCGTCGGGCTCGGCCGCATCCCCGCGGTCGTCGACACCATCGCGAGCCGCCCCCAGGTGCAGGAGCGCCTGACCGAGCAGATCGCCGATGCGCTCGAGGCCGGTCTCGTCCCGCGCGGGGTGCTCGTGGTGCTCGATGCCGAGCACGGCTGCATGACCACGCGGGGCGCTCGGCAGGCGCACAGCTCCACGGTCACGATCGCCAGTCGCGGCGCACTGGCCGACCCCGTCGCCCGGGCCGAGATCATCGCCCTCATCGGAGCGGTCCACGGTGACTGACGTCCTGGTGATGGGGGTCGTCAACGTGACCCCCGACTCGTTCAGCGACGGCGGGCGCTGGTTCGACGCCGACGCGGCCGTCGCGCACGCGCTGGAGCTCGCGGCCGAGGGCGCCGACATCCTCGACGTCGGCGGCGAGTCCACGCGGCCGGGCGCGGCCCGGGTCGAGCCCGACGAGGAGCTGCGGCGGGTCGTGCCCGTCATCCGCGAACTGGCCGGGCGGGGCCTCCGGGTGAGCGTGGACACGATGCGCGCGGCGACCGCGGCGGCGGCGGTCGAGGCGGGCGCCGAGATCATCAACGACGTGTCGGCGGGGCTGGCGGACGAGGCCATGGCCCGCATCGCCGCCGAGACGGGGGCGCGGTACGTCGCGATGCACTGGCGCGGCCACTCGGACCGCATGGACGAGCTCGCCCGGTACGGCGACGTGGCGACCGAGGTGCGCGACGAGCTGGCCGCGCGGGTGGACGCGCTCGCCGCCGCGGGCGTCGACCCGTCGCGCCTCATCCTCGACCCCGGCCTCGGGTTCGCCAAGCGCGGCGAGCAGAACTGGCAGCTCCTCGGGCGGCTCGACGTGCTCGCCGGGCTCGGGCTGCCGCTGCTCGTGGGCGCGTCGCGCAAGCGGTTCCTCGGGGCGCTGCTGCCCGACGACGCGCCCGTCGAGGCGCGCGACCTGCCCACCGCGGTGGTCAGCGCGCTCGCCGCGCAGGCGGGGGCGTGGGGCGTGCGGGTCCACGACGTCCGTTCCACGCGCATCGCGCTCGACGTCGCCCGCGCATGGCAGAGTGGACGACGTGCCTGACTCCCGCGACCGGATCGCCCTCACCGGAATCCGCGTGCGCGCGAACCACGGCGTGTTCGACTTCGAGCGCGAGCAGGGCCAGGAGTTCGTGGTCGACGTCGCGGTCGCGGTCGACCTCGCTGCCGCGGCATCCGGCGACGACCTGGCGCGCACGGTGCACTACGGCGAGCTCGCCGTGGCGGTGGCGCGCGCGGTCGAACGCGACCCGGTCGATCTCATCGAGACGGTCGCCGAACGCGTCGCCGCGGTCGCCCTCGGCTTCGACGGCGTCGAGGAGGCCACGGTGACGGTGCACAAGCCGCAGGCGCCCATCGAGGTGCCGTTCGACGACGTGTCGGTCACGGTCGTGCGGAGCCGCGCATGAGCCGCGCGGTCATCGCGTTCGGCGCGAACCTCGGCGACCGCGAGGCGACCATCGCCGCGGCGACGCGCGAGCTCGCCGATCGGCCGGGCATCCGCCTGGTCGCCGTCTCGCCGGTCTACGAGACCTCGGCGGTCAGGCCGGGCGGCATCGATCCGGAGGCGCCGCGCTACCTCAACGGCGTGGTGCTCGTCGAGACCGACCTCGACCCGCACGAGCTCCTCGAGTTGCTGCACCTCATCGAGGACGCCCACGGGCGGACCCGTGACGAACGCTGGGGCGACCGCACCCTCGACCTCGACCTCATCGACGTCGAGGGGCAGCGGATCTCGGACGAGCGGCTGGAGCTCCCGCATCCGCGCGCCTGGGAACGCGCGTTCGTGCTGCAGCCCTGGCTCGACGTCGAACCTCACGCCGTCATCGCGGGGCGCGGCCGAGTCGCCGACCTCCGCGCCGCCGCCGCCGACGAGGTGACGCGACGGTGAAGCGGACGCACGCGTCGACCCTGCTCGCATTCGGGTTCGTCGGCCTCGCACTCGGATGGCTCGGCGAGCTCGCACTGGTGAGCGCCGGTGCGCAGGCGGTCATCCCGCCCGTCTCGCTCGCGATCACGCTGGTCGGCGTCGGGGCGCTCGTGCTCGCGTTCGCCTGGCCGATCCGGCAGGCGGTACGGGGGAGCGCCCGGCGTCGCATCGACCCGTTCCGCGCCGCGCGGACCGCGGTGCTCGCCAAGGCGAGCGCCATCACGGGCGCCCTCGTGCTCGGCGCCGGCCTCGGCATCGTCGCCTACCTGCTCACGCGCAGCGTGCCGGCCCCGGCGGCGACGGTCTGGACGGCTGCGGCGACGGCGTTCGCCGCCGCCGTGCTGCTGGCCGCGGGCCTGGTGGCCGAGTACTTCTGCACCCTCCCGCCCGACGAACCCGACGAGCCCGACGAGGAGGACGGTGCCGCGCATGCCTGAGCCCGATCTCCCCGAGACGGCGGGGTCGCCGCACCCGGCGCCGGCGCCCGCCTCGTCGCCGGACGTCGCGTCGGCTGATGCCGCATCGCCGGCGCACCGGATCGACGTCGAATGGCGGCGGGTGTCGCCGAAGCACGTCGTGGTGGAGGTCGTCGGATCCGTCATCGGCGCCGGCATCACGGTGGCCGCCCTCCTCGCGGCGGGCGCCTGGCTCGACCTCCCGATCCTCGGCTGGGCCGCCGCGGCCGTGGGCGTGATCGCGCTCACGGCGATCGCCTTCGAACCGCGCCGGGTGAGGTCCATCGGGTACCGGCTCCGCGCCGACGACCTCGTCTTCCGCCGGGGGATCATGTTCCAGCGGCAGGTGGCGGTGCCGTACGGGCGCATGCAGCTCGTCGACATCACGCGCGGGCCGGTCTCGCGCGCGCTCGGGCTCGCCGACCTGAAGTTCGTGACCGCCGCCGCAGCGACGGCGGTCACGCTGCCGGGGCTGCCGGTCGAGGAGGCCGAACGGCTGCGCGACGAGCTCGTCGCGCTCGCGGAGACGCGCCGGGCGGGGCTGTGACCGACGCCCGCCCGCGGACCGGCGTGCGCGACCTCGCCGACGGGGAATGGCATCGGCTGCACCCGGCGAGCCCGTTCCTGCGCGGGGGGCTCCTGTTCATCGCCGTGATCGGCTTCGTCCTCGCGAACCTCCGCGAGCGGGTCGTCGAGGTGTTCCTCCTGCTCGTCTCGCCGGCCGCGCCCGACGACCCGTTCGCGCCGGCGACCGGTTGGCGCGGCGACTGGGGTGAGGACCCCATCGGCGGCATCGTCGCCGGCGGCCTGGTCGGGTGGGCGCTCGCGGCCCTCGTGGTGGTCGTCCTGCTCGTCGTCGGCGGCTACCACCTCGCTTGGCGCATGCACACGTTCCGCGTCACGCCCGAGGCGCTCGAGGTGCGCAGCGGCATCCTCTTCCGGTCGCATCGCAGCGCCCGGCTCGACCGCATCCAGGGGATCAACGTGGCGCGCTCGCTGTTCGCGCGCCTGTTCGGCGCGGCGAAGCTCGACGTGTCGGTCGCCGGGCAGTCCGGCAACGTCTCCCTGGCCTACCTGGCGTCGCCGCAGGCCGACCGGCTGCGCGGCGACCTGCTCCGCCTGGCCTCCGGCGCCCGCGCCGCCGCCGCTCCGATCGGCGCCGATGCCCCGGCGACCGCGGCCGTCCCCGGTGCCGCGGCGCACGGGGCCGCCGCGCGCGCCGGCGACCTCGTCGGCCGGCGCGTCGACGAGTTCCTCGCTCCGGAGCTCGATCCGTCGCTCGCGCCGCCCGAGTCGGTCGTGCGGCTGCCGCTCCCGCGCGTGATCGCGTCGGCGCTCCTCGGCGGCTCGATGATCTGGTTCGTCGTCCTCGTCGCGATCATCGTGAGCGGGACGGTCAGCGGCGCCCCGTGGGTGCTCATCACGTTCGTGCCCGCGGCGATCGGCCTCGTGAGCTACCTGTGGTCGCGCATCACGAAGTCGCTCCGGTACACCATCGCCGGCACCCCGGACGGCGTCCGGATCGGCTCGGGGCTGCTCTCGACGACCAACCAGACGATCCCGCCGGGTCGCGTGCACGCCATCGAGGCGACCCAGTGGCTGCTGTGGCGGCCGTTCGGCTGGTGGACCCTGCGCGTCAACGTCGCCGGGCAGTCGGTGTCCGCCGACGGGGAGGGCATACGTCGCACGCTCGTCCTGCCGGTCGGCACCGCCGACGACGTGCAGCGGGTGGTCGGCCTGTTCGTCCGCGACCCGGAGGCCGGGCTCGAGGGCCTCCTCGCCGCGGGGATGACGGGCCGCGGGCCGGACGCGGGCTACGAGGTCGCACCGCGCCGCGCGGCGTGGATCAGGCCGTTCTCATGGCGCCGCATCGGCCTCGCCGCGGACGGCGGCCTCGCACTGCTGCGTCGCGGATGGCTCGTCCGGAGCCTCGTGCTGGTGCCGCTCGCGCGCATGCAGTCGGTGGCGGTCGCCGCCGGACCGATCCGTCGCGCGCTCGGCCTCGCGAGCCTGCGCATCCACACGGTGGCGGGGCCGGTGACGGCCGACCTGCCCGCGCTCGACCGGAGCCGGGCCGAGGCCGCGTTCGAAGCGCTGGCGGCCGAGTCCGTCCGGCGCGCGCTGCACGATCGCAGCGACCGATGGGGGGAGGCACCCGATGCCCGATGACCGCCGATCCGGACGCCTGGGCGTCGGCACGATCGGAGCCGGACGCGTCGGCGCCGTGCTCGCGGCTGCGCTCGCCGGGGCCGGCCACGCGCTGACCGGCATCTCCGCCGTGTCGGACGCGAGCCGGGAGCGCGCCGCGGCGATGCTCCCGGACGTGCCCGTCCTGCCGATCCCCGAGGTCATCGAGCGCAGCGAGCTCGTGCTGCTCGCGGTGCCGGGGGACGAGCTCCCGTCGCTGGTCGAGGGTCTCGCGGCGGCGGGTGCGTGGCGCCCCGGCCAGCTGGTGGTGCACACGGTCGCCCGGTACGGGGTCGACGTGCTCGAGCCCGCGCGCCGGGCGGGCGCCATCCCGCTCGCGATCCATCCGGCGATGTCCTTCACGGGCACGAGCATCGACCTCGGACGGCTCGCGGGCACCTGGTTCGCGGTCACCGCCCCGGGCCCCGTGCTGCCGATCGCGCAGGCGCTCGCCGTGGAGATGGGCGGCGAGCCGTTCGTGGTCGCCGAACCCGATCGCGCCGCCTACGCCGAGGCCGTCGACACCGCCGTCTCGTTCTCGACCGCGATCGTCGACCAGTCGGCCGGCATCCTGGAAGGGATCGGCGTCGCCCGCGCCGGGTCGGTGCTCGCGTCGCTCGTGCGCAGCGCGGTCGAGAACGCGCTCGCCCGCCACGACGCCGGTCCGGTCGTCGACGGCGGTGGGACTACGATCGACGGGGCCGACGACGTGCGGCCACCCGGAGGTGACAGGTGAGCGAGCCGAGCAGCGGCGACCGCGCGGCGAGTGGGCCGGCGGTCTCCTCCGTCGCCGCTCCGCGGATCGTCGGCACGGTCGCGGGCATCCGCGACGCCGTGGCCGCGCACCGCGGCGCCGGCCGTCGCGTGGCGCTCGTGCCGACCATGGGCGCCCTGCACGACGGGCACCTCGCGCTCGTCCGCCGTGCGCGCGAGATCGCCGACGTCGTCGTGGTCTCGATCTTCGTGAACCCCCTCCAATTCGGCGCGGGGGAGGACCTCGACCGCTACCCGCGCACCCTCGACGCCGACGTCGAGGCGCTCGCGCCGCTCGGCGTCGAGCTGGTCTTCGCGCCGTCGGCCGACGAGATGTACCCCGACGGAGAGGTCGAGACCGTCGTGACCGCCGGGAGCATCGGGTCGAGGTACGAGGGGGCGTCGCGTCCCGGCCACTTCGACGGCATGCTGACCGTGGTCGCCAAGCTGTTCAACATCGTCCGGCCCGACCGGGCGGTGTTCGGCCAGAAGGACGCCCAGCAGGTGTTCCTCGTGCGCCGCATGGTGCGCGACCTCGACGTGCCGCTCGAGATCGAGGTGGTGCCGACCGTGCGCGAGCCCGACGGGCTGGCCATGTCGAGCCGCAACCGCTACCTCGACGCCGAGCAGCGCCGGGCCGCGCTGCTGCTGTCCGAGTCGCTCGCCGCCGCCGAGGCCGTGGGAGCGGAGGGCCTCGACGAGGTGCTCGCCGAGGCCGTGGCCGCCTTCGGCGACCACGACGGCATCGAGCTCGACTACCTGGTCGTGGTCGATCCCGAGACCTTCCTGCCCGTGGCCGAGGAGGCCCGAGGCGCGGCCGTCGTGCTGATCGCGGCGCGGGTGGGCGCCACGCGGCTGATCGACAACGCCGTCATCTCGCTCGGCTGACGGCGCGGGCGTCCGGCGTCCGGCGTCCTCCGAGGCTCGGCAGGCGACGGCGGGCTACGCTGGTCGTGGCGTCCGCACGGACGCCGGCCCCTCCCGCACGCCCCCGACCGATTCCGGAGTCCCCATGGCCGACGAGACCACGCACGAGCCGACCCCCGAGGAGATCTCGGAGCAGAAGGCCGTGCGTCTGGCCAAGCGCGAGCGGCTGAACGCGGCATCCGACGACCTCGGCGCGGGCGCCTACCCGGTCGGCCTGCCGATCACGTCGTCCATCCCCGAGGTGCGCGACCGCTTCGTCGGGCTCGGCGTCGACGAGCGCAGCGGCGAGGTGGTCGGCCTCGCCGGTCGCGTGGTGCACCTCCGCAACACGGGCAAGCTGTGCTTCGCGGCGCTGCAGTCGGGCGACGGCAGCCGCATCCAGGCCATGGTGTCGCTCGGCGAGGTGGGCGAGGAATCGCTCGCGGCCTGGAAGGAGCTCGTCGACCTCGGCGACCACGTGTTCGTCTCCGGCGAGGTCATCACGAGCCGTCGCGGCGAGCTGTCGATCATGGCGACCGAGTGGCGGATGGCGGCGAAGGCGATCAACCCGCTGCCGAACCTCCACCACGAGCTCTCCGAGGAGACGCGGGTCCGCAGCCGCTACCTCGACCTCATCGCGCGCGACCAGGCTCGTCGCAACGTGATGGACCGCGCCGCGGTGAACGCCAGCCTCCGCCGCACCTTCACCGACCTCGGCTTCGTCGAGGTCGAGACGCCGATGCTGCAGGTCATGCACGGCGGCGCGTCGGCCCGGCCCTTCGTGACCCGGTCGAACGCGTTCGACACCGAGCTGTACCTCCGCATCGCGCCCGAGCTCTACCTGAAGCGCGCGGTCGTCGGCGGCATCGAGCGGGTGTACGAGATCAACCGCAACTTCCGCAACGAGGGCGCCGACTCGACGCACAGCCCCGAGTTCGCGATGCTCGAGGCCTACGAGGCGTACGGCGACTACCACTCGATCGCCGACCTCACCCAGAAGCTGATCCAGGACGCCGCGCTCGCGGTCGCGGGTTCGCACGTCGTGACGTGGGCGGACGGCACCGAGTACGACCTCGGCGGCGACTGGGAGCGCCTGTCGATGTACGACTCGCTGTCCGAGGCGATCGGGGAGCGGATCACGCCCGAGACGCCGATGTCGAGGCTGCAGGAGCTGGCCGACGCGGTGGACATCGAGATCGACCATCCGCTGCCCGGCAAGTTCGTCGAGGAGCTCTGGGAGCACCACGTGAAGCCCGGGCTCGAGCGTCCGACCTTCGTGATGGACTTCCCGCTCGACACCTCGCCGCTCGTGCGCCAGCACCGCACCATCGAGGGCGTCGTGGAGAAGTGGGACCTCTACGTCCGCGGCTTCGAGCTGGCCACCGGGTACTCGGAGCTGGTCGACCCGGTCGTGCAGCGCGAGCGGTTCGTCGAGCAGGCGCGCCTCGCGGCCGGCGGCGACCCCGAGGCGATGCGCCTCGACGAGGAGTTCCTGCGCGCGCTCGAGTTCGGCATGCCGCCGACCGGCGGCATGGGCATGGGCATCGACCGGCTGCTGATGGCCATCACGGGCCTCGGCATCCGGGAGACCATCCTCTTCCCCCTGGTCAAGTGACCGACGTCGAGTGAACGGATGACGCGATGAACGACTACCTGCCGAAGAAGGAGCTCGAGCCCGAGCGCGACCCGCGGCAGCCCTCCTTCGCGCGCATCGCGATCTGGGTGATCGTGGGCGGGATCGGCCTCTACCTGCTCGGTTCCGGCATCTGGGGGATCGTCACCGGCGGCTGACGGCCGTCCGGCCCCCGCTGTGGGGCGCTCGGCGCACAGCGAACCCGAGGATTTCCCCGTATTCTGGACTGGCTATGGACGACTTCTGGCAGAACGCGATCTGGTCGGTCGCGCCGACCGTGCTCATCGGACTCATGTTCTGGTTCGTGATGCGCGCGGTGGTGCGCGCCGATCGCAACGAGCGCGACGCCTACGCCCGGATCGAGGCCGAGGAGCGCGCGAAGCGCGCCGCCGGCGAGCACCGGGCCGCGTAGCCGCACATGACGCCGGCGCAGACGACGGCCCTCATCGGCGCCATCCTCATCGTCATCGACCTCGCCGTCCGCATCATCGCGATCATCGTCATCCCGCGCAACCGCCGTCCCACGGCGGGCATGGCGTGGCTGCTGGCGATCTTCTTCATCCCCTACATCGGCATCCTCTTCTTCCTGCTGATCGGCAACCCGAAGCTGCCGAAGGCCCGTCGCGAGAAGCAGGAGCAGGTCGACCGCTTCATCCGCGAGAGCACGCTCGGCGTCGAGCGCGTGAGCGACAGCGCCGACTGGCCCGACTGGTTCGAGGGCGTCGCGCGGCTGAACCGCAACCTCGGGGCGATGCCGCTGATCGGGCAGAACGGCGCCCGGCTGATCGGCGACTACGAGGCCTCGCTCGCCGCGATGGCCGACGCCGTCGACGGGGCGGAGCGGTACGTGCACGCCCAGTTCTACATCTTCGCGTACGACGCGACGACCGCCCGCTTCGTCGACGCGCTCGGCGCGGCCGCGCGGCGCGGCGTCGAGGTGAAGGTGCTGCTCGACCACATCGCCTCGCGCCGGGTCGCCGGGTACCGCGACACCATCCGCCGGCTCACGGAGTACGGCATCGAGTGGCAGCTGATGCTGCCCGTGATGCCCCTCAAGGGCAAGTACCAGCGCCCCGACCTGCGCAACCACCGCAAGATCCTCGTGGTCGACGGCAAGGTGGCGTACATGGGGTCGCAGAACATGATCGACCGCAGCTACAACAAGCGCAGCAACATCCGCCGCGGACTGAAGTGGCAGGAGCTCGTCGCCGAGGTCGAGGGGCCGGTCGTCTCCGGCCTCGACGCCATCTTCGCCACCGACTGGTACCTCGAGACCGGGGAGGCGCCCTCCCGCGACGAGCTGATCCCGTTCGACCAGGAGTCGGAGCTGCAGGACCTCGACTGCCAGGTGGTGCCGAGCGGTCCCGGCTATCCCAACGAGAACAACCTCAAGCTCTTCCTCGCCCTGCTGTACGCCGCGCGCGAGCGCATCATCATCACGAGCCCCTACTTCGTGCCCGACGAGGCGATGCTCCGTGCGATCAGCGGCGCCACGCAACGCGGGGTGCACGTCGAGCTGTTCGTCTCGGAGATCGGCGACCAGGCCCTCGTGTACCACGCGCAGCGCTCGTACTACGAGGCGCTGCTGCGGGCCGGGGTGCGCATCTACATGTACAAGGCGCCCTTCATCCTGCACGCCAAGCACTTCACGATCGACGACGACGTGGCGGTGATCGGGTCGAGCAACATGGACATCCGCTCGTTCGAGCTCAACATGGAGGTCTCGCTGCTGGTGCGCGGCGAGTCGTTCGTGCGCGAGATGCGCGCGGTCGAGGACGGCTACCGCCGCGACAGCCGTGAGCTGACCCTCGACGAGTGGATGCAGCAGCCCCTGCGCTCGACGATCCTCGACAACCTCGCGCGGCTCACCTCGGCGCTGCAGTAGGGCACGCGCTCCCCATGCCGTTCCGACGCACCGTCGCGGGAGTGGGCATCGCAGCGGTCGTCGCCACGACGTTCGCCGCGACATCCGCCCCGGCCGTGGCGCTCGAGGGCGCGCCGCCGACGCCGATCGTGACCTCGGCCTCGTCGCTCGTCGAGCAGCCGGCGAGCTACCCGTTCCAGCCGGAGCTCGAGGTGGTGCCGGACGATCCGGCCGACGCGTCGATCGACCGCGGTGCGATCCCCTACGACGAGATCGCGCCGAGGCTGAACGAGCTCATGGACGCGAGCGACCGGATCTCGGTGCAGGTCGTGGGGGAGTCCGCGCTCGGGCGCGACATCCACCTCGTCACGGTCACCGCGCCCGAGAGCGAACGCCAGACGGCCAGGCAGGCGCGGTTCCGCGCGATGATCAAGCAGAACCCGACCGCCGCGGCCAGGAACCGCACGCTGCTCGACCAGTACAAGGTGCCGATCTGGTTCAACGCCAGCATCCACGGCGACGAGTGGGAGGGCACCGACGCCGTGCTCGACCACATCGAGTACCTCGCCACGGCGCCCGAGGGCGACGTGGCGGAACTGCTCGAGGGCCACCGGCTGTACTTCACGGTGACGAACAACCCGGACGGACGTGTGCTCGGTCGCCGCACGACCGCCGACGGCCTCGACGCGAACCGCGACATGATCACGGGCGCCACGCCCGAGGCGCGCATCATCCGCGACCTGGCCGGCGCGATCCAGCCGACCTACTACGTCGACCTGCACGGCTACACGGGCGTGCTCCAGATCGAGCCCTGCGGTCCGCCGCACGGCGAGAACTACGAATACGACCTGTTCCTGCCGCACGCGTACGCGGCGGCGCTCGAGGTCGAGCAGGCGGTCGTCGACGCGGACATCCCGGGCAACACGTACCTCGACCGCGCGACCCGGCGCGTCGTGAGCGGGAACACCGGGAACATCCGCATCGCGTACCGCGACCTCCGCGCCGGCTGGGACGACTGGCCGCCGATCTTCACCTCGCAGTACGTGGCCTACCAGGGGGCGATCACGAACACGGTCGAGCTCCCGCTCGGGCGCGTGAACCCGGCATCCGACCCGGCCAATGCGGCGAATTCGGTCGTGAACATCGAGGTCGCGAGGGTCGTGATCGAGGCATCCGTCGGCTACGTCGCGGCCCATCGGAGGGCCCTGCTCGAGAACCAGATCGAGATCTTCCGGCGCGGCGTCGCCGGCGAGCCGATCGAGGCCGTGCCGGCCGACGTCGACCCGGCGAGCGTGCCCGAGCCGAGCCGGTGGGCCGAGATCTGGGACGAGGCCGACGTGCACCCGACCGAGGTCCCCCGGGCGTACGTGATCCCGGTCGGTGCTGCGCAGCGCTCGGTGACGGATGCCGCCCGGCTGGTCGACCAGCTGATCGCCAACGGCGTTGAGGTGCAGCGGGCCCGCGCACCCTTCACCGCCGGCGGAACGAGGTACCCGGCCGGGTCGTACGTGGTCGACCTGCACCAGCCGCTGCGCGGCATGGCGAACGTGCTGCTGGCCGACGGGAGCGACGTCTCCGCACGGGTGCGCGACATGTACGACATCTCGGCCTGGAGCCTCGCACGGCTCTGGGGTGCCGACGTCGACGCGATCGGCGACACGTCGGACCCGGCCCTGAAGGCGGAACTCGAGGACGTCGCGGCCGCCGCACCGACGGGCTCGGTGCCCTCGGGCGGCTCGTACCTCGAGCTCGCGACGAGCGGTGTGGCCGAGTACCAGGCGGTCATCGCGCTGCTCGAGTCCGGTGTCCCGGTCTCGGCGTTCGACGACGGCTCGGTCATCCTCGGGCCGGATGCCGCGAGCCGCGCGGCGGCCGCCGAGGCCGCCGACCGGTACGGCGTCGCCTTCACGGCATCCGACGGAGCGCGCCTCGCCGGGGAGGAGAGCCGCGGGCTGGACACCCTCCGCGTCGCGTACACCGGCGGTGCGGAGGAGCGGATGACGCTCCAGCGCCTCGGCTTCGACGAGCTCGTGCCGGTCAGTTCGGCGACGCTGCAGAGCGGCGCCTCCTCGATGGAGGGGGTGGACGTGCTCTGGGTCGGCGGCACGCTGTACTTCAGCAGCGCCCAGGCGGCCGGGCGGGCGAAGATGCAGGCCTACCTGGACGCCGGTGGCGGCGTCGTCGGGGAGGGCACGGCGATCGCCGCGTTCGCGAACTCGTTCGGGCTCGTCTCGTCGACCGCGGTGTCGGGCACGGGTGGATCGAACGGGATCCTGCACGTCGATCCGGTGGCAGGCGGGCTGCTCGACACCCACCCGATGACGACGTCGTTCGGCTACCCGGCCGTCTGGTTCTCGAACCTCGGGCGGAACGCCGTCGTCGAGCAGTGGTACGACGCCGACGACCCGTTCGTCTCGGGTCACTGGCGCGACTCCGGGGGCCGGTCGCAGGCCGACGCAGCCGGGCGGCCCTCCGCGGTGTCGGCCGAGACCGCCGCCGGGAGCCGGGTGCTGATGTTCGGCTCGTCGATGAACTTCCGCATGCACCCGGTCGGCCTCTCCGCGCAGATCGCGCGCGGCCTGTTCTGGGCCGCCCCGGCGGGGGCTGAGGTGCCCGCGCCCTGATCAGCGCCGCACGGCCGGCGCCGCCGTCCGTCCGCCCCCGCTCATTCCGGCGGATATACGATCCGCCGCGCCCGGTTTCGGCCGATACCCGCGGCGCGGCGGATCGTATATCCGCCGAGAGGGGCGGGGTTGGGGCGGGGTCGGGGCCCGAGTGTGTGGGTTTTTCTGTGAAAGGCTTGCTTTCTGTGGGAATGGCGAGGTAAGCTCACACAAACGCAGGGGCGCGCAGCACGATCGGCAGGGAGGCCGCATGTACGCGATGGAGCGACACGAGCACATCCTCACCGCGCTCGCCCGCGCCGGCCGCGTCTCGGTCGCCGACCTCGCCGACGAGCTCGGGGTCACCGCCGAGACCATCCGCCGCGACCTCGACGCGCTCGAGCGCGCCGGCCACCTCCGGCGCGTCCACGGCGGCGCGGTCGGCGCCTCGCGGGCCAGCCTCGCCGAGACCACGGTGCTCGAGCGATCCGGCCGCGCGACCGACGCCAAGCGGGCCATCGCCCGGGCGGCCGTCGAACTCGTCCCGCCCACCTTCACCGGCTCGATCCTGATCGACGCGGGCACCACGACGGGCGCCCTCGCCGACGCGCTCGCGACCTGGCGTCCCGACCCCGGCGTCGCGCCCCTCACGGTCTACACGAACTCCATCCCGATCGCGGCGACCCTCCACGGCAACCCCGACCTCGTCGTCCGCGTCATCGGCGGGACCGTGCGCGGCATCACGAGCGCCGCCGTCGGGCCGGCCGCGATCGCGCAGCTGGCGGCGATCCGACCCGACATCGCCTTCCTCGGCGCGAACGGGGTCAGCGCCGACTTCGGCCTCTCGACGCCCGACGAGCTCGAAGCCGAGGTGAAGCGGGCCATGGTCGATCGCGCACGGCTCGCGGTGCTCCTCGTCGACGCGTCCAAGCACGACGACGAGGCGTTGCAGCGCTTCGCCGGTCTCGACGAGGTCGACGTGCTCATCACCGACGCACCGCCCGGCGGCCGGCTCGCCGCGGCGCTCGCCGACGCCGAAGTGGAGGTGCGGGTCGCATGATCGTCACGCTCACCGTCAACCCGTCGCTCGACCGCACGGTCGAGCTCGACCACGAGCTCCTCCGCGGCGAGGTGCAGCGGGTCGCCCGCGACGTCGAGGAGCCGGGCGGCAAGGGCGTCAACGTCACGCGCGCGCTCACGGCCTCGGGGGTCGACTCGGTCGCCGTGCTGCCCGGCCGGGCCGACGACCCGCTCGTCGTCTCCCTGGGGTCGGCCGGACTGCCCGTGGTGACCGTGCCGATCGCCGCGCGCCTCCGATCCAACATCACGATCACCGAGCCCGGCGGCGTGACCACCAAGCTCAACGAGCCCGGCCCGGAACTCTCCGAGGACGAGCAGTCCGCGCTCGTGGAGGCGATCGCCCGCCGTGCCGCGGACGCCGAATGGCTGGTGCTCGCGGGCTCGCTCCCGCCCACCCTCGACGCGGCGTTCTACGTGCGCGTCGTCCGTGCGGCGCGGGCCGCGGGCGCGACGGCGAGGATCGCCGTCGACACCTCGGGAGCTCCGCTCGCGGCGCTCCTGGACTCCGGCGAACCGGTCGACCTCATCAAGCCGAATGGCGAGGAGCTCGCCGAACTCGCCGGCGAGCCCGACGCCGAAGCCCTCGAGGCCGACCCCGGTCGCGTCGCCGAGGTGGCCGCACGGCTCGCGCCCCGCGGCATCCGCTCGGCCCTCGTCACGCTCGGCGCCCGGGGCGCCGTGCTCGTGCAGGGCGAGGACGCCTGGTTCGCACCGGCTCCCCGGATCGTGCCCCGCAGCACCGTCGGCGCGGGCGACAGCTCGCTCGCCGGCTACCTGCTGGCCCTGACCGAGGGGGCGGAGCCCGAGCGGGCCCTCTCCCAGGCGGTCGCCCACGGCGCGGCCGCCGCGTCACTGCCCGGCTCGGCGGTCCCCACGCGGGAACTCGCCGACGCCACCGCCATCACCGTCACCCGCATCCGGGGCGCCGTCGCCCCGGTCGTCTCCTAGGAGGAACCCGATGTCCGACGTCATCGACCAGCGGCTCGTCAGCCTCGACGAGCCCCTCGGCGCCGACAAGGCCGCCGTCATCAGAGCGCTCGCCGAGGCCGTCGTGGCCGCCGGGCGCGCCACCGACGCCGATGCGCTCTTCGCCGACGCATGGGCGCGCGAGGAGAAGGATTCCACGGGCGTGCCCGGCGGCATCGCGATCCCGCACGCGAAGTCCGACGCGGTGACCGAGCCGACCCTCGCCGCGGCGCGCCTGCCCGAGGGCGTGGACTTCGGCTCGTTCGACGGGCCGGCCGACCTCGTGTTCCTCATCGCGGTGCCGACCGCGTCGACGCAGGACCACCTGGCGGTGCTCTCCACCCTGGCGCGCTCGCTCATCCGCGAGGACTTCGTGGCCTCGCTGCGGTCGGCGCCCGATGCGGCGACCTTCGTCCGGCTCGTCGAGGAGGCGCTCGCCCCCGAGCCCGAGACGGTGCCCGCCGCCGCCGCGGCGGCCGCGACGTCGGCGACGGCCGGATCGGCGGATGCCGCGGCATCCGCTCGCACCGGGAAGCCGGTGCTCGTCGCGGTGACCGCCTGCCCCACGGGCATCGCGCACACCTACATGGCCGCCGACGCCCTCCGCGCCGCGGCCGACCGCGAGGGCATCGAGCTCCACGTCGAGACGCAGGGCTCGTCGGGGGCGACGCCGCTCGCGCCCGACGTCATCGAACGCGCCGACGCCGTGGTGTTCGCGGTCGACGTCGACGTGCGCGACCGGGCGCGCTTCGCGGGCAAGCCCGTCGTGCAGGGGCCGGTCAAGCGCGGCATCGACGACCCGTCGGGCATGCTCGGCGAGGCCGTCGCCGCGATCGGCGACCCGAACGCCCGCCGCGTCCAGGCCGACCCGTCCGCGGTGAGCGTGGCCGAGGCCCAGGCGCACGAGCACCTCGGCCAGAAGCTCAAGCGGGTGCTCCTCACCGGCGTGAGCTACATGATCCCCTTCGTCGCCGGCGGCGGACTCCTCATCGCGCTCGGCTTCCTCTTCGGCGGGTACGACATCACCGACAACGCGCAGGAGATCATCCTCGGGAACACGCTGTTCAACCTGCCCGAGGGTGGGATCCTCGTGTACCTCGGTGCGGTGTTCTTCACCATCGGCGCCATCTCGATGGGCTTCCTCGTCCCCGCGCTCGCGGGGTACATCGCCTACGCCATCGCCGACCGTCCCGGCATCGCCCCCGGGTTCGTCGCCGGATCGGTCGCGGGCCTGATGGGCGCCGGCTTCATCGGCGGCCTCGTCGGCGGCATCCTGGCCGGTGTCGTGGCGCTCTGGTTCGCCAGGCTGAACGTGCCGCGCTGGCTCGCGGGCCTGATGCCGGTCGTGATCATCCCGCTCGTCGCGTCGATCGCGGCATCCGGGCTCATGATCGTCGTGCTGGGCGGCCCCATCGCCGGGCTCACCACGGCGCTGAACGACTGGCTCTCCGGCCTGACGGGTGCCGGCGCCATCCTGCTCGGCCTCATCCTCGGCGCGATGATGGGCTTCGACCTGGGCGGCCCGGTCAACAAGGTGGCGTACGCCTTCGCCGTCGCGGGCCTCGGTGCCGGTTCGATCGAGAACCAGGTGCCGTGGACCATCATGGCCGCCGTCATGGCCGCCGGCATGGTGCCGCCGCTCGCCATGGCGCTCGCGACCGTCATCGACCGCAAGCTCTTCACGCCGGTCGAGCGCGAGAACGGCAAGGCGGCCTGGCTGCTCGGTGCGGCGTTCATCTCCGAGGGCGCCATCCCCTTCGCCGCGGCCGACCTGTTCCGCGTCATCCCCGCCTCGATCATCGGCGGCGCGGTCGCCGGCGCGATCTGCATGGGGACCGGTGTGACGTCGCAGGCCCCGCACGGCGGCATCTTCGTGTTCTTCGCGATCGGCAACCTGCTGATGTTCGTCGTCGCGATCCTCGCCGGCATGGTGGTGGCCGCCCTCACGGTCATCGCCCTCAAGCGGTGGGTGCGCCGTCGCCCGGCCGAGGTCGAGCAGACGGCTGCGGCTCCGCAGGTCGCCGTGGCCTGAGGGCCTGCTCGCGTCGGCGGCCGGCATCCCGAGCGGATGCCGGCCGTCGGCGTTCCCGCGCGCCGATCGGCGCCGTCGGCTCTCACCGGGCGCGTCGCGGGCGTCGGCGGCGCGGCGTCAGCGGCGCGGTCGAAGCCGGACGGTGGGCAGCTCAGGCGCCGGGAGCGGGGCGCCGTCGTACCCCGGCACGGTGCCGAACGGGCCGTCGGGGTCGTTCCGGTCGATGACATCGGACTGCCACCGCCGCCGGAACTCGACGATCTCCTCGTGGGATCGGCCGATGAAGTTCCACCACATGACGAGTTCCTCGTCGAAGGGCACCCCGCCGAGCAGCACGACGCGGACCGGCGAGACGTCGGCCCGCAGGCGCACCACGTCGCGTCCGCGCTCGAAGTAGGCCAGTTGCGCCCAGGGGACCCCGGTCGCGGCATCCGGTCGATCTGCGGCGGGGAAGTCGACCAGCACCGGTCCGGCGTCGACGAGCACGCCGTGCTCGAACCGCGGGTCGAGGGGCACGTCGACGACGCCCCCGGCGGGGAGGTCGACCTGGGCGCCGAGCAGCGGCGAGAACGTCGTGACCGGCGACGGATCGGCATCCGTCGCGGCGAGGTCGCCCACGAAGACGCGCACCGTCGCATCGCCCAGGCGGAACGGCGCCGTGTCGGCGTGCTCGAAGAACGGGGCGACGGAGCGTGACGCCTCCGGCAGCGCCACCCAGAGCTGCACGCCGTGCAGCCGGGTCGTCCCGGGGGTCGAGACCTCGGAGTGCGAGATCCCGCGCCCGGCGGTCATCAGGTTGACCCCGCCGGGCCGCACCAGCTCGTGGCTGCCGGTCGAGTCGCGGTGCTCGACCTCGCCGTCGAAGAGCCAGCTGACCGTCTGCAGGCCGGTGTGGGGGTGGGGCGGCACGACCATCCCGCCGGTCTCGGCGACATCGTCGGGCCCGTAGTGGTCGGCGAAGCACCACGCGCCGATGGTCGTCCGGCCGCGCTGGGGGAGCGTGCGGCGCACCGGCATGGCGCGCGGACCGCCGAGGGGGACCTCGCGGTGCTCGAACACGCGGATGGCGGGCCCCTCGGGCGTCTCGGGCGGACAGAGCAGTTCGACGGGGTCGCGTTCGAGGTTGCTCATGCTGCGAATCCTACGCTCGCGTGGCGCACCGGATCCCGGTCGATGCTGTCGGCGACGGATGCCGCGGGGCTACCATGACGCCATGGCCACGTACGACGTCGTCCGCCGTCTTCCGTTCGCCGCCGTCGCGCTCGCGACGGTGCTACTCCTTGCCGGGTGCGCGCCAGGCGCGCCGGTCGAGGACTTCGCCGGGCTGCCGGTCGTCGACGAGGACACCGAGGCCGAGGGCGAGGCCTCGGAGACGGAGGAGGGCGGACCGACCGACGACGAGGCCGAGGAGGGCGAGGCCGAGGAGCTGCCCGACCCGACCGGCGACGAACCGGTCGTGCAGTACCTGAACGACGGCGGCCGACTCGCCATCACGATCTGGGGCTCGTCGACGTGCCCGGTGGTGCCGTCGGAGCTGCGGGTGACCGCCGAGGCGGGCGAGGGCAACGCGGTCGAGGCCGTGCTGCCGCAGCCGCCGAACCGGCCGTGCACGATGGACTTCGTGCCGCACACGACGATCTTCTCGACGCCGATGGACGTGACCACCACCCAGCCGCTCGAGGTGACCATCGGCGACCAGGTCGTGACCGTCCCGATCAAGTGACGGGCGGCCGCCTCAGCCGACGGTGAGGTCGACGAGCAGTCGCGCCGCGAGGCGCTCGAGCTCGTCGCGGACGGCGACCGGCTCGGTGCCCGCCGGCACGCGCGCGACGATGTGCGCCTCGAACAGCTGGCCGCCCGCCATCGGCGCGTCGCGGCGCTCGGTGTGCATCGTCTCGATGTTCACGCCGTGACGCGCGAGTGCGGAGGAGACGTCGCGCACGATCCCGGGCTGGTCGCTGCCGACGAGGTCGATCCGCAGTTCGGCCCACCCGTCGGGTGCGACCGCCGCCGCATCGTCGGCGCCCGGGTGGGCGGTGATGTCCAGGAGACCGTCGAGGTCGGTGAGGGCGGTGCGGAGCTCCCCGGCGCGCTCGTCGGGCACGGAGACCACGACGATGCCGGCGAACTGGCCCGCGAGCTCCGCCATCTGGCTGCGCTCCCAGTTGCCGCCGTGGGCGCCGATGACCTCGGCGAGGGCCTCGACGAGTCCGGCGCGGTCGTCTCCGATGACGGTGAGCACGAGTCTGGGCATGCGTGCATCCAACCACGCGGCGTGCGCGCGCGTCGAGCGCGTCAGCACGGACGGCGGGGGACGGCGAGGGCCGGCGTCATCCGCCCGGACCGCCGCGACCGATCGTCCGTCGGGGCGGTGCGCCCACGGCGAACATGGGCCCGCCGCCGCGGCGCGGTCGTTACCGTGGAGGTACCGACGCCCCTACCCGGCGCCGTGAGGAGTTGATGATGTTCGAGAGATTCACCGACCGCGCCCGACGTGTGGTCGTCCTGGCCCAAGAAGAGGCCAAGATGCTGAACCACAACTACATCGGCACCGAGCACATCCTGCTCGGCCTCATCCACGAGGGCGAAGGCGTGGCCGCGAAGGCGCTCGAGTCGCTGGGGATCTCCCTCGATGCCGTCCGCGAGCAGGTGCAGGACATCATCGGGCAGGGCCAGCAGCAGCCGACGGGTCACATCCCCTTCACCCCGCGCGCCAAGAAGGTGCTCGAGCTGTCGCTTCGCGAGGCGCTGCAGCTCGGCCACAATTACATCGGCACCGAGCACATCCTCCTCGGCCTCATCCGCGAGGGCGAGGGCGTCGCCGCCCAGGTGCTCGTGAAGCTCGGCGCCGACCTGAACCGCGTGCGCCAGCAGGTCATCCAGCTCCTCTCGGGCTACCAGGGCAAGGAGCAGGTGCAGGTCGGCGCGAACGAGCAGCAGCAGCCGCAGGGCGGCTCGCAGATCCTCGACCAGTTCGGCCGCAACCTCACGCAGGCCGCGCGCGATTCGAAGCTCGACCCGGTCATCGGCCGCGAGAAGGAGATCGAGCGGGTCATGCAGATCCTCTCGCGTCGCTCCAAGAACAACCCGGTCCTCATCGGCGAGCCCGGCGTCGGCAAGACCGCCGTCGTCGAGGGTCTCGCGCAGGCGATCGTCAAGGGCGAGGTGCCCGAGACGCTGAAGGACAAGCAGCTCTACTCGCTCGACCTCGGCTCGCTGATCGCCGGCTCGCGCTATCGCGGCGACTTCGAGGAACGACTCAAGAAGGTCACCAAGGAGATCCGCACGCGCGGCGACATCATCGTCTTCATCGACGAGATCCACACCCTCGTGGGCGCGGGCGCCGCCGAGGGCGCGATCGATGCGGCGTCGATCCTGAAGCCGCTGCTCGCGCGCGGCGAGCTGCAGACCATCGGCGCGACCACGCTCGACGAGTACCGCAAGCACTTCGAGAAGGATGCCGCGCTCGAGCGGCGCTTCCAGCCGATCCAGGTCGCCGAGCCGTCGCTCCCGCACGCGATCAACATCCTCAAGGGCCTCCGCGACCGCTACGAGGCGCACCACAAGGTCTCGATCACCGACGGGGCGATCGTCGCCGCGGCGAACCTCGCCGACCGGTACATCAGCGACCGGTTCCTGCCCGACAAGGCCATCGACCTGATCGACGAGGCCGGCGCGCGCCTGCGCCTGTCGATCCTGTCGTCGCCGCCCGAGCTGCGCGAGTTCGACGAGAAGATCGCCGTCGTGCGCTCGGCGAAGGAGACCGCGATCGAGGAGCAGGACTTCGAGAAGGCCGCGTCGCTGCGCGACGAGGAGAAGAACCTGCTCGGCGAGCGGCTCCGCCTCGAGAAGCAGTGGAAGTCGGGCGAGGTCAAGACGACCGCGGTCGTCGACGAGGGCCTGATCGCCGAGGTGCTCGCGCAGGCCACCGGCATCCCCGTCTTCAAGCTCACGGAGGAGGAGTCCTCGCGACTCGTCTTCATGGAGAAGGCGCTGCACGAGCGCGTCATCGGCCAGGAGGAGGCGATCGCCGCCCTCTCGAAGACGATCCGCCGCACGCGTGCGGGCCTGAAGGACCCGAAGCGGCCCTCGGGGTCGTTCATCTTCGCCGGCCCCACGGGCGTCGGCAAGACCGAGCTCGCCAAGGCGCTCGCCGAGTTCCTCTTCGACGACGAGTCGGCGATGATCTCGCTCGACATGTCGGAGTACGGCGAGAAGCACACCGTCTCGCGCCTCTTCGGCGCCCCTCCCGGGTTCGTCGGATTCGAGGAGGGCGGCCAGCTCACCGAGAAGGTGCGTCGCAAGCCGTTCTCGGTCGTGCTCTTCGACGAGATCGAGAAGGCCCACCCCGACATCTTCAACTCGCTCCTCCAGATCCTGGAGGAGGGCCGCCTGACCGACGGCCAGGGTCGCGTGGTGGACTTCAAGAACACCGTCATCATCATGACGACGAACCTCGGCACGAAGGACATCTCGGGCGGCCCCGTCGGCTTCCAGATCGAGGGCGACACCCGCACGGGCTACGACCTCATGCGCGCGAAGGTGAACGAGGAGCTGAAGAAGCACTTCAAGCCCGAGTTCCTGAACCGCGTCGACGAGATCATCGTCTTCCCGCAGCTGTCGAAGGAGGAGCTCCTCCAGATCGTCGACCTGTTCATCAAGCGCCTGGGCGAGCGCATGCTCGACCGCGACATGACCGTCGAACTGACCGTTCCGGCGAAGGAGCGGCTCATCGAGGTCGGCTTCGACCCGGCGCTCGGCGCCCGGCCGCTGCGTCGCGCGGTGCAGCACGAGGTCGAGGACCGGCTCTCGGAGAAGATCCTGCACGGCGAGCTCAACTCGGGCGACCACGTGCACGTCGACTTCGTGGACGGCGAGTTCGTGTTCACCACGACCCAGCGGGCGCTGCCGGTCGGGGTCGGCGTCAACACGAACGCCGCGATCGGCACGGGCCCGCAGACGCCCGACCTGGCGGCCGGCCAGTAGGCCGACGTCCCGACGTCCTGACGGGGGCGGATGCCGCGGCATCCGCCCCCGTCGCCGTCGTCCGCCCCGCCCCCCCGGTTCCCCGACCCCCGTCTGCGTGCGTTTCTCAGGAGCCCCCGCCCGTTCCGCGCCCGTTCTCAGGACGACACGCCGTCTCCGGCGACGACACGCCGGGGCGCGTCCTGAGAAGGGGTGCGGCCCAGCCCGGGTCGCGCGGCGGCTTACGATGAGCGGATGACGCAGCCGCCCTTCATCGTGCGCACGGCGCGCACGCACGACGTGCCGAGGATCGTGGACCTCGTCGAGCCGCTCGTGTCACGACGGATCCTGCTCGGCAAGGAGCGGGTCGACCTGTACGGGGCGGTGCAGGAGTTCCGCGTGGCGGAGGCGGCGGACGGCACCGTCGTCGGCTGCGGGGCTCTCCACGTCATGTGGGAGGACCTCGGGGAGGTGCGCACGCTGGCGGTGCACGACGAGTGGCTCGGCCGCGGCGTCGGCCACGCGCTGCTGACGACGCTCGAGGAGGACGCCCGCGCGCTCGGCCTCAGCCGGCTCTTCTGCCTCACCTTCGAGGTCGAGTTCTTCGGCCGCCACGGATTCGAGGACATGGGGCACGAGATCGTCGATCCCGCGCTGTACGCCGAGCTCGTGCGGTCGCATGACGAGGGCGTCGCCGAATTCCTCGACCTCGCGCGCGTGAAGCAGAACACGCTCGGCAACACGCGGATGCTGAAGATCCTCTGAGCGTTCCTCACCTGCGTCCCGGCGCGCCGGGCACGCGCACCGCCACTGTCGGCGGCCGGCCGTAGCCTGAGCCCATGACCTCGAATCGCACCACGCAGGGGCGCCTCCCGGCGAGCGTGTACCGACGGCGACGGGCCATGGTGCTGCTGGGCCTCGTCGCGGTCATCATCGCGGTCGTGCTCGTCATCGTGCGGCCCGGTGCGACGCAGGGCGAAGAGGTCGCGCAGACCGGCCCGGCGTCGCCGACGCCGAGCGGTGCGCCCGCAGCCACGGCGATCCCCGCCGAGACGGCGCAGCCCGAGCCGAGCGCGCCCGCGCCGGTCGACGGCGCCGCGTGCGTCGATTCGCAGATCGCCGTCGAGGCCGTGACCGACGCCACGGTGTACGCCGCCGGCGAGCAGCCGAGGCTGTCGGTGACGATCACCAACGCGGGCCCCAACTCGTGCGTGATCGACGTCGGCACCGCGGCCCAGGTCTTCACCGTCAAGAGCGGCAACGACGTGTACTGGAGCTCGACCGACTGCCAGGTCGACCCCGTCGCCGCCGAGGTGACGCTCGAGCCGGGCCAGGTCGTCTCCTCGAGCGAGCCGATCGTGTGGGACCGCACCCGGTCCAGCGCCGACACCTGCGAGGGCGAGCGCAGCGTGGTGCCGGGTGCCGGCGCGTCGTATCACCTGAGCGTCGCCGTCGATGGCTTCGAGTCGGAGACGACCAAGCAGTTCCTGCTCTACTGACCTCGGGGCGTACTGCGTCCGGCATGGTCGGTAGGCTGGTCGGATGGCCGGTGCGAAGCGTTCGAAGGGCGGCGAGCCCGTGGAGTTCCGTTCCCAGGCCCTCGCCGAGGCGCTGGAGCGGCAGGACATGGCGGCGGTCGCCCTCGCGCTGCGACACGGCAACACCGTGGTGCCGCTCATCAAGCCCGGGCCGCGTGACAAGCCGCTCGACGGCGGCGAGGTGTGGACCTACCGGGACGCCAAGTCCGGCGAGGTGGCGCTGCTGCTGTTCAGCGACGCCGCGAACAAGCCGCCGAACCTGCCGCCGGCGGTCGGCCTGCAGAGCCCCGCCTGGCTGCGGACCTTCCTGAAGCGGTACGAGTCGACGATCACCACGGTGTTCCTCGACATCGCCGGCCCGCACCCGATGCAGGCGTCGCCCCGCGACCTGCTCGAGGCACTCGAGGCATAGGCGGGCCGACGGCTAGAACGCGGCGTCGAGCTCTCGTTCGCGCGACCCGCTCGAGGCCATCATCGCCCGCTCGACCGCCGCGCGGACGCTGCCCAGCTCGTCGTCGAGGATCGCGCGGTAGCCGAGCCGGCGCGCCTCGGAGCCGCGCTGCTTCGCGGACGCCACCGGGCGGACCTCGCCGGCGAGGCTGATCTCGCCGACCGCGGCCAGGTCGTGGGGGACGGCGCGGTCGCGCATCGCGCTCGCGATCGCCACGGCGATCGCGAGGTCTGCCGCCGGCTCGACGAGCCGCACGCCGCCCACCGTCGAGACGTAGACGTCGTGCTCGCCGAGCTGCCGGAGCCCGGCACGGCGCTCCAGAACGGCGATGATCATCGCCACGCGGGACGGGTCGACCCCGTTGACCACCCGGCGCGGCTGCGGGGCCTTGGTGCCGACGACGAGCGCCTGGACCTCGACGGGAAGGGCGCGACGGCCCTCGAGCGCGACGGTCACGCACGTTCCGCTGACCGGATTGCGGGTGCGGCTGAGGAACAGCGCCGACGGGTCGGGCACCTCGGCGATGCCGTCGCCGGTCATCTCGAAGCAGCCGACCTCGTCGGTCGGGCCGAACCGGTTCTTCAGCGCCCGGACGAATCGCAGGGCGGTCTGGCGGTCGCCTTCGAACTGGCACACCACGTCGACGAGGTGCTCGAGCAGGCGAGGGCCGGCGATCGTGCCGTCCTTCGTCACGTGCCCCACGATCAGCACGGGCAGCTGGCGCTCCTTCGCGACGCGGATGAGCGTGGACGCGACCTCCCGCACCTGGCTCGGCTGGCCGGGCAGTCCGTCGGAGAGGGAGCTCGACACGGTCTGCACCGAGTCGACGATGAGCAGGTCGGGGCGCACCTCGTCGACCTGGCCGAGGATCGTCGCGAGGTCGGTCTCGGCGGCGAGGTACAGCTCGTCGTGCAGCGCACCCGTGCGACCCGCGCGGAGCCGGACCTGCGCGGTCGACTCCTCCGCGCTCACGTACAGCACCCGCCGCCCCGTGCCGGCCACGCGTGCCGCCACCTCGAGCAGCAGCGTCGACTTGCCGACGCCCGGCTCGCCCGAGAGCAGGATCGCGGCGCCGGCGACGATGCCGCCGCCGAGCACCCGGTCGAACTCGCCGATGCCGCTGGGCCGGTGCGCGGTGTGCTCGGCCTCCACCTCGCGGATCGGGCGAGCCGCTCGGGCCTGCGACGGCGCGACGGGCTGCAGGCTGCGCGTGATGCCGGTCTCGGTGCCCGCCTCGACGACGGTGCCCCACTGCTGGCACTCGGCGCAGCGACCGACCCACTTCACGGTGCTCCAGCCGCATTCGGTGCAACGGAACGCGGTCGTGGGCTTCGGCATGCTCCGAGCCTAGGAGGGGCCGACGACATCGGCGGGGAGGCCCTCCGCGGCATCCGACGCCCCGCCCGCCTCCGCGGGGAACCGCTCGGCCAGCGCGGCGAGCACCGCGGGCCGGAACGCGTCGGCCCACACCTGGTACCCGTGGTCGTTCGGGTGGAACCAGTCGTTCGCGAAATGCGTGAAGATGCGGCGGAATCCGCGCAGCCGGGTCTCGCGGTGCAGTCGCACGAGCGTCAGCCCGCGCTCGGCGACCAGACGGCGGAGGATGTCGTTCGCGACGGCGACCCGCGCCTCGTTGTGCGGGAAGTAGAAGAACGGCAGGTCGGCGACGAGCGCGTGCGGGGGCAGCGCGTCGAGGATCGCGACGAGGTTCCGCTCGAAGCCGTCCTCGTCCCACTTGGCGATGTCGTTCGCCCCGATCGAGACGGTGAGCACGTCGGGTCGGTACTTGGCGAGCTTCGGCAGCTGGTCCTGCACCGCCAGCCCGGTCGTCGCGCCGGACACGCTGAGGTTCACGACCCGCACCGTGCGACCCGTCGTGTCCCGCATCAGCCGGGCGAGGAGGCCGACGTAGCTGTGGTCGGGCCGGCTCGCGCCGATGCCCTGCGCGGCGCTGTCGCCCATGGCGACGTACAGCACCTCGCCGCGCACCTTCGCGTGGTCGCGCCACCACTTCGAGTGCACGGGCAGGGTCTCGTTGAGGATCAGGCTGTTGCGGGTCACCCGGGCCATGAACCACCGCCAGGCGGCTCGGGCCGCGAAGGCGACGGCGGCGAGGACGGCCAGGGTGAGCAGGGCCGAGGCGACGGATGCCGCGACGGGGCGTTCGGGTGCCATGACGCGAAGCTAGGGGTGCCCGCTGGACGGTCGCTGAACGTCAGCCGAGTGGCACGGGGGTCGAACGGCCTTCCGCGCCGTCGGGAACGGGCATACGCTGGCGCCATGCTGGCGGACACCGACGTCCTCGTCGTCGGGGCCGGGCAGGCCGGTCTCGCGGTCAGTCACGAGCTCACCCGTGCCGGCGTCGACCACGTCGTCGTCGACCGGGAGCGCGCGGGCGCCGCCTGGTACGTCCGCTGGGACAGCTTCACGCTGGTCACGCCGAACCACACGATCCGCCTCCCCGGCGGCGAGTACGACGGCGATGATCCGGGCGGCTACCTGACCCGGCAGGGGATCATCCAGCACCTCCGGCACTACGCCGGCAGCTTCGGCGCGCCGATCCTGGAGCACGCCGGAGTCGACGGGCTGCAGCCCACCGACTCGGGCTTCCTCGCCGCGACCGACGGCGGGCCGATCCGAGCACGACGCGTCGTCGCCTGTTCGGGTGCCTACCAGCGCGAACGGTGGCCCGCCGTGCTCGAGGCGTTCCCGCCGGGGCTTCCGGTGATCGGATCCAAGTCGTACCGATCGCCCGAGTCGGTGCCGGAGGGGCGGGTCCTCGTCATCGGCGGCGGCCAGACGGCAGGGCAGCTCACCGAGGAACTGCTCCTCGCCGGGCGCGACGTGGTGCTCTCGGCGGGCCGCGCGCCGGCGATGCCGCGACGACTGGGCGGACGCGACGGGATCGACTGGCTCATCGACGCCGCCTTCTTCGAGCAGACCGTGAGCGACCTGCCGACGTCGGCCGCACGCCTGTCGCCGAATCCGCTCGTGACCGGCCGCGGCGGCGGCCACGACCTCAACCTGCGCACCCTCGCGGCCTCGGGCGCCGAGCTGGTGGGGCATGTCACGGGCGTCGACGGCGACCGGCTCGTCGTGGCCGACGACCTCGCCGACTCGGTGCGGTCGGGCGACGAGGGCTGGAGCGTGATCTGCGACCTCATCGCGAGCACCGCCGATCGCCTCGGGATGCCGCGGCCGGAGATCCCGTCGATGCCGGAGGGCGAGGTCCGCGCCGCCCCGGCGCCCCGCCTCGGCGACCTCTCCGCCGTGGTGGTCGCGTGCGGCTTCCGTCCCGACTACGGCTGGATCACGATCCCCGGGGTGGTCGACGAGTTCGGCCTGCCGTTCCAGGTCGACGGCGCGAGCACCGTCGTGCCCGGACTGTACTTCGCCGGAGTGCCGTGGATGCGCAGCCGGAAGTCGCCGTTGCTGCTGGGCGTCGGCGAGGACGCCACGGTCGTCGCCGCGCAGATCGCGGCGTAGCGGCATCCGCTCGACCGTCCGACGGCCTCGTTTTGGAGCGCGCGGGCGATCCGGCTATCATCGATCCCGGTACCGTGTCCGAGCGGCCTAAGGTGCAACTCTCGAAAAGTTGTGTGGGTGAAAGCCCACCGTGGGTTCAAATCCCACCGGTACCGCCATCGCTGAAGCCCCTCCTCGCGGAGGGGCTTCAGTCGTCTCACGGCGCCCCGGGCCGGTCGGGCTCGGAGTGGAGTCCGCGCGGCGGCGGGACGACCACCGTCGGGCAGCGCGCGTTCGTGACCATCGCGTGGCTCACCGAGCCGAGGAACATCCGCCGCACCGCCCCGACCTGCCGGGATCCCACGAAGACCGTCGCGAAGCCCTTCGCGCGCCGCAGCAGTGCCGGCGCGGTCGATCCGGAGTCGACGTGCCGCTCGACCGGCAGGTCCGGGTGCCCGGCGAGCGCCGGATCGAGCGCGGCCGCGAGGATCTCCGCGTCGGCGGCGACCTCGTGGGAACGGACGCCGACGTGCACCGCGTGCAGGGCCTCGCCGCGCGCGGCGGCGTAGTCGGCGGCCATGCGGCAGAGGCGCTCGGCCGCCGGCCCGTGATCGACCGCGACCATGACGTCCGCGCGGTCGAGCACGTCGCCGACCGGGATCACCGCGACCGGTCCGGCCGCCGCGCCGGCGAGGCGCGGGCCGAGTCGCGAGCTGTGCCAGTACTCGTCGGTGCGGCCGTTCTCGGCGCCGACCACGACGAGCGTGTCATCGCCGGTGCGGTCGGCGAGCACGTCGCCCGGCTCGCCGAGCACGGCGGCCGCCTCGACCTCCAGGGCGGGATGGTCGTTCCGGAGCCGCTCCGCCCGCTCGGCGACGGCGGCTTCGGCGGCCGCGAGCCGGTCGCGCGTCTCCTCGTCGTCACCCGCGATGCCGGTGTCGTCGACCGCGCGGACGATCCGCAACCGCCGCGCGCCCTCCCGCTGCATCCTCGCCCGTGCCACCGCCCAGGCGAGCGCCGTCTCGGCGGTGTCGCTGCCGTCCCACCCGACCACGGTCGTCTCGTGCATCGCGTCCCCCGTCCTCTCCCTCCAGCCTCATCGCCCCGCCCGTCGCGGTCCGAGGCGAACGTCCCGCGGGCATCCCGTCGCGGAGGCGAACGGTCGCGCTGCCCCGGGAGCGGGCCGCAGTCACCAGGCGTCGCGGGCCGGGGTGCGCGGCCGGCGCGCCGCATCCGGCATCGGCATCTCGGCGCGCAGGCCGAGCAGGCGGATGGCGCGACCGGGCTCGATCCGATCGTGGGCCAGCTCCAGCATCCGCTCGGTGAGTTCGGCGCGGTCGGAGCTCTCCGCGGTCCTCCGCCGGAACGTCTTCGTGACGAAGGGCGCGTACCGCACCTTGAGGCCGAGTGCGATCACAGGGCGACCCTCGGCCGCGATGTCGTCGAGCACGTGCGCCGCGAGCTCGCGGAGCGCCGCCTCGACCTCGGCCGGCTCGGTCAGGTCGTGCTGGAAGGTCGTCTCGCGGCCGTGCCCTCGCGCGACCCGGGGCGCGTCATCGACCACGCGCGTACCCTCACCGCGCCCGAGCTGCCGGTACCACGGCCCCATCCGCGGGCCGAACTCGCCGGCCAGCGCGTCGACGTCGGCCGCGGCGAGCTGCGCGACCGTCTCGATGCCGAGCCCGGCGAGCCGCCGGGACACGCGGCTCCCCACGCCCCAGAGGTCGATCACGGGCCGGTCGCCCATCACCTCGAGCCAGTTGCCCGCGGTGAGGCGGAAGACCCCGGCGGGCTTGCCGAAGCCGGTGGCGACCTTCGCGCGCACGAGCGTGTCGCCGATCCCGACGCTGCAGTGCAGGCGCGTCCGCTCCAGCACGGCGCGCTGCAGGTCGCGGGCGACCGACTCGGGGTCGTCGGTCTCGACGCCGACGAACGCCTCGTCCCAGCCGAGCACCTGCACCGTCGTCCCCGGATGGGCCGCGAGCGTCGCCATGACCTCCTGGGAGACGGCGCGGTAGGCCGGCGCGTCGACCGGCAGGATCACGGCGTCCGGCGCCTTCCGAGCGGCGATGCGCAGCGGCATCCCCGAGCCGACGCCGAACTCCCGCGCCTCGTACGACGCCGTGGAGACGACCGCGCGCTCGGTCGGGTCGCCGCGCCCGCCGACGATGACGGGCCGGCCCGAGAGGTCGGGACGCCTCAGCACCTCGACCGCGGCGATGAACTGGTCGAGGTCGACGTGGAGCACCCAGGAGGCCCGATCCCGCGTCACTGAGCCTGAATAGCGTAGCGGGACACGCGAGCGCAACCACTTGCACACAGGGGTCTCTCAGGAGCACAGTAGTGTCCACTCAAGAGAAGGAGCATCAATGAGTTTCCTCGCTTTCCTCCTCCTCGGCCTCATCGCCGGGGCGATCGCCAAGCTCATCCTCCCGGGCAAGCAGGGCGGCGGATGGCTCATCACCCTGCTGCTGGGCGTCGTCGGCGCCCTGCTGGGTGGATGGCTCGGCAGCGTCCTGTTCGGTGTCGGACTCGAGGAGTTCTGGGACCTGAGCACGTGGCTGCTCGCGATCGGCGGCGCGATCATCGTGCTGCTCATCTACGGTCTCATCGTGAACCGGAAGCGCACCGCCTGATCCCAGTCACGCGGTCCCGAGGGCCCGGTCCGACGCGAGTCGGGCCGGGCCCTCGGCACGTCCGGCGGGGGCCTCGGCTCAGCCGCCCGCGAGCTCGACGAACCGGCGGAGCATCCGCTGCGGTTCGGTGACGGATGCCGCGGCGAGCCGTTCGCTCACCGCGCGCAGCTCCCGCGCCGGGAAGTAGCCGTGGTGGCGGTACACCCGGGCGCGGGCGATGAAGTCCTCGGTCGTGACCTCCGGGTGGAACTGCGTCGCGTAGACGTTCCGCCCGACGCGGTAGACCTGCACGGGGCAGCCCGTCGACCCGGCGAGGTGCACCGCCTCCGAGGGCAGGCGCCCCGTCGCCTCCTTGTGCCCGACGAGGGCCTGGAACCGGTCGGGCAGGGCGCCGAGCAGCGGGTCGGTCCGGCCGGCGTCGGTGAGCGAGATCTCCACGGCCGAGGCGGGCTCGCCGTGGAGCGTGCCCACGTCGCCGCCGAGCACGCGGGTCAGCACGCCGATGCCGTAGCAGGTGAAGAGCACCGGGTGATCCGCCTCGAGCGCCTGCTCGGCCAGGCGCGCCAGGTCGTCCTCGACGCGGCGCTGCACCGGGTGCTTGTGCGCCTCCGGGGTGATGACGTTGTACGGGCTGCCGCCCACGATCACCCCGGCGAACCCCAGGGGCGTCACGCCGCCGAACGACTCGACGTCGAGTCGGTGGTGCTCGAGGCGGCTCGCGTCGAGGCCGGTCGACCGGCGGACGGACTCGTACTCGGGCCCGACGGCCTCGATCTCGGGCCGCACCGACACGAACAGGAACCTCGGGCTCACCGCCGTCGGCCTCCGCGGCGGTCCGGACGGCCCCCGCGGCGCGGAGCCCCGCCCGTGCGGCCCGCGCCCGCGCGGCCGCCCTTGGTCCGTGCGGCTCCGCGCGCCGCCGAGGCGCCCTTCCCGGCCCCCGCCGGTTCCGCCGCGGCGGGTTCGTCCGCGCCGCGGGAGCTGCGCGTCGTGCGGCCGCGGACCACGCCGACGAACTCCTGGATGTCGTCGTCGTCGCGTTCGACCCGCCACACCAGTGCGATGCGCGTCGGCTCGGCGTCGGTCAGCGGGATCGCGACGACGTCGCGGCGGTGGTGGAGGCGGGCGACGCCGTGCGGCACGATCGCGTACCCGGTGCCGGCGGCCACGAGTTCGAGGGTCATCGCCGCATCGGCCTGCTCGGGGGCGCGCGTCTCGCCGGCCAGGTCGGCGAGCTCGAGGGCGTCGGCCTCGGCGAGCGGATGCTCCTTGGGGAGCGCTGCGACGGCGACCTCCTCCCACAGCAGGATGCGGTGCAGCCCGGACTCGTCGATCGGCAGGCGGACGAAGGCGAGGTCGACGTCGCCGGAGCGCAGCCCGTCGAGCTGGGCCGCCTCGTCGACGCGCTCGGCCTCGAGCGGCAGGTCGGGTCGGCGCTCGGCCCACGCGCGCAGCCACTTCGCGGGACTCACGCCCGCGACGTAGTCGAGCCGCAGCGACACGTCAGCCCCCTTCCGCCGCGCCGAGCGGCCCTCTCAGGGTAGTCGGCGCCTGCGGCGCGTGACGAAGCCGACTACCGTGGAGTCGTGAACGAGTCGAAGCCCCGCCCCTCCCAGTCGATGAAGCCCGAGACGGCGGCGAAGAAGCTCGGCATCCTGCTCGACGCCGCGCCCGAGGAGTTCCGCTCCGGCGCGATCACCCGCGACGAGCTCGCGGCGCTGCAGTCCGACCCGCCCGAGTGGCTGGCGACGCTGCGCCGCGAGGGCCCGCACCCGCGCAGCGTCGTCGCGGCCAAGCTGGGCGTGTCGAACTCGGGTCTCGCGCGCGCCGGCGTCGACCAGCCCCTGACGACGGCCGAGATCAAGGCCCTGCTCGAGTCGCCGCCCGCGTGGCTCGTCGAGGAGCGCGCGCGCCAGGCCGGAGTCCGGGCCGAGAAGCGCCGCATCGCCGAGCGCGACGCCGCACGCCGCGAGGCCGGCGGCGGCGGCGGAGGCGGCGCGGGGGTCTAGCCCGCGTCAGGCCGCGTACCGCGCGGCGAGGAACGCGGTCACGTCGCCGAGTTCCCGCTCTGACACCGAGTGCCCCAGTCCCTCGTACACCCGCTGGTCGAGGTCGGCGTGCGCCGGCAGCCATTCCTGCGTGCGGGCGACGGATGCGGCGGGGATGACCTCGTCCTCCGTGCCCCGGCCCCAGAACACCGGACGGGCGAGCTGCGACATCCGCTCGTCGCTCTCGCGTTCGCCGGGCAGCGAGAACCCGGCGAGGCTGACCGCGAACGCGAACCGGTCGGGATCGCGCCGCAGCAGTTCGAGCGCCATCGCCCCGCCCTGCGAGAAGCCCAGCAGCCCCACGGATGCCGCGCCCGGCGCGACGCGATCGAGCCAGTCGATGACGGCCGTGGTCGCCTCGTCGGCGCCCGTCATGGCGAACTCCTCGCCCTGGGCGAGCAGCGGGAACCAGGCGTGCCCGTAGCCGGTGGAGATCGGGGCGCGCAGCGACGCGATCGCCGGCTGGAGCGGCAGGTAGGGGCTCAGCCCGAACAGGTCGCCCTCGTGCGAGTTGTAGCCGTGCAGCAGCACGAGCAGGGGGCGCCCGGCCCGGTCGGCCGGCGATGCCGACCAGAGCACCGCGTCGTCGTCGATCCGCATCGGGGCATCGTACCCCGGCCGCGCGTCGGGTCGCGGTTCCGAGCGGGCGGGGGAGTCGTGGGGCAGAATCGAGGCATGGCCGTGCGCACACCCGACCCGGACTGGAATCCCGGCGACGAGCCCGTCGTGCAGCCGCCCGCGAACCCGGGCTGGCTGAGCGACATCGAGCTCGCGGAGGTGCGCGGGCGCCTGCCGTTGCTGTACGTCGAGGCGGTGCCCGTGCGGGTCGACGGCGTCGGGCAGGTCACCGAGGTCGGCGTGCTCCTGCGCGCCAACGCGGTCGGCGAGATGACCCGCACGCTGGTGTCGGGGCGGGTGATGTACGGCGAGACCATCCGCGACGCGCTGTTCCGCCACCTCGAGAAGGACCTCGGGCCGATGGCGTTCCCGCTGCTGCCGGCGAGCCCGGTGCCCGCGGCCGTGGCCGAGTACTTCCCGCTGCCGGGTATCTCGCCGTTCACCGACGAGCGGCAGCACGCCGTGTCGCTCGCGTTCGTCGTGCCCGTCACGGGCACGTGCGAGCCGCGCCAGGACGCGCTCGAGGTCACCTGGGTGACCCCGCAGGAGGCGGCGGGGGAGGCGTTCGGCGCCGAGATGGAGGGCGGACGCGGCGTGCTGCTCCGACGCGCCCTCGCGTCGGTCGGCGCCCTGCCCTGAGGTCGGCCCGTCCGTCGACGGATGCCGCGGATGCGCGCCTAGCGCACCATCCGCACCTCGTGGATGGTCTCGCCGAGGAACGGCTCGTCGTGCGCGCCGCCGTCGGCCGTGAACCCGTTGCGCTCGTAGAACGCGACCGCGTGCTCGTTCGCCGAGGGCACCCAGAGGTACACCGACGCGTCGCCCACCGTGGCATCGAAGAGCTTCTGCCCGATGCCCTTGCCGTGGTGCGCGTCGAGGAGGTGGATGAAGAACAGCTCGCGCTCGCGCGGCGCGTCGGCGTCGCGCGCCGGACCGGCACCGGCGAAGCCGACGATCTCGCCGTCGACCAGCGCGGCGACGTGCGTGAACTCCTCGCCCTGGCCCATCCAGTGGGTCCACAGCTCGGCCATGCGGCGGGGGGAGAGGTTCGCGAGGGTGGCGGCGTCGACGAGGCTGTCGTAGTCCTCGTGCCAGCACTGCGCGTGCACGCGCCCCAACGCCTCCGCGTCGGAGTCGCGGACGGGACGGATGACGACTTCGGCAACGACCTCGGTGCTCATGCGTGTCAGGCTAACCCGGGCCCCCGTCACCGGCGAAATCGGCGGATGCCGCCGCCGGGCGCCGCCGGATGCCGCCCGCCGGATGCGGAACGGCCCCGCACCCAGGTCGGGGTGCGGGGCCGTCGACGGCGCGGACGCGGACTCAGCCCTGTGCGCGGCGGTTCGTGCGGGTGCCTCGGTTGGGCGAGACCAGGCTGCCCACGCGCAGCGGCGCCTTCTGACCGGAGCGCGCCGATCCGGCGCGGGGCGCGCTCGACGACTGCGCGGCACGGCCCTGCCCGCCGGCCGGGTTCGGCGCGTGCGACTTCGACTCGGCGGGCCGCCCGGAGCGATCCCGGCGCGGCGCGGCCGGCGCGACGTCCGGCTGCCCGCCGCGACCGCGGCCGCGGCTGCGGCGTCCCTGGCCGGCCGGCTGGGGCTCGCCGGCCCGTGCGGCGCGCTTGCGCTGCGCGTTCGCGCCCTGCGAGCGACCGCCGCCCTGGGTCGGCTTCGCCTCCCGGGGGGCGGGCTTGACGTACGGCGCGACCTCGCCGACGAGCTCCGCCACGGCGGGCGAGTCGGCGGTCACCTGCTGCGGCGCGACGCGGATGTCGGCCTTGCGGAGCAGCGTCTTGAGGTCCTGCTTCTGCCCGGGGAGGCAGATCGTGACGACGTCGCCCTCGCTGCCGGCGCGCGCGGTGCGGCCCGAGCGGTGCAGGTACGCCTTGTGCTCCATGGGCGGGTCGACGTGGATGACGAGCTCGACGTTGTCGACGTGCACGCCGCGCGCGGCGACATCCGTGGCCACCATGACCTTGACCGAGCCGTCGCCGAAGGCGGCGAGGTTGCGGTCGCGCTGCGGCTGCGACAGGTTGCCGTGCAGGTCGACCGCGGGGATGCCCTGCTCGGTGAGCTTCTTCGCGAGCTTCTTCGCGTGGTGCTTGGTGCGCATGAAGAGGATGCGACGGCCGGTGCCCGACGCGAGCGTCTTCACGAGCGCGTTCTTCGCGTCGACGTCGTCGATCTCGAACACGTGGTGGGTCATCGCCGCGACGGGCGAGTTGGCCTCGTCGACCGAGTGCAGCACCTCGTTCTGCAGGTAGCGCTTGACCAGCTTGTCGACGCCGTTGTCGAGCGTCGCCGAGAACAGCAGGCGCTGCCCGCCGCGGGGGGTCTTGTCGAGGATGCGCGTCACGACCGGGAGGAAGCCGAGGTCGGCCATGTGGTCGGCCTCGTCGAGCACGGTGATCTCGATCGCGTCGAGCGAGAGGAAGCCCTGCTTCATGAGGTCCTCGAGGCGGCCGGGCGTGGCGACGACGACGTCGACGCCGGCGCGGAGCGCGTCGACCTGCCGCTTCTGGTTGATGCCGCCGAAGATCGTGGTGACCTTCAGGCCGTACGCGGCCGCGAGCGGCTCGAACGTCTGGGTGATCTGCGTCGCGAGCTCGCGGGTCGGCGCGAGCACGAGGCCGAGCGGGCGCCCGGCACGGCGCGAACCGCCGGCGAGCGAGGTGCCGAGGCGCGCGACCATCGGGAGGGCGAAGGCGATCGTCTTGCCCGAGCCGGTCTTGCCGCGGCCGAGCACGTCGCGGCCGGCGAGCGTGTCGGGCAGCGTGTCGGCCTGGATGGGGAAGGGGGTGGTCTTGCCGTCGGCGGCGAGGGCCGCGACGAGGGGGGCGGGCACGCCGAGCGCGCCGAAGGTGAGGTCCGTCAAGGGGGGTCCGTTCGGGATGGCACGGCCGGGCGCGCCGCGGAACGCGGCGGGTGGGCCCGGCGGTGGGAAGTGGCGAAGACGCCGGTCGGCGAATCCGTTCGCCGTATGAAGTCATCGGGCCCTGGGCCCGGGAGCGTGTCTACGACGCAGGCGGCGCGTCCGTCGCGCACGCCGACGACCACCATAGCGGATGCCGCGGGCCCGACCCTGTGCGCGCCCTCAGCGCGGCATCCGCTCGCCCACGGGGATCTCGTCGCGCACCGTGTTCCCGGGCGGCGCGAGCGGGCACGACCACGACGGGTCGTACGCGCACGACGGGTTGTAGGCGAAGTTGAAGTCGACGACGAGCGAGTCGTCGTCGGCGCCGGAGCCGAGGTCGGCGCCCTTGACGGTGTCGAGCAGGTAGCGCCCCCCGCCGTAGGTGCCGCCCGGTTCGCCCGCGAGGCCGTCCTTCACGGGCAGGAACAGGCCGCCGCCGTAGACGGCGAGCCGCCAGACGTCGAGCGTGCCGAGGTAGGGGATGCGCACCGTGCCGACCAGCGAGAACGGGATCGAGCCGTCGGTGGAGCTGTCGACCACCATCCGCTCGGGCTCGTCGGGCCGCCGCACCTCGAGTTCGAACCGCCAGTCGGGGTCGTAGCGCGACACGGTGAGGCCCGTGAAGCGCGCGCGGTCGTCGGGCAGGAGCGGCGACTGCGGGTGCCCGGCGAACAGCTCGTCGCGGCCCGACCGCCACAGCTCGTGACCCTGCGCCGGGTCGTGGGCGCTGAGGTGGCGGACGCCCGCGTAGAGGCCGAACACCCGTCGGCGCCAGTCCGCGAGCTGCAGCGCGCCGAGGCTCGCGGTCATGCGGTGCTCCCCGGACGGGCGACGGATGCCGCCCGCTCGGCGTCGGCCGAGCCCGGGGGGTCGTACGCCCAGGTCCTCGCCAGCTGACGCAGCCGCATGCCGCGATACTGCCAGAACGCCCACGTCGGGTACCAGAGCAGGGGCTCGAGCGCGCCGGCGCTCGCGCGCAGCTGGTCGCGGTAGAGGGTGCGGCCGTCGGGCAGCGGCGAGATCGCCATCCGGTGGTCCCAGTGCCGGAACGCCGCGAGCGGCCCGGACACGGCGCCGCCGCCGTCGCGCAGCATCCGCACCCCGGGGGGAAGCGCGCCGGGATACGACACGTCGATGATCTCCTCGCCCGTCGGCGCGATCCCGAAGGCGAGCGCGCGCAGCCGGTGCGGTCCCTCGGGCCAGGTGGTCGGGAAGCCCTCGCCCTCGAGCGACTCGAAGTCGAGCCACGGGGCGACGACCTCGCGCAGCACGGCCGGGCTGCGGATCGCGCGCCAGGCGGCATCGGCGTCGCAGTCGAGGGTCAGCTTCAGCAGCACGCGCATGCGACGAGGCTAGGGGCGCCGGATGCCGTGGCCAAGCGTCCTCGCCGGATTCCCGGCCGTCGCTCGGCGGGCTCCCTGCGGTCTCCCGCCCGCTGGCATCCCGGGGTGCCTAGACTCGCCGCATGGGCGGTCTCGAGTGGGCGATCCCGTCGCTGGTGGTGTTCGGCGCCGCCGCGCTGGCGCTCGCGGCGGGCGTCGTCGCGCTCCGCCGCGCCGGGGCACGTCGCGAGACGGCGGATCGGACCGCGTCCCGCGAGCTCGAGACGCGGGCGAAGTCGCGGCTCGTGCGCGCCGACGAGGCGGTTCGCGACGCCGAGCAGGAGGTCCGGTTCGCCGAGGCCCAGTTCGGGGCCGAGACCGCCAGGGAGCTCGAGGAGACGGTCGAACGCGCGCGGGCCTGGCTGCGCGAGGCCTTCCTGCTGCAGCAGCGGCTCGACGACGAGAACGTCGATTCGGCGGCGCAGCGCCGCTCCTGGAGCACCCGGATCGGGTCGCTGTGCGATTCGATCGATCGAGCGCTCGGCGGGGTGGATGCCGCGCTCGCGGGCCGTCGTGCCGCCGAGCGCGGCGCCGTCGCCGACGCGCCAGCCGTGCGCGAGCGACTGCACCGCCTGCGCGCGCGGCGATCGGATGCCGCGACCGCGCTCGAGCGGCTCGGCACGCGATTCGACGCGGCGGCGCTCGCGAGCGCCCAGGGCGCCGCGACGCGGGCCGACCGCGGGCTCGCCGCGGCCGCCGCCGCGCTGGACGACGCCGAGGCGGACCTCGCCGCCCCCGGCCGCCCGGCCGCCGCGGCGATCGGGCGCGCCGCGCACCTGCTCGACCTCGTCGACGTCGAGCTCACCGCGATCGAGCGGGCCGAGCCCGACCTGGACTCAGCGGCGCGCGAGGCGTCCTCGGCGGCCGCGGCGCTGGATGCCGACCTCCTCGCCGCGCGCCGCGAACGCGATGCGGTCACCGATCCGGATGCCGCGGCCGCGCTCGCCGCCGTGATCGGCGAGCTCTCGCCGCTGCTCGTCGGGCGCGACGCGCGGGCGGGGGACCCCTTCGCCGAGCGCGACCGGCTGCGCGCGGCGCGCGACCGGCTCGAGGTCGCGCGATCCGAGGCGCGCCGGGCCGAGGACCGGCTGGAGGGCGCCCGCGGCGCCCTGCCCGGCGCGCTCGCGATCGCGGAGAGCCAGATCGCCGTCGCCCGGGCGGCGATGGAGCGCGCGCGGGCGTTCGCGGGCGCCGACGCCCGCACGCGCCTGGCCGAGGCCGAGCGGCAGCTGGGCATCGCCCGCCGCGACGCCGATCCGGTCGCCGCGCTCGACGCGGCCCGCCGCGCGGCCGCGCGCGCCGGCGACGCCGAGGCGCTCGCGCACTACGCGGCGCTCCATCGCTGACGCCGCTCGCGGCGCGCGCCTACTTGCCGCCCGAGACGCGGATGTCGGCGCCGGTGACGTACGACGCGTCGGTGGAGAGCAGGTACGCGACCGCGCCGGCAACCTCGTGCGGCTCCCCGGCCCGGCCCATCGGGATGCCGGCCGCGCGCTCCTCGGGCGCGTCGGGCCGGCCGGCCGCGGCGTGGATCTCGGTGCGCGTCGTGCCGGGCGAGACGGTGTTCACGCGCACGCCGGCCCGCGCGAACTCCTTCGCGAGCCCCAGCGTCATCGCGTTGAGCGCCGCCTTGCTCGCCGCGTAGTGGATGTACGTGTCGGGCGCCCCGTGGGTGGCCGCGCCCGACGAGACGTTGACGACGGCCCCGCCCGTCCCGCCGAGGTCGGTCGACATGTGCGCGATCGCGGCCCGGCACAGGGCCATCGGCGCCAGCACGTTCACGCGGAACACCAGGTCGGCCTCCTCCATCGGCATCTCGAGGAACGGCCCGATCCGGCCCGTGATGCCGGCGTTGTTCACGAGCCCGGTGACCCGCCCGAAGCGGCGCACCGCCTCGGCGACCACCTCGGCGCACGCGTCGAGGTCGGCCTGGTCGAGCTGCAGCACCTCGACGCGGGCTCCCGCGGCGCGGCATCCGTCGGCCACCCGCTCGACGTCGTCGCGCCGTGCGCGGTAGGTCAGCACCAGGTCGTGCCCGTCCCCGGCGAGCCGCTCGGCGATCGCGGCGCCGATGCCCCGGCCCCCGCCGGTGATGATCGTCACGGGCCGTTCGTCGACATTCGAGGTCATGCACCCACCCTACGAGCGCGGCGTTCGCGTAGCCTGACGCGGTGAGCGAGACCATCCGGGCCGCGGCGGAGACCGCGGCGCAGGCGACGTACCAGGTGCGGTTCGACCAGGGCCTCGACGGCGTCCGACGCATCGCCGGCGACGCGCAGGTCGTCGTGTGGGTGGACCAGACGACGGATGCCGCCGGGCCGTCCCCGTCCGGGTCGCCGGTCCCGCCGGCAGTGCTCGAGGCCGCGCCCGCGGACGCCGCCGTCCTCGTCGCGGGCCTTCGCGACGCCGCCGCGGTCGCCGCCTGGATCCTCGCCGAGCAGGAGCGCCTGGGCCGTCGCGCCTACCTGGCCGTCATCGCCGCGGGCCGTGCCGACGGCGGGTTCCCGGCGGACGACGTGCTCGCGGCGGGCGCGGTCGTCGACGCCCTCATCGGCCTCGGCATCGACCACACCTCGCCGGAGGCCGCCGTCGCGTCGGCCGCCTACGCGGGACTGCGTCGCGCGGTCGCGCACCTCGCGACCGCGTCGGCGGCCGGTCGCGAGGCGATCGCGGGCGGGGCCGACCCGGCCGTGCTGCGACGCGACGCCGCTCCCGATGGGGCCGCGACGCCTCGCGTCGTCCGCGCCGCCGCGCCGGCCTAGGCCGCGGTGAGCTCGGCCCGGCCCGACTTCCGGGCGCGGTGGGCGCGCACCTTGGCGCGGTTGCCGCAGCGCTGCATGGAGCACCAGCGGCGGCTCGCGGCGCGCGACGTGTCGAGGTAGACGATGCCGCAGTCGCCCGCGCAGACCCGCACCCGGCCGGCGTTCGCCGGGCCGAAGCAGTCCACCGCGTCGCGCGCGATGGTCGAGAGCGCCTGCCCGACGGTCTGGACCGAGCGGCCCGCCTGGCGCGACCCGCCGTCGAGGGTGGGCGGGATGTCGGGCGTGGCCGCGTAGAGGTTCACGACGTCGACGTCGGCGGCCCGCAGTTCCTCGCCGCGGCCGGCGGCCAGCGCGAGGCGGGCGATGGCGTCGCGGAGCGCGACGGCGTCGAACAGGTCGCGCGAGCGGGCGGAGGCGACCGTCATCGGGAAGCGCTCGCGCATCCACGCCGACAGGTCGTCGGGCGCGTGGAGCCGCTCGGGGGAGACGGCGACGGGCAGGCCGCCGGTGTAGGCGAAGTCGAGCGCGAACGAGCCGGAGTCGAACCACCACCGCCCGCTGTCGTCGGTGAACCACTGGCCGACGGGGATGGACACGGTCGAGACGGGCACCGCACCAATGTACCCGCAGGCACGAACGACGTGCGTCTCGATCCGGTGACGGATGCCGCGCGCGACATGCAGCGCGCGAGCCGACGCCCGCGACCGCGCCCGGTCACTCCGCTGCGGCGCTCGCCGCGGCGCGGCGCATGGAGCCGGTGATCTCGCGCCGGCGCCACACGATGAGGTTGGCCCGGTCGAAGCCGCGCCGGCAGAGCCCGCAGCTGAGCGGCCGCGTCGGCCGGCGGTAGCGGAAGTGCTCGTGGCCGCGCGGACAGAGCCCCACCCACGTCGCGAGTTCGTGGGCGACGGCCCCGTCGTGCGTGCGGCGGCCCACGTACCCGATCGAGGCGGCGATCCGCGCCCACTTCGGGCCGTGTCCCGCGCGCGGGCCGGCCATGGCGTGCGCCACCTCGTGCAGGAGGATCTGGTGGATCTCGTCGTCGTCGTAGCGGGCGGCGAGGTACCGGGAGACCGAGATGCGGCGGTCGGTGTAGTTGCAGAGGCCGGCTCGCTTCTTCGCGTTGTCGAACCCGAAGCTCCAGACGGCAGGGTCGAGGTGCAGGGCGATGAGCGACTCAGCCCAGACCCGAACTCGTCCGAGATCCGCCATGCGATCGACCCTAGCCCGGGAACGGCCGGTCGCACCCGATCGGGGTGCCCCTCGTCCGGGGGACGGTCAGCCCTGGTCCTCGACGCGGATGCGCAGCAGGCGATCGTCTCCGTCCCGCGGCGAGCCGCGGCCGTCGGTGTTGTTGGTGAGGGCCCACACCTCGCCCTCGGGTCCGGCGACGACGTCGCGGAAGCGCCCGTACTCGCCCGCATATGCGTCGACCACCTCGGTCGGCGAGCCGGTCGCGGGGGAGGCCCACCACAGGCGCTCGCCGCGCAGCGCGGCGAGGACGACGGTGTCGCCGACGACGGCGATCCCGCTCGGGCTCGCCTCGCCGGTGGGCCATTGCACCGCCGGGTCGAGGAACCGCGGATCGTCGGCGCGGCCCTCCGCCTCCGGCCATCCGTAGTCGCCGCCGGGGACGATGCGGTTCAGCTCGTCCCAGGTGTTCTGCCCGAACTCGGCGGCCCACATGCCGCCCGCGGCATCCCATGCGATGCCCTGCACGTTGCGGTGGCCGTACGACCACACGAGGGAGCCGAACGGGTTGCCGGGCGCGACCTCGCCGTCGGGCGTCGCGCGGAGGATCTTGCCGCCCAGCGAGTCGAGGTCCTGCGAGGCCGAGCGGTCGCCCGCGTCGCCGGTGGTGATGTAGAGGAACCCGTCGGGCCCGACGGCGAGGCGGCCGCCGTTGTGGTTGCCGCCGCGGGGGATGCCCGTGACGATCGGCTCGGGATCGCCGAGGTCGAGGGAGCCGGCGCTGCCGCCGACCGGCATCCGCACCACCCGGTTGTCGTCGTCCGTCGAGAGGTACGCGTACAGCGCGTCGCCGCCCTCGCCGTCGCCGGGCAGGTGGGCGAGTCCGAGGAGCCCGCCCTCGCCGCCGGCGACGACGCCCGGCACCGTCCCCGCCGTTCGCAGCCGGCCGTCGGCGAGCACCTCGACGATCCGGCCGGAGTCGCGCTCGCTCACGAGCACGCCGCCGTCGGGCAGGCGCACCACCGACCACGGCGCGTCCAGGCCCTCCGCGATGACCTCCGGCCTGCCGGCGGGGGCCACCGCGGGCGGGCGCGAAGCCGGTGCGCCGGTGGGGATCGGGACGGCGGTGGCGGACGGCGGGTTCACGACCGGCCCCGACCCCTGGCCCGTCGCGCACCCGGCGAGCAGGGCGACCGACGCCGCCGCGGCGAGGACCCGTGCCCGCATGCCACCTCCTCCGACCAGTCTGCGCGAGGCGGCGGCAGAATGGGAGCATGCAGCGGTCCATCGACCTCAACGCGGATCTCGGCGAGGGATACGGCTCCTGGCGCATGGGCGACGACGAGGCCATGTTCCCGCTCGTCACGAGTGCCAACGTCGCGTGCGGCTTCCACGCCGGCGACCCGCGCACGATGGACCGGAGCGCGCGGCTCGCGGTGGCGCACGGCGTGGCGCTCGGCGCGCATCCGGGCTACCGCGACCGCTCCGGCTTCGGTCGCCGCGAGCTCGCGGTGCCCGCCGACGAGATCGCGGCGGAGGTCGTCTACCAGCTCGGCGCGCTCGTGGCGGTGGCCGGGGCGGCGGGCGCCGCCGTGCGATACGTCAAGGCCCACGGCGCGCTGTACCACCGCCTCGACGCCGACCGGGCCGCGGCCGTCGCGGTGGCCGACGCGATCGCCGCGTTCGACCCGGGGATGGCCCTGCTCGGTCCGCCCGCGGGCGAGCTCGAGCGCGCGGCGGGCGAGGCGGGGCTCCGCTACGCGCGCGAGGCGTTCATCGACCGGGCCTACCTCGCCGACGGCCGCCTCGTGCCCCGGACCGAGGCCGGCGCGGTGGTGCACGAGGCCGGCGCCGCGGTCGACCGTGCGCTCGAGCTGGCCGAGACCGGCGGGGTCGCCGCGCACGACGGCGAGCGCGTCGAGCTGCGGCCCGACTCGCTCTGCCTCCACGGCGACACCCCGGGCGCGGTCGGGCTGGCGCGCGCGGTCCGCGCCGCGCTCGACGCCGCCGGCCACGAGCTCCGGCCCTTCGCATGAGCCGTCCGGCGCGACTGCTCCCGTCCGGCCACGGGGCGCTGCTCGTCGAGACGGAGACGCTGGCCGACGTGATCGCGCTGCACGATGCACTCGCCGCGACCGCGCCCGACGGCGTGATCGAGCTGGTCCCCGCCGCCCGGACCCTGCTCGTCGCCCTCGACCCGTCGCGACTGCCGCTCGAGGCCGCCGCGACGTGGGTGCGTCGCACGGCCGCGGCGGCCCCGGCCGCGGTCGCGCCCGCCGTGCCGGACGCCGAACGGGTCGTCGTGCCGGTCGACTACCGCGGCGACGACCTGGCCGCGACGGCCGCGATGCTCGACGTGTCGCCGGAGCACCTCGTGGCCCGGCACACGGGCACGTCGTGGCGCGTCGCGTTCATCGGCTTCGCGCCGGGCTTCGCCTACCTCGTCGCCGACGAGTGGCCGTTCGACGTGCCGCGCCTCGACGTGGCGCGCACACGGGTGCCCGCGGGCGCGGTCGGCCTCGCCGCGGGGTTCTCCGGTGCGTACCCGCGGGAGAGCCCCGGCGGTTGGCGCCTCATCGGCCGGACCGAGGTGGCGCTGTGGGACCCCGCCGCCGATTCCCCGGCGCTGCTCTCGCCCGGCCGCATCGTGCGCTTCACGGCGGTGACGCCGTGACGGCCCTGCGCGTCGAGGCCGTCGGCGGCCCGGTGCTGGTGCAGGACCTCGGCAGGCCGGGACTGGCGCGGCTCGGGGTGTCGTCGTCCGGCGCGCTCGACCGCGGGGCGATGGCGCTCGCGAACCGGCTGGTCGGCAATCCCGACGCCGCCGCCGGCCTCGAGGTCGTGCTGGGCGGCCTCCGCACGGTCGCCGACGCCGACGTGTGGGTCGCGGTCGCGGGGGCATGGGGTCCGGTCCGCATCGCGGGTCGCGACGCCTGGCCGTATCGCGCCCACCGCGTGCGCGCCGGCGACCCGCTCGAGCTGGGTCCGGCGATCCGGGGCCTCCGGTACGTCCTCGCCGTCCGAGGCGGCATCGACGAGCCGCCCGTGCTCGGCTCCCGCAGCCGCGACACCCTCGCCGCGCTCGGTCCCGAGCCCGTCGAGGCCGGGCGGCTGCTGCGGGTCGGAGCCGAGCCCGCGGCATCCGTGCCCCTGCTCGACGACGACGCGGCGCACCCGCCGACGACCGGGCCCGTGACGCTGGGGCTCCTCCCGGGCCCGCGCGCCGACTGGCTGACGGAGGCCGCGGCGCTGGCGCTGTACGACTCGCGGTGGCGGCTGTCGCCGTCGTCGAACCGGATCGGCGCGCGCCTCGAGGGGCCGCCGCTCGACCGGCGGGTCACGACCGAGCTGCCGAGCGAGCCGACCGTGCTCGGCGGCATCCAGGTCACCGGGGCCGGCGTCCCGACCGTGCTGCTCGCGGACCGCCCCGTCACCGGCGGGTATCCGGTCGTCGCGATCGTCGACCCCGCCTCGCTCGGCCTGCTCGCCCAGGCGCGGCCGGGGCAAGAGGTCCGGTTCCGCCACGCCCGCTGAGCCGCGGCCTACCGCTTGGCGAGGAAGACCGAGCGCGAGGGCGGCGGGGACGGCACGGCCGTGGCATCCGTCGCCACCGGCGCCCCGGCCACGAACCGGTCGAGCTCATCGCCCTCGACGAGCTTGGCGGGCGCCGGATCGCTCGCGAGGCGGCGCGGCATGGCGTCGAACGGGAGGGGATCGTGCGAGGCGAACATCACGACGTTGCCGAAGCGCCGCCCCTTCAGCATGCCGGTGTCGGCCGCGATCGCGACGTGCTCGTACACGTGCGCCAGCGTCGCGGCCTGCGACCGAGCGAACGCGAGTCCGGCGCCGTCGGCGACGTTCACGGCCACGATGCCCCCCGGCGCGAGCCGAGGCGCGATGAGCGCGTGGAACTCGGCGCTCGTGACGTGGGCCGGGGTCCGGGCGCCGGAGAAGATGTCGACCACCACCAGGTCGACGGTGCCGGTCAGCCCGGGCGGCAGCTTGGCGACCACCTCGCGGGCGTCGCCGTGCCGGACCCGCACCTGCGCGCCGCGGGGGAGCGGCAGCTGCCCGCGGACGAGGTCGACGAGGTCGGACTCGAGCTCGACGACCTGCTGGCGCGACCCGGGGCGGGTCGCGATCACGTAGCGCGGCAGGGTGAACGCGCCGCCGCCGAGGTGCACCGCGGTGATCGGCTCGCCGGCGGGACGGACGAGGTCGACCGCGTGGCCGATGCGCCGCACGTACTCGAAGCCGAGCCACTCCGGGTCCTCGAGGTCGACGTGCGACTGCGGCGTGCCGTCGACGTAGAGCGTCCAGGCGCCGGGCCGCGTCCGCGACTCCTCGAGGCGCGCGACGTGGCCGCTCACGGCGAGGCGTCGTTCCAGTTCCGGCACGGATGCCACGCTACCGCCGCCGGCTCAGCATGCGCCCCACAGCACGGCGTCGAGGCGAGCCCCCTCGAGCACCTCGGCGGGGAACGGACCCGCCGCTCGCAGCCGTTCGCGGAGCCGGCCGGGGATCGCCGGCCCCGCGACGATGACGGCGTTGCCCTCCTCGGCGCCCGACAGCACCGACGGCGGCCCGGCGACCAGGAGCTCGGCATCGGGGTCGGCACGGGCGATCGCCCGGACCTGCGCCGCGAGCCTCGGCCCGCCCGCCCCGTCGGCGACGTTCACGACCAGCGCGCCCCCGGGTGCGAGCAGCGCGAGGCAGGCGCCGAGGAACGCGGGCTCGTCGACGAAGTCGGGTGCGTCGAGCTTCGTGTAGAGGTCGACGATGACGAGGTCGAAGCGCGTCGGCCGGGCGGCCAGGCGCACGACGGCATCGCGGGCGTCGGCGACGTCGACGTCGATCCGTGCGTGCTCCGGCAGCGGCATCCGCTCGGTCACGAGCCCGACGACCCGGGCGTCGGCCTCCACCACCACCTGCTCCGAGTCGGGTCGCGTCGCGGCGACGTACCGCGCGAGGCTCATCGCGCCGCCGCCGAGGTGCAGCACGCGGATCGGCGCACCGGGATCGGCCACGGCATCGACCGCGTGCCCGATGCGGCGAACGTACTCGAAGAACAGCCGGGTCGGGTCGCCGGCGTCGACGTGGGACTGCGCGGCGCCGTCGACGAGCAGCGTGAAGCCCGTCGACGAGAACACGTCGGGCTCGAACTCGATGACCGGCTCCACGGGGGCATCGTCGCACGTCTCCGGGCGGCCCGGCCAGATGTCGATCGGGGCTCCGACCGGCCCTTCGGTCGCGGTCGAAGCTGGGTTATACCCGAGATTCCCGGAGAGGTCAAGATTCGACTGGACATGGCGCGTCCGGCGTTCTATGCTTGACCTTTGCGCTCCCAGACCCACTATGCCTTCATATTGCGGTCGGCTTCTGCGTGTCGGGCCTCCCGGCATCCGCACTTCGTCTGAGGGGTCAACTCCAACCACCACCGACAGTGAACCGGCCCCCGAGGGGGCCATGGAGGTCATTTCCTTGGCTGCTGCGCGCAATGCGACCACGCCCACCCCCAAGAACGGACGCGGTGCAAGCCGCCTCTCGTTCGCGAAGGTCACCGACACCCTCACCGTACCGGATCTGCTCGCCCTGCAGACCGAGAGCTTCGACTGGCTCGTCGGCAACGACGCGTGGAAGGCACGCGTCGAGGCCGCCGTCGAGGAGGGTCGTCAGGACCTGCCCGAGACCACCGGCCTCGAGGAGATCTTCGAGGAGATCTCGCCGATCGAGGACCTCGGCGAGACCATGCAGCTCTCGTTCACCAACCCCGAGCTCGAGCCGCCGAAGTACACCATCGACGAGTGCAAGGAGAAGGGCAAGACCTACTCCGCTCCGCTGTACGTCAACGCGGAGTTCATGAACCACCTCACCGGTGAGATCAAGACCCAGACGGTCTTCATGGGCGACTTCCCGCTCATGACCCCCAAGGGCACGTTCGTCATCAACGGCACCGAGCGCGTCGTCGTCTCGCAGCTCGTCCGTTCGCCCGGCGTCTACTTCGAGCGCACCCCCGACAAGACCTCCGACAAGGACATCTACTCGGCGCGCGTCATCCCCAGCCGCGGCGCGTGGCTCGAGTTCGAGGTCGACAAGCGCGACCAGGTCGGCGTGCGCATCGACCGCAAGCGCAAGCAGTCGGTCACCGTCTTCCTGAAGGCCCTCGGCCTCACCTCCGAGGAGATCCTCGAGGAGTTCGCCGGCTACGAGTCGATCGCGATGACCCTCGAGAAGGACAACATCCTCACGAAGGAGGAGGCGCTCAAGGACATCTACCGCAAGCTCCGTCCGGGCGAGCAGGTCGCCGCCGAGGCCGCGCGTGCGCTCCTCGACAACTTCTACTTCAACCCGAAGCGCTACGACCTCGCCAAGGTCGGCCGGTACAAGATCAACCAGAAGCTCGGCCTCGAGGCCCCGCTGACGGACTCGGTGCTGACGGTGCAGGACATCGTCGCCACGATCAAGTACCTCGTCGCCCTGCACGAGGACCGTCCCACGCTCCCCGGCCGCCGCGGCGGCAAGGACGTGGAGATCCGCCTCGACGTCGACGACATCGACAACTTCGGCAACCGCCGCATCCGCGCCGTCGGCGAGCTGATCCAGAACCAGGTCCGCACCGGCCTCTCGCGCATGGAGCGCGTGGTCCGCGAGCGCATGACCACGCAGGACATCGAGGCGATCACGCCGCAGACCCTGATCAACGTGCGACCGGTCGTCGCCGCGATCAAGGAGTTCTTCGGCACCTCGCAGCTGTCGCAGTTCATGGACCAGAACAACCCGCTGGCCGGCCTCACGCACAAGCGCCGCCTCTCGGCGCTCGGCCCCGGCGGCCTCTCGCGCGACCGCGCGGGCGTCGAGGTCCGCGACGTCCACCCCTCGCACTACGGCCGCATGTGCCCGATCGAGACCCCGGAAGGCCCGAACATCGGCCTCATCGGATCGCTCGCGTCGTTCGCGCGCATCAACTCGTTCGGCTTCATCGAGACGCCGTACCGCCGGGTCGAGAACGGCAAGGTCACCGACCGCATCGACTACCTCACGGCGATGGAGGAGGACGACTTCATCGTCGCCCAGGCCAACGCGCCGCTGAAGGCCGACGGCCACTTCGTCGAGGACCGCGTGCTCGCCCGCAAGAAGGGCGGCGAGGTCGACCTCTTCCCCGCCGACGAGATCGGCTACATGGACGTCTCGCCGCGCCAGATGGTGTCGGTGGCGACCTCGCTCATCCCGTTCCTCGAGCACGACGACGCGAACCGCGCCCTCATGGGCGCGAACATGCAGCGTCAGGCCGTGCCGCTGCTGCGCAGCGACTCGCCCTACGTCGGCACGGGCATGGAGGGCTACGCCGCCGTCGACGCCGGTGACGTGATCACGGCCGACAAGTCCGGCGTGGTCGCCGAGGTCTCGGCCGACGCGGTCACCCTGCAGCTCGACGAGGGCGGCACGCAGACCTACTACCTGCGCAAGTTCGACCGCTCGAACCAGGGCACGTCGTACAACAACCGCGTCGTCGTCTCCGCCGGCGAGCGCGTCGAGGCCGGCGAGGTCATCGCCGACGGTCCCGCGACCGACGACGGCGAGCTCGCGCTCGGCAAGAACCTCCTCGTGGCGTTCATGCCGTGGGAGGGCCACAACTTCGAGGACGCGATCATCCTCAGCCAGAACCTGGTGAAGGACGACGTCCTCTCCTCGATCCACATCGAGGAGTACGAGGTCGACGCCCGCGACACCAAGCTCGGCAAGGAGGAGATCACCCGCGACCTCCCCAACGTCAGCCCCGACCTGCTCGCCGACCTCGACGAGCGCGGCATCATCCGCATCGGCGCCGAGGTCCGCCCCGGCGACATCCTGGTCGGCAAGGTCACGCCGAAGGGCGAGACCGAGCTGTCGGCCGAGGAGCGCCTGCTCCGCGCGATCTTCAACGAGAAGAGCCGCGAGGTGCGCGACACCTCCCTGAAGGTGCCCCACGGCGAGCAGGGCACGATCATCGGCGTCAAGGTGTTCGACGCGCAGGACGGCGACGACGAGCTCGGCTCGGGCGTCAACCAGCGCGTGGTCGTCTACATCGCCCAGAAGCGCAAGATCACCGAGGGCGACAAGCTCGCCGGCCGCCACGGCAACAAGGGCGTCATCTCGAAGATCCTGCCGGTCGAGGACATGCCGTTCCTCGCCGACGGCACGCCGGTCGACGTCATCCTGAACCCGCTCGGCATCCCCGGTCGAATGAACTTCGGCCAGGTGCTCGAGACCCACCTCGGCTGGGTCGCCAAGCAGGGCTGGAAGGTCGAGGGCAACCCCGAGTGGGCCAAGCGCCTGCCCGAGGTCGCCCGCGAGGCCGCCCCCGGCACCAAGGTCGCGACCCCGGTGTTCGACGGCGCGCTCGAGGAGGAGATCGCGGGTCTGCTCGACTCGACCCTCCCGAACCGCGACGGCGAGCGCCTGATCGACTCGAGCGGCAAGACGCAGCTGTTCGACGGTCGCTCGGGCGAGCCCTTCCCGTACCCCGTGTCGGTGGGCTATATGTACATCCTGAAGCTGCACCACCTCGTCGACGACAAGATCCACGCGCGTTCGACGGGCCCGTACTCGATGATCACCCAGCAGCCGCTCGGTGGTAAGGCGCAGTTCGGTGGCCAGCGCTTCGGTGAGATGGAGGTGTGGGCCCTCGAGGCCTACGGCGCCGCGTACGCGCTGCAGGAGCTCCTCACGATCAAGTCCGATGACATCCTCGGCCGCGTCAAGGTGTACGAGGCCATCGTCAAGGGCGAGAACATCCAGGAGCCCGGCATCCCCGAGTCCTTCAAGGTGCTCATGAAGGAGATGCAGTCGCTCTGCCTGAACGTCGAGGTGCTCTCGGCCGACGGCACCGCGGTCAGCCTCCGCGACACCGACGACGAGGCCTTCCGCGCCGCGGAGGAGCTCGGCATCAACATCTCCGCGCGCTTCGAGTCGTCGAACATCGACGAGATCTGATCCGCCAGGTACGAGAAGACTTCAGGAATCTAGGAGAGAAATTGCTCGACGCAACCACGTTTGACGAGCTCCGTATCGGCCTGGCCACCGCCGAGGACATCCGCAAGTGGTCCTACGGTGAGGTCAAGAAGCCCGAGACCATCAACTACCGCACGCTGAAGCCCGAGAAGGACGGGCTCTTCGGCGAGCAGATCTTCGGACCCAGCCGCGACTGGGAGTGCGCCTGCGGCAAGTACAAGCGCGTCCGCTTCAAGGGCATCGTCTGCGAGCGCTGCGGTGTCGAGGTCACCAAGTCCTCGGTCCGTCGCGAGCGGATGGGCCACATCGAGCTCGCGGCCCCGGTCACGCACATCTGGTACTTCAAGGGCGTGCCCAGCCGTCTCGGCTACCTGCTCGACATGGCGCCGAAGGACCTCGAGAAGGTCATCTACTTCGCCGCCTACATGGTCATCGACGTCGACGACGAGGGTCGTCACGCCGACCTGCCGGGCCTCGAGAACGAGCTCCGCCTCGAGATCAAGACGATCGGCGACGCTCGCGACTCCCGCATCGCCGACCTCATGAAGCGCAAGGAGGAGGAGCTCGCGGCACTCGAGGCCGAGGGCGCCAAGGCCGACCAGCGCAAGCGCGCCGAGGCCGCCGCCGACAAGGAGATGGCCGGCGTCCGCAAGTCGGCCGACGAGCAGATCGCGCACCTCGAGCGCGTGTGGGAGGACTTCCGCACGCTCAAGGTCGGCGACCTGAAGCCCGAGGACTCGGTCTTCCAGGAGCTCCAGGACCGCTTCGGCATGTACTTCGAGGCCTACATGGGCGCCGAGGCGATCAAGAAGCGCCTCGAGACCTTCGACCTCGCGGCCGAGGCCGACGACCTGCACCTGCAGATCGCCGAGGGCAAGGGCCAGAAGAAGATCCGCGCGATCAAGCGGCTCAAGGTCGTCAACTCGTTCCTGCAGACCGGCAACTCGCCGGCCGCGATGGTCCTCGACGTGGTCCCGGTGATCCCGCCGGAGCTCCGTCCGATGGTGCAGCTCGACGGTGGCCGCTTCGCGACCTCCGACCTCAACGACCTCTACCGTCGCGTGATCAACCGGAACAACCGCCTCCGTCGCCTGCTCGACCTCGGCGCGCCCGAGATCATCGTGAACAACGAGAAGCGGATGCTGCAGGAGGCCGTCGACGCGCTGTTCGACAACGGCCGCCGCGGTCGTCCCGTCACGGGCACCGGCAACCGCGCCCTGAAGTCCCTGAGCGACATGCTCAAGGGAAAGCAGGGTCGCTTCCGCCAGAACCTGCTCGGAAAGCGCGTCGACTACTCGGGCCGTTCGGTCATCGTCGTCGGCCCGCAGCTCAAGCTGCACCAGTGCGGCCTGCCGAAGCAGATGGCGCTCGAGCTGTTCAAGCCGTTCGTCATCAAGCGCCTGATCGACCTGAGCCACGCCCAGAACATCAAGGCCGCCAAGCGCATGGTGGAGCGTTCGCGCCCGCAGGTGTGGGACGTGCTCGAGGAGATCATCCGCGAGCGTCCCGTGCTGCTGAACCGTGCGCCCACGCTGCACCGCCTCGGCATCCAGGCCTTCGAGCCGCAGCTCGTCGAGGGCAAGGCCATCCAGCTCCACCCGCTCGTCTGCGCCGCCTTCAACGCGGACTTCGACGGCGACCAGATGGCCGTGCACCTGCCCCTGTCGGTCGAGGCCCAGGCCGAGGCCCGCATCCTCATGCTGGCGTCGAACAACATCCTCAAGCCGTCGGACGGCCGCCCGGTGACCCTGCCCTCGCAGGACATGATCATCGGCCTGCACCACCTGACGACCGAGAAGCCGGGCGCCGCCGGTGAGGGCCGCGCGTTCGCGTCGATCGCCGAGGCGATCCTCGCGTTCGACCAGAACCGCCCGGGCGAGCTCGCGCTCGACCTCGGCGCCAAGGTGAAGATCCGCCTCGAGGGCCTCCACTTCCGCGAGGGAGAGGCGCCCGAGGGCTTCGAGTCCGGGCAGCCGTTCCTGATGGAGACCACCCTCGGACGCGCGCTGTTCAACGAGGCGCTGCCGGTGGACTACCCGTTCTTCAACGAGCAGGCCGGCAAGAGCCAGATCTCCGCGATCGTCAACGACCTCGCCGAGCGCTACCCCAAGACCGAGGTGGCTGCGACGCTCGACCGGATCAAGGACGCCGGCTTCCGCTGGGCGACCCGTTCCGGCGTGACCGTCGCGCTGTCCGACGTGGTGGAGCTGCCGCAGAAGCGCGAGATCGTCTCGAAGTACGAGAAGCAGGCCGCCAAGGTGCAGTCGCAGTTCGAGAAGGGCCTCACGACCGACCTCGAGCGTCGCCAGGAGCTCATCCAGATCTGGACCAAGGCCACCGACGAGGTCGCCAAGGCCATGCAGGAGGAGTTCGCCGCGAACCAGGACAACACCATCAACCGGATGGTGACGTCGGGTGCCCGTGGTAACTGGCTGCAGGTGCGCAACATCGCCGGCATGCGAGGCCTGGTGAACAACCCGAAGGGTGAGATCATCCCCCGCCCGATCATCTCCTCGTACCGCGAGGGGCTGTCGGTGGCCGAGTACTTCATCGCCACGCACGGTGCCCGCAAGGGCCTCGCCGACACGGCGCTCCGCACGGCCGACTCGGGCTACCTCACGCGTCGTCTGGTCGACGTCTCGCAGGACGTCATCATCCGCGAGGACGACTGCGGCACCGGCAAGGGCCTGGAGATGCCGATCGCGGCGACCGATGCCTCGGGCACCCTGGTCCGCGACCCGAACGTCGAGAACTCGGTGTTCGCCCGGTCGCTCGCCGCGGACGCGGTGAACGCCAAGGGCGAGGTCGTCGCCGAGGCGGGCGAGGACGTGGGCGACGTGCTCATCGACAAGCTCGTCGCGGCCGGCGTCGAGTCGATCAAGGTCCGCTCGGTGCTCACCTGCGAGTCGGCGGTCGGCGTCTGCGCGAAGTGCTACGGCCGTTCGCTCGCGACGGGCAAGCTCGTCGACATCGGCGAGGCGGTGGGCATCATCGCCGCGCAGTCGATCGGCGAGCCCGGCACGCAGCTGACGATGCGTACCTTCCACACCGGTGGTTCGGCCTCGGCCGACGACATCACGCAGGGTCTTCCCCGCGTGCAGGAGCTGTTCGAGGCCCGCACCCCGAAGGGCGCGTCGCCGATCGCCGAGGCCGCCGGCCGCATCACGATCGACGAGACCGAGAAGCAGCGGAAGGTCATCCTCACCCCCGACAACGGCGACGAGCCGATCACGTACAACGTGCTCAAGCGCTCGACGCTGCTCGTCGAGGACGGCCAGCACGTCGAGCTCGGCCAGCAGATCATCGTCGGCACGGTCGACCCGAAGGAGGTCCTCCGGGTCAAGGGCGTGCGCGAGGTGCAGAAGCACCTGGTCAACGGCGTGCAGGACGTGTACCGCTCGCAGGGCGTGCCGATCCACGACAAGCACATCGAGGTCATCGTGCGCCAGATGCTGCGCAAGGTCACCGTCGTCGACCACGGCGACACCGACCTGCTGCCGGGCGAGCTCGTCGACCGTTCGCGGTACAACGAGATCAACCGGGCCACGCTCACCGAGGGCAAGAAGACGGCGTCGGCGCGCCAGGAGGTCATGGGCATCACCAAGGCCTCGCTCGCGACCGAGTCGTGGCTGTCGGCCGCGTCCTTCCAGGAGACGACCCGCGTGCTCACGCAGGCCGCCATGGAGGGAAAGTCCGACCCGCTGGTCGGCCTCAAGGAGAACGTGATCATCGGAAAGCTGATCCCGGCGGGCACCGGCCTGAACAAGTACCGGAACGTCACCGTCGAGGCGACCGAGGAGGCGAAGGCGGAGCGCTACCCGAACCGCATCTTCTCCGACGACGCCGCGTTCACCGAGGGCGACCTCAGCTTCGTCGACTTCGACTCGTTCTCGAGCGACGACTTCACCCCCGGCAACTACAGCTGATCCGTGCGGGGGCGGCGTACGCCGCCCTCGCACGCACCCGAAGGGCCCCGGAGCGATCCGGGGCCCTTCGGCGTGCGCAGGCCGACCTCGGTGCACCTCCCAGCCGCCCCGGCTAGGATCGCCCGCGGTCGACCCTGACGTTCCCCCGATCGCGACCCGGAGAGTTCCATGCCCGACGCTTCCCCCGTCCTCCGCCGCCCGACGACCTGGCTGATCGCCGCCGTCGTGGCGCTCGTCCTGGCCGTGGCCGCCGTCGCCGGCGCGATGCTGGCGCCGAAGGCCGAGCCGGCCGCCGATGCGGCGCCGTCGTCCACCGGCCCCCGGCCGACCCCGGCCGCAGCCGGCGAGCCCGCGGCCGTGGCGCCGCCGGCGGCGGCGCCGGCCGGCGGGGTTCCGGCCGACTGCAGCGGCGCCTACGCGACCGACTGGGCGCCCGCGTTCGCGCCCGACTACGTGCTGAACCCCGAGTGGGCCACGGGCGACGCGGCACCGGTCCTCGTCGGGACCGACGACCCGGGCGCCCTGCCCACGCTGGAGCAGAACACCGAGCTCACCTGCGCGTGGATGCCGCCGGAGCCGTCCGACGGTCGCACCGGGATGGTCACCTCGATCGCCCGCGTCGACGACACGCAGCGCAGCGCCGCGCTCAGCGCCTTCGAGGCGGGCGGACTCGACTGCTTCGACGAACTGGGCGGCACGCGGTGCATCGCCGAGTGGGAGGATGCGGCCGGCCCGGCGGGGGAGTCGCACTTCTTCCGCGACGGCGTCTGGATCGCGACCCGGTGGTCGGGGCCGGCGGTCACGGGCTACACGCACGACATCATCTCGGCCGTCTTCCCCTGACGCGCGAAGCGCCGCGCCGCTGCCGGGCGGGGCGGGCGCCCGTTGCTAGAGTGGCGGCACCACGGGCAGGCGGTGCTGCCCGGAAGGAGCGCACGATGAGCAGCACGACCCCCGGATCCGAACCCGAGCGTCACGACGTCGACGGCGACGGGACGGCCGACGCCGCCGAGGCGCGAGACGACGCTGCCGCTCCCGCCGGGGACGACGCGGCCGCCGAGCGCCCCGTGGAGCCCGCGGCCGACGAGCCGCGCCCGGGGCCGGAGCAGGTCGCGGTCGATCCGACCGCCGCGGACGCCGACCGCGTCGACCGGCTGGAGCCGCCGGAGACCGCCGCGGCCGCCGCCTCTGGCGCGCCCGCCCAGGACGCCGCCTACACCGGCACCGACGAGGCGGCGCCCGTCGACGCGAACCCCGATGCCGAGCGCTCGGAGCTCGACGCGGCCGTCGAGCGAGCCCGCACCGAGCACCCTCCCCTCGTCGTCAGCTCCGACCCGGCCGACCGCACCGACACCACGGCGATGCAGCGCGACGACCTGCAGGCGGCGAGCCCCGAGCCGGTGCGCGCCGACGAGGTGCGGCGCGAGACCGGCGTGCCCGGCATGGCCGGCGCCGCCGGCGCGGGTGCCGTCGCGGCATCCGCCTCGACCGATGCGGCCGCGCCGGTCGCGCCTGCGCCGCCGTCGCCGCAGGCGATCTACGTGCAGGCGCCCGCAGCGCCGAAGGCACGCGGGAACCGGGCGTTCGGCGTGCTCGTGGGGCTGCTCGCCACGCTCGGGTTCGCCCTGCTGTACGCCGGCGTGTCGTACCTGGTGATCCTCAGCCAGAACCCGGTCGTCGACGCGGCCCGGGTGCTCGGCCAGTTCCTCGCGCAGCCGGTGTTCTGGATCCCCGTCATCTTCTTCTTCCTCGCGTTCGCGCTGCTCGCGGTGATCCTCAACCGCGCCGCGTGGTGGACGTGGGCGGTGTTCGGCCTGCTGACCGCCGTCGTCGTGTACTTCTCGTACATCGGCGGAGCCCTGCTCACGGTCGCCGCCTGGCGCTTCACGCCCGCCGAGACGGGGGAGTTCCTCGCGAACCAGTGGCTGAGCCCCTACGCCATCATCGCCGCGGTCGTGGCGCGCGAGCTTCCGATCTGGTTCGGCGGCTGGATCGCCTCCCGCGGCCGCACGGTCACCGATCGCAACCGCGAGGCCCGCGAGGAGTACGAACGGCAGCTGGCGGCGGGCCCGCAGCCCGTCTCGTCGCGCTGACCCGCGGCGGCCCGGCGGACGGACGCCGCAGCGACCGCCCGCGCCCCGCTACGCTCTGAGCCGGGGCGCCCCTGGTGAGCGCTCCCCATCGACGCCGCACGCCCAGCCTGCTTGGGTGGCTCCCTGACCCTGCACACCCGAGGAGCGCTGTTGAGCATCACCATGCACGCCGACGAGCCCGCGCCCGGCATCGGCGCGGACGGCCGGCCCGACCCGGCGTACGCGGCGGCACTCGGACTGCGCCCGGCGCCGCCCGGGCGCCGCTCGGTCGCGTTCGCGATCGATGCGGCCGGATGGGCCGTGCTGGCCGTTCCCGTGGTCGTCGGGGCGTTCCAGGCCGTGCCCGCCGTGAGATCGGGCGGGATCACCGAGGTCGCGGAGCTCGCCGTTCCGCTCGTGCTGGTCGCCGTCGGCCAGCTCCTGCTCACCGCCTACGGCCTCACCCAGCTCGCCCTGCACGGCCGGCGCGGCGTCACGATCGGCAAGGCCTCGATCGGGCTCCGATCCGTCGAGGTCGCGTCCTTCGGGCCCGTCGGATTCTGGCGCGCGGTGCTGCGCGCCTCCGTGCTGTGGGCGGCGCAGCTGCTCGTGCCCGTCGCGGGGCCCGCGCTCTGCTTCGCGTCGGGCCTGTGGGATCCGGAGGCCCGCGGTCGCAGCTGGCTCGATCGGATCGGTCGATGCCTCGTCGTCGACGCGCGTCACGGCCTCGACCCGTTCGACGCACGGGCGCTGCGGTTCGCGCGCCGGCAGCTCGAGGCGCCGCCGCGGGCGCAGCAGCCGACGCTGCCGTCGCTGGCCTCCGAGCGCGCGGTCGACGAGCGGACCTTCATCCCCGCCGCGCGATCCAGCTCGGGCGTGGTGGCCGCGCCGCCGGCGGCAACCGACCGGGGTGAGTCGCCCGCGGCGTGGGCGCCCCCGCCGCTCGCCCCCGCAGCGCCCGCGGCGACGGAATCGGCGGGACGATCCGGGCCGGCGAGCGCGACGCTCGTGTTCGCCGACGGGCGGCGCGTCGCGGCATCCGGCACCACCCTTCTCGGCCGCGACCCGGCGACGGCCGACGACGACCCCGCCGGGACCAGGCTGCTGCCGATCGCCGACCCGACCATGGGTCTCTCGAAGACGCACGCGGCCGTGCTCGTCGACGAGCTCGGCGTGCACGTCACCGACCGGTGGTCGAGCAACGGCACCGAGGTAGTCGGGCCCGACGGGCGATCCGTCGAACTGGAACCGGGTACGCGCCACCCGGTCGCGCACGGGTCCACGGTCCGCGTCGGCGGCGCCGAGTTCCGCGTCGAGGAGGCGGACGCGTGAGGCTCAAGCTCGGCCTGCGCCGTCAGAGCGGCCCCGCCGTCGACGTCGTGGTCACCGCCGACGCGACCGTTACCGTGGGCGACCTCGCCCGGTCGATCGCGGACGCCGATCCCGTGGCCGCGGGGGCGCTCCGCCCCTCCGGGCCCCTCACGCTGGCGGTGGCCCCGCCGACGACCGCGGAGCCGGTCGTGCTCGACCCCGGCACCCTGGCGGCCGACGCGCCCATCGGTTCGGGCTTCGACGCCGCCGTCGTCTCGCCGTCCGCGAGCCGGCCGGGCGGCGGCGCCCCGGTGGCCGTGATGCACGTGCACTCCGGACCGGATGCGGGCCGCGAGTTCCCGCTCCGGAGAGGGCACAGCATCCTCGGGCGCGCGGCGGGGGCCGACGTGGTGCTCGCCGACCCGCTCGTGTCCAAGCGGCACGCCCGGATCGAGGTCGACCAGTCGGTCGAGGTCGTGGACCTGAACTCGGCGAACGGCCTCGTCGTCGACGGCGGTCCGGTCTCGCGCGTGCGCGTGACGCCGGGCGTCCGGGTGACCGTCGGCGACTCGGACGTGTCGTTCGCCATGCTCGCCGGGTCGGATGCCGCAGAGGATCCCGTGCTCGAGCGCGGGGGAGCGCTCCTGTTCAACCGGTCGCCGCGGGTCGAGGGGCGCTACCCGGGAACCGCGTACCCAGAACCGCGGGTGCCGAGCGAGGAGAACCCCAGGCTGTTCCCGTGGCCGATGATCGTCTCGCCCGTGCTCATGGGCCTCGGCATCTACGCGATCACCGGCCGGCCGGCGTCGCTGCTCATCGTCGCGCTGACGCCGGTCATGCTCGTGGCGAACTGGCTGGGCTCGCGCATGGGCAGCGGCCGGAAGCTGCAGCGCGAGATCGAGGCGTTCGAGGTGCAGATCGAGCAGCTCGAGGAGACGCTCGAGCGGGAGCGCTGGGTCGAGCGCCGGCACCGCCACGACGAGACGCCGCCGGTGGCGACCGTGTACGAGCAGGCCATGCGGCTCGGCCCGCTGCTCTGGACGCGGCGGCCTGAGCACTGGAACTTCCTCGCGGTCCGGCTGGGCGTGGGCCGCGCCGCCTCGCGCAACTCGGTACGGGAGTCGGATGGGGCGACCCCGGGAATCCCGAAGTACGCGCGGCAGGTCGCGGTGCTGCGCGACCGGTACTTCGAGATCGACGACGTGCCCGTCATGGAGGTGCTCTCGAGCTCGGGAGCGCTCGGCATCGCCGGCCCGGCGAACCTCGCCGCCGATGCGCTGCGCGGCGTCGCGGTGCAGCTGTTCGGGCTGCACGCACCCAACGACGTGGTCGCCGCCGCGATCGTCGACCCGGCCTGGAGCCGGGAGCTCGACTGGCTCAAGTGGCTGCCGCACGCCTCGGGCGAGCGGAACCCGGTCGGCGGCGCGGCGCTGGCCGACAGTCCGTCCGCGGGCGCGGCGCTCCTGAACGCCCTCGAGGAGCTCATCCTCGCCCGGCTCCACGCGGCGCCGGTGCGCCGAGGTCCGCTCGCGGACGACGACACGTCCATGGCGCGCGGATCGAAGGTCGGCACGCCCGGGGGGATCCGGGAGGAACCGCGACCCGACTCCGCGCTCATCCTCATCGTCTCGGCCGACGCGCCCGTCGACCGCCCGCGACTCGTCCAGCTCATCGAGCGCGGCGCCGAGGTGGGCATCCACGCCGTGTTCGTCGGGCCGACGGTCGCGTCGCTCCCCGCCGCCTGCCGGACCTTCGTCGACGTCAGCGACGGGCTCGAGCGCGCGCGCGTCGGCGTCGTCCGTTCGGGGGTCGAGTACGCGGACGTCGCCGTCGAGGGCGTCTCGCTCCGCTACGCCGACGTGTTCGCCCGCCGGCTGGCGCCCGTGGTCGACGCGAGCACCGTGGTCGAGGACGCGAGCGACCTGCCGCGGAGCGTGTCCATGCTGGCGCTCATCGGCGAGGAGATGGCGAGCGAGGCCGAGAGCGTCGTCGAGCGGTGGCGCCAGAACGCCTCGATCCTCGACCGCTCCGGCGCTCCGGCGCCCCGGCTCAAGCGCGCCGGAACGCTGAAGGCGTTCGTCGGACAGGCGAGCCCCGACGCGATGACCCTCGATCTGCGTTCCCAGGGCCCGCACGCGCTCGTGGGCGGGACGACGGGCGCGGGCAAGTCGGAGTTCCTCCAGGCGTGGGTGCTCGGGATGGCGGCCGAGTACAGTCCCGACCGCGTCACGTTCCTCTTCGTCGACTACAAGGGCGGCTCGGCGTTCGCCGACTGCGTCGAACTGCCGCACTGCGTCGGCCTGGTCACCGATCTCAGCCCGCACCTCGTGCGCCGCGCCCTCACGAGCCTCCGGGCCGAGCTGCACCACCGCGAGCACCTCCTCAACCGCCGGAAGGCGAAGGACCTCCTCGAACTCGAGAAGCGCCGGGACCCCGAGACCCCGCCGGCGCTCGTCATCGTGATCGACGAGTTCGCCGCGCTCGCCGGCGACGTGCCCGAGTTCGTGGACGGCGTGGTCGACATCGCCCAGCGCGGACGATCGCTCGGCATCCACCTCATCATGGCGACCCAGCGGCCGGCAGGGGTGATCAAGGACAACCTGCGCGCCAACACCAACCTCCGGGTGGCCCTGCGCATGGCCGACGAGTCGGATTCGCGTGACGTGGTCGGCGAACCGGTCGCCGCCGGGTTCGACCCGTCGATCCCCGGCCGTGCGATCGCGAAGACCGGCCCCGGGCGTCTGGTGCCGTTCCAGTCCGCCTACGCCGGCGGCTGGACCAGCGACGCTCCGCCGGAGGGCGAGGTGCGGATCGCGGAACTCCGGTTCGGGTCCGCGCTGACCTGGGAGCGCGCCGGCTCCCGGGACGACGCCGACCAGCGCGACGGGGACCCCGGTCCCACCGACCAGAAGCGGATGGTGCGGGCCTTCACCGGTGCGGCGCACGCGGCGGGAATCCCCGCTCCCCGCCGTCCGTGGCTCGACGAGCTCGGCCAGGTCGTCGCGCTCGAGCCGCTGCCCGGCCTCGGCGACGGCGAGGTCGTCTTCGGCCTCGCCGACATCCCGGAGCGCCAGCTGCAGGCCCCCGTCTCCTTCGTTCCGGACCGCGACGGCGCCATGCTCGTCTACGGCACGAGCGGCGCGGGCAAGTCCACGCTGCTGCGCACGCTGGCCGCCTCGATCGGCGGGCGCCCGGACCTCGGCGCCGTGGAGGCGTACGCCCTCGACTTCGGGTCGGGGGCCCTCCGCTCGCTGGAGGTGCTCCCGCACGTCGGATCCGTCATCGCCGGCGACGACGCCGAACGCGTCCAGCGGCTGCTCCGCACGCTCGACGACCTGCTCGACCGCCGCGGGCGCGCCTTCAGCGCCGCGAACGCCGCGAGCCTCACCGAGTACCGGGCGCTCAGCGGCATCCGGGAGCCGCGCGTGCTGCTGCTGATCGACGGCTTCGCGCAGTTCAAGGCGGAGTGGGACTCGACGACCGCGCGCATGCCCTTCTACAACGTCGTGATGCGCGTGCTCGCCGAGGGGCGCCCGCTCGGCGTGCACGTCGTCGCGACCGCGGACCGCGCCGGCGCCGTCCCGACGGCGGTCGGCGCCAACGTCACCAGGCGCGTGGTGCTCCGGCTGTCGGACGAGGCCGGCTACCAGGTCCTCGGCGTGCCGAAGGACGTGCTCGACGAGCGCTCCGCTCCGGGCCGGGCGATCGTCGACGGCGTCGAGGTGCAGGTCGCCGCGATCGGCGGGACGGCGAACGTCGCCGAGCAGGCGCAGGCCCTCGAGCGGATGGCGCAGCGCCTCCGGGATGCGGGGATGCCGGAGGCCGCCCCGGTCCGCGCGCTGCCGACCTCGTTCGACCGGGCCGACCTGCCCGCGACCGTCGCCGGCGAACCGGTGCTCGGGCTGTCGGACGACACCCTGGCGCCGATCGGCTTCGAGCCGGTGGGCACCTTCGCCATCACGGGACCGCCGCAGAGCGGGAAGACGACGGCGATGCGGGCGGTGATCGACGCGGTGCGCCGCCACGACCCGGAGGTGCGGCTGTTCCACCTGGCGGGCCGGCGGGCGGCGCTCTCGGACCACGCCGACTGGATGCGCAGCGCGACGACCGTCGACGATGTGAAGGCGCTCGCCCGGGAGCTGGCGGAGGTGGTGGCCGATCCGACGGTGCCGGGCCGGTACCTCATCGCGGTCGAGAACGTGACCCAGTTCACCGACTCCGACGCCGAGCGCCCGCTCAAGGAGCTGTTCCAGGCGGTCAACCGCAGCGAGCACTTCCTCGTCGGCGACGCCGACGTCGCGAACCTCTCCAGCGGCTTCGGGTTCGTGGGCGACTTCAAGGCCGGGCGAAGGGGCGTGGCGCTGAAGCCCGACGCCTACGACGGGGATGCCGTGTTCAAGACGCCGTTCCCCAAGGTCAAGCGGTCGGACTTCCCGGAGGGGCGCGGCTTCCTCGTGCAGCACGGCCGCGCCACGCTCGTGCAGCTGCCGCAGGGCGGGTGAGCGGCCGCCGGGGCGGCGCACCCCGCCTGTCCGCCGCGTGGGGAGTGCTCCCCATGGGCTCGCGGTCGCGGCATCCGTAGCCTGAACACAACGGCCCGCGATCGCGGGCCACGATCCCGAACGAAGGAAGAGGTTCACGATGGCCGCAGATTTCGGCGCCTCCTACGGCGAGATGGAAGCGATGGCGAGCAAGCTGTCCGACGCGCGCGACGACATCCAGTCGCAGCTGGACCAGCTCAAGGGCTCCGTCGACAACCTCCTCGGCAGCGACTTCAAGACCCAGCACGCGTCCGGCCGGTTCGGCCAGGGCTACGAGGAGCTCACCACGGGGCTCAAGTCGGCCGTCGACGGCATCGGCGAGATGGGCGAGGCCCTCCGCGGCATGATGCAGGCGATCCAGGACCTCGACCAGCAGCTCGCCGGCCGCTGATCCCTCCTCGCCGCGATCGGGGCGCGGCCGCCTCCACCGCCGCGCCCCGGCCCCCGACCCGCATCGACCCGAACACGTGAGGAGCCCCCGTGGGTGACGGAGTCAGCATTCCGCTGTCCTCCATGGACGAACTGAACCAGGCGCTGAAGGACATCGTCGTCGAGTTCGAGGACGCCGACCGCAGCACCGGCCGCCTCGTGGAGGCCATCGGCCGGCCCTTCGGCCGGACGGGCCTGCGCGACGCCGCCGCCGAGTTCGAGGAGGCGTGGGACGACAAGCGCGACACGCTCAAGGGCCACCTGCTCGAGCTGCAGAAGCAGGTCGAGGGCGTCCGCGACGGGTGGGAGTCGCTCGACCGCGAGCTGGCGTCGCACCTCGAGGGAGCCTGACGATGGGCAACGCGACCTACTTCCGCACGTACATGCCCGACTCGCCGAAGGGGCGCGAGATCGATCGGCTCGAGGGCGATCCGGCCGCGATCATCGCCCGTGGAGCCGCGATCGAGGAGCTCGGCGAGCGGATGCGGCGGGCGGCGGAGACGCTGCGCCTGCTCGCCGACGACCAGGTGGGGCGCGGCGAGTCGCTCGACGCCGTGCGCGAGCAGGCGGGCGAGGTCCACGCCGACCTGCGGACCGCCGGACAGCGCTACGCGCCGAGCGGCGCCGCCCTGCGCGCCTACGGCGAGACGGTCGGCGACGTCCAGGCCTCGCTGGACGCGGCGGCCCGCCGCTGCGAGGAGCTGTGGGAGACGGTGCGTGCGAGGGCCTCCGCGGTCGACGACGCCGGCGAGGTGCCCGACGCGGCGGACGGCTCGACCTCGGCCCGCGAGGAGGCGGAGGCCCAGGCGAACCGCGCGCTCGACGCCGCCGAGCAGGAGTGGCTCGACGCGGCCGTGCGGTTCGACGGCTTCTTCGACACATGGGACGAGGCGTACGAACGCGCGATCGGCGGACTGGAGCAGGCCACCGCCGACGGGGTGACCGACGACCTGTGGGACGACGCCCTGCCGTTCCTGGACGGCCTCGTCGAGGTCCTCGAGGTGGTCGGGGTCGTGCTCCTCGTCGCTGCGCTGGTCGTGGGCGGTCCCCTCGTGGGTCTCCTCGCGACCGTGGCCGCGCTCATCACGCTGATCGCCACGGGGATCCTCTGGGCCAAGGGGCGCAAGAGCGACACCGACCTCGGGCTCGCCATCCTGGGGGTCATCCCCTTCGGCAAGCTGGGCCGGGTGTTCGCGGCCGCGAGCGAGGGCAGCGCCGTCGCCCGGTTCGCCGGGTCCGCGAAGTACTTCGTCGGCGCCGACGATTTCGCCGCGCTGCGCACGCATGCCGGTGCGATCAGCGCGCGCGCGGGCCAGGACTGGGCTGCGGGAGGCTACATGGTCTCGTGGGCCCAGGCGTCGGTCGTGAGCCAGATGGTGCAGGAGACGGCGACGGGATGGCGCTACGTGCGCGAGACGGTGCGGTTCTCCACCACGTCGGATGTCTTCCTGGGCCGGCTGTGGGGCGTGGGCGACTCCGTCGGCCAGGCGCTGGACTCGGGGACGGTCGGCCTCGTCGACGTCGCGTTCGGCACGAAGACGCCGTGGGCGCAGGCCGTGCTGCTCGCCGACACCGTCACCGGCGAGCTCGCCGAGTCGGCCGACGATCGGCTCGTGGACTCGTGGCGATGAGCCTCCGCGACGAACTGGTCGGCGCCGCGCGCCGCGCCGTGCCGCCGTTCGTACTGCTGCTCCCGCCGGGATGGGTGTCGGTGGCGCCCACCCGCGAGGCGTTCGACGACCTCCTCGCCTCCGTCTCCGGCGAGATGCGCGCGCAGCACCGCCCCGACCTCGACGCGCGGTTCCGTGCACTCGTGCGACGAACCGCCGACGAGTTCCTCCGCCGCGACCCGGTCCGCCTGATCTACCAGGCCTCGGTGCCGCGCGAGCGGATGCTGCCGCTCGCGCTCACCGCGGCACGCCTCCGCGGCCCCGACGGGACGACCCTCGATGCGCAGGTCGGCGAGCTCGTGCGCACGCGGGGAGCCCGGCCGCTCGACCCGGACCGCGTCGTCCTCCGCTGGAGCAGGGAGTCGTCCCATCGCGTCGACGGCGGCGCCATCCGCACGCGTTCGTTCGACTACCTCATCGCGATCCCCGGGACGGGGCGTCGCGAGGCGCTGCTGTTCTCGGCGGTGCTCCCGCTCGCGGCCGGCGGCGAGGAGTTCGACGCCGAGGCGGCCGACGCGTTCGGCGTGCTCGCCGATGCGATCATGTCCACCTTCCGATGGAGCGGCGCCTGATGCGATTCGAGATCACCTACGACGACCGCATCTGGTCGGTCATGCCCGATCCGGCGGCCGGCGCCGACGACCTGTGGGTCGCCGAGCAGCGGCTGCGGTTCTCCGACGGCCTGTTCGCGGCGCACCTCGACGCGCTCGAGGCAGCGGCGCGCGAAGCGCTCGCACGCCGCCGCACCGGCGGCGTCACCACGCTGTTCTTCCGCCCGCTGGGCGTGCCGGCGACCGGGGTGCTGCACGTGGCGCTCGCCGACGCGGTGCTCGACGAGCGCGAGGGACCGCTGGCGTGGCTCCCGCCGGGCGTCGAGCCGCGGACCGATCCCGTGGTGACGCCCTTCGAGACCGAGGTCGCGTGCCGCGGGCATCGCCTCGCGTACGTGACCGACCGCGACGACGCCGGGGGCGAGCCGCTGGCCGGGCTCGCCTACGGCTTCGCCATCGACGATCGCGCGGGGTACGTCTTCTCCGAGCTCGCTCGCACCGACGTCACCGGACTCATGCAGTCCCACGCCGACGCCGTCGTCGGATCGCTGAGGCTCGTCGCGTGAACGGGTGGGCGGCGGAGTGGGCCGAGCGCGCGGACGAGACCGCGCTGGCGGTGCGTCCGGACGAGCTCGATCGGCTCGCGCTGGCCGGGCTGCCCGAGACGCGCGACGCCCTCGTCGCGTTCGGCCGCCGTTCGGCGCACGACCTGGAGGACTGGCGGGAACGCCGGCTGGAGCGGCTGCGGCGCGAGGAGCCCGGCGTCGCCGCGACCATCCGACCGCACGGTGCGGTCACCTGCGGCTTCATCGCCGCGGCGCTGGCCGTCGCGCTGGCCTATGCGCTCTTCTTCAGCCGTGGCGACCTCGGGCTCGCCGTCGAGGTGGTCACCTCGGCGATCTCGCTCGTCATCGGGACCGTCCTCATGGCCGCGGTGATGCCGTGGTCGCGCCGACGCCCGGTGACGGCCGGCGACGTGACGCTGTCCTGCCTGATCGCGGGCCTGGGCGCGGCTGCGGCGGTCGCCACCGTGGTCCAGTCGCGACAGGGATCGGGTCTCGAGGTCCCCGCCGCCGTCGCCGCCTCGTGCGGGACCGCGCTCGTCGTCATGGCCGTCGCCGTGATCGCACGGCGCGCGAGCGTGCCCCGTTCGGTGCGCGAGGCCGAGGCCGAGCGCGTCACGGCGGTGCGAGCGGAGTTCGGCGATGCGGTCGCGCGCGCCCGGCGCGACGGCGGTGCGCACGTCGACGCGACACTCGACGCCGCGGACCCCGATCGGGTCGCGGCCGCGCGCGCCGAGCTCGAGACGGCGTACGAGGTCCTCCGGCGTCGACGGCTGGTGGACGCCTCGGTCGTGGCGCACCGCCCCGGGCTGCTGCTCGTCGACGGTCCGATCGGCCTCTCGGCGCGGGCGACGAAGATGCCGGACGAGGGCCGTCTCGTCCCCGCACTCGCGCCGAGACGCTGACCCGGGGGCGGTGCCGGCGGCCGATGGGGCCGCCCGCCGGTCCCGCCCGGCGTAGGCTCGGAGCATGGCGCCCGATCGGAGCAGCGGATGGCCCGTCGCGGGGTTCGCGGCGGCGCTGCACCTCTCCCTCATCGTCGCCGCGTTCGGGTTCGCGAGCCTGCTCGCCGACGTCGAGCCGATCGCCGACCCGGCCGCCGGGCGGCTCGTCGGCCCCGTGACGATCGGCGTGGCCGTGCTGGCCGAACTGCTCCTGCTGGGCTCCGGGCTGACTCGCGGCGTGCGGCCCTGGTCGCTCGCCGGGCTCGCCGCCGTCGTCACCTGGGCGGCCGGGGTGGGGGCGGCGACGGTCGCCTACGCGGCCGCGACCGGCACGCTGCTGTCCGCGCTGCTGTTCGCCCTGTCCTTCATGAGCACCGGGTTCGGCCTCATCATCCCGGTCTCCGGCGCCCTCGTCGCGCTGCTCGCGTCGGTGGCCTTCCGGGCGCAGCGCGGCGGCGTCGAGCGGCCGCGCTGGCCCTGGGAGCGCGACGACGAGGAGTGAGCCGCGGCGGTGCGCGGCGTGACATCCGTTCACCGCCTGCGCGCCTGCGCCCCGCCCCGGCAGTATGGTGAACCGCGTGGAGGGTTCGGTCGAGGCTCGCGTGAGCCACGAGGTCGACCGCTGGCTCGCGTGGCTGCCGCGCTGGCGGCCGGGCACGCACCGGGGTCGCGTCCGCCTGTGCACTCGCTGCTTCGGGTCGCCGATCCTCGCCGCGGCCGGCCTCGACACCGACGTGCCGCACCCGGTGCAGCACGCCTTCTCGATGCGGATGAAGGGCATCATCGACCACGCGGTCGACGACTACACGGCGCGCAACCTGCCGATGCTGCACCGCGAGATCCGCCTCGCCGAGGAGCGGAAGGCCCGACGGCCGTACCGCGCGGGGGAGGGCCTCGATCCGGAGTTCCTCGGCCTCGACCTCGACCCGGAGCCGACGCCGGGTTCGCCGTTCCTCTTCACGCTGCAGGGACTCGAGGCCGATGCCGCCGCCGAGGCGTTCGAGCCGGCTCCCCGCCCCTTCACCCCGGAGGAGAAGGAGGCGCTCCGCGAGGAGGTCCGGCTCGCCGACGAGTTCGCCAAGCAGCTCGGCCGGAGGATCTGCATCGAGCTCGCGCAGCACCGCCAGCGCATCGCCAATGCGGTGGAGCGGCTGGTCGAGCCGCAGGTCGCCGAACTGCTCGCCGACCTCGATCGCGAACTCGACGCACCGGGCTGGCCGGGCTGAGTCCGTTCGCTCTCGGCGTGCTCGCGGCATCCGTCGTCATTTGACCGGGTGATGACGCGCGATTACCATTGGTCGGGTGTGCGCTCTGCCGCGCGCTCTCCCATGCCCGCGATCCGCCAGTCGGAGACCGGGAACGGGCGAGTTCTCATCATGGCGCACATCAGGGCACCGGCCGCCGAGGCCGGGACGCCCCCACGGCATACCCACCACTGAAGGCAGCGCCGCTCGGCGGTGCCGGTGGGTCGTGATGTGAAACCCATCAACGCTGTCACCGTGCAGCACCATCAAGGAGAAGCAGTGCCAACCATTCAGCAGTTGGTCCGCAAGGGTCGCTCGCCCAAGGTCACGAAGACCAAGGCGCCCGCCCTGAAGGCCAACCCCCAGCAGCGCGGCGTGTGCACCCGTGTGTACACCACCACCCCCAAGAAGCCGAACTCGGCGCTCCGCAAGGTCGCCCGTGTCAAGCTCTCGAACGGCACCGAGGTGACCGCCTACATCCCCGGTGAGGGCCACAACCTGCAGGAGCACTCGATGGTGCTCGTGCGCGGCGGTCGTGTGAAGGACCTCCCCGGTGTGCGCTACAAGATCATCCGCGGCGCGCTCGACACGCAGGCCGTGAAGAACCGCAAGCAGGCCCGCAGCCGCTACGGCGCGAAGATGGAGAAGAAGTAATGCCTCGCAAGGGACCCGCTCCGAAGCGCCCCGTCGTCGCCGACCCCGTCTACGGCTCGCCGGTCGTCAGCCAGCTCGTCAACAAGATCCTCGTCGACGGCAAGAAGGACCTCGCGCAGCGCATCGTCTACGAGGCGCTCGAGAACGTCGCGAACAAGTCCGGCCAGGACGCCGTCGCGGTCCTGAAGAAGGCCCTCGACAACGTGCGCCCGACCCTCGAGGTCCGGTCGCGCCGCGTCGGCGGCTCGACGTACCAGGTCCCCGTCGAGGTCAAGCCGCACCGTGCGAACACCCTGGCGCTGCGCTGGCTCACCAGCTACGCCAAGGCCCGCCGCGAGAAGACCATGACCGAGCGTCTCACCAACGAGATCCTCGACGCGTCGAACGGCCTGGGTGCCGCGGTCAAGCGCCGCGAGGACACCCACAAGATGGCCGAGTCGAACCGCGCCTTCGCCCACTACCGCTGGTAGCGGGCCGAGCGGATGCCGCGGGCCTCGCGCTCGCGGCGGCCACGCGGCATCCGCTCACCCCCCACCCTTCCCTTCCTGACCATCCGGAGGAACCCCGTGGCACTTGACGTGCTCACCGACCTGACCAAGGTCCGCAACATCGGCATCATGGCGCACATCGATGCCGGCAAGACCACCACGACCGAGCGCATCCTGTTCTACACGGGCGTCAACCACAAGATCGGCGAGACGCACGACGGCGCCTCGACCACCGACTGGATGGAGCAGGAGAAGGAGCGCGGCATCACCATCACGTCCGCCGCGGTCACCTGCTTCTGGAACAAGAACCAGATCAACATCATCGACACGCCCGGCCACGTCGACTTCACCGTCGAGGTGGAGCGCTCGCTGCGCGTGCTCGACGGCGCGGTCGCCGTCTTCGACGGCAAGGAGGGCGTCGAGCCCCAGTCCGAGACCGTCTGGCGCCAGGCCGACAAGTACGACGTGCCCCGCATCTGCTTCGTCAACAAGATGGACAAGCTCGGCGCGGACTTCTACTTCACCGTCGACACGATCATCTCGCGCCTCGGCGCGAAGCCGCTCGTGCTCCAGCTCCCGATCGGCGCCGAGAACGACTTCGTCGGCGTCATCGACCTGGTCTACATGCGGGCCCTCGTGTGGCCCGGCGACGCCAAGGGCGACGTGACCATGGGCGCCAAGTACGAGATCCAGGAGATCCCGGCCGACCTCCAGGAGAAGGCGGAGCAGTACCGCCAGCAGCTCCTCGAGACCGTGGCCGAGAGCGACGACGCGCTGCTCGAGAAGTACTTCGGCGGCGAGGAGCTCACCGAGGACGAGATCAAGGGCGCCATCCGCAAGCTCACGATCAACTCCGAGGTCTACCCCGTGCTGTGCGGCTCGGCGTTCAAGAACCGCGGCGTGCAGCCCATGCTCGACGCGGTCATCGACTACCTGCCGTCGCCGCTCGACGTGCCCGCCGTCCAGGGCCACGACGTGCGCGACGAGGAGAAGATCATCGAGCGCCACGCCGACGCGACCGAGCCGTTCTCGGCGCTCGCGTTCAAGGTCGCGGTGCACCCGTTCTTCGGTCGCCTCACGTACGTGCGCGTCTACTCGGGTCGTCTCGACTCGGGCGCCCAGGTCATCAACTCGACCAAGGGCAAGAAGGAGCGCATCGGCAAGATCTTCCAGATGCACGCCAACAAGGAGAACCCGGTCGACTCGCTCACCGCGGGCAACATCTACGCGGTGATCGGCCTCAAGGACACCACGACCGGCGACACCCTGTGCGACCCGGACAACCAGGTCGTCCTCGAGTCGATGACCTTCCCGGAGCCCGTCATCGAGGTGGCCATCGAGCCGAAGACGAAGGCCGACCAGGAGAAGCTCGGCACCGCGATCCAGAAGCTGGCCGAGGAGGACCCGACCTTCCGCACCGAGCTCAACCAGGAGACCGGCCAGACGGTCATCAAGGGCATGGGCGAGCTGCACCTCGACATCCTCGTCGACCGCATGAAGCGCGAGTTCAAGGTCGAGGCGAACGTCGGCAAGCCGCAGGTCGCGTACCGCGAGACCATCAAGCGCGCCGTCGAGAAGCACGACTACACGCACAAGAAGCAGACCGGTGGGTCGGGCCAGTTCGCGAAGATCCAGTTCGCGCTCGAGCCGCTCGCGGTCGAGGGCGACAAGACGTACGAGTTCGAGAACAAGGTCACGGGTGGCCGCGTTCCGCGCGAGTACATCCCCTCGGTCGACGCGGGCTTCCAGGACGCCATGCAGTACGGCATCCTCGCCGGCTACCCGATGGTGGGCGTCAAGGGCATCCTGCTCGACGGCGCCGCGCACGACGTCGACTCCTCGGAGATGGCGTTCAAGATCGCCGGCTCGATGGGCTTCAAGGAGGCCGCTCGGAAGGCGAACCCCGTGCTGCTCGAACCGCTGATGGCCGTCGAGGTCCGTACTCCGGAGGAGTACATGGGCGACGTCATCGGCGACCTGAACTCGCGTCGCGGCCAGATCCAGTCCATGGAGGACGCCGCCGGCGTGAAGGTCGTGCGTGCGCACGTCCCGCTCTCGGAGATGTTCGGCTACATCGGCGACCTGCGCTCGAAGACCTCGGGCCGCGCCGTGTACTCGATGGAGTTCGAGAGCTACGCGGAGGTCCCGAAGGCTGTCGCCGACGAGATCGTCCAGAAGAACAAGGGCGAATAGCGCCCGAACGCACGAGCCGACAGGTTCGCGTAACATAACAACACAAACCCCCCGTAGCACTCCGGTCGCAATCCGGCGTCCGGTGCTGCTACACGGATCCTGAGGAGGACCCACAGTGGCTAAGGCCAAGTTCGAGCGGACCAAGCCGCACGTCAACATCGGTACGATCGGTCACGTCGACCACGGCAAGACGACGCTCACCGCGGCGATCTCGAAGGTGCTCGCCGACAAGTACCCGTCGGCCACCAACGTGCAGCGCGACTTCGCGTCGATCGACTCCGCTCCCGAGGAGCGCCAGCGCGGCATCACGATCAACATCTCGCACGTCGAGTACGAGACGCCGAAGCGCCACTACGCGCACGTCGACGCCCCGGGTCACGCCGACTACATCAAGAACATGATCACCGGTGCCGCCCAGATGGACGGCGCGATCCTCGTGGTCGCGGCGACCGACGGCCCGATGGCCCAGACCCGCGAGCACGTCCTGCTCGCCAAGCAGGTCGGCGTGCCCTACCTGCTCGTCGCGCTGAACAAGGCCGACATGGTCGACGACGAGGAGATCCTGGAGCTCGTCGAGCTCGAGGTCCGCGAGCTGCTCTCGTCGCAGGGCTTCCCCGGCGACGACGCTCCGGTCATCCGCGTCTCGGGCCTCAAGGCGCTCGAGGGCGACGAGAAGTGGGTCAACTCGGTCCTCGAGCTCATGGAGGCCGTCGACGAGTCCATCCCGGACCCGGTGCGCGACAAGGACAAGCCGTTCCTCATGCCCATCGAGGACGTCTTCACCATCACCGGTCGTGGCACGGTCGTCACGGGTCGCGCCGAGCGCGGCACGCTGAAGATCAACTCCGAGGTCGAGATCGTCGGCATCCGCCCGACGCAGAAGACCACGGTCACGGGTATCGAGATGTTCCACAAGCAGCTCGACGAGGCATGGGCCGGCGAGAACTGCGGTCTCCTGCTCCGCGGCACCAAGCGCGAGGACGTCGAGCGCGGCCAGGTCGTCGTGGCCCCGGGCTCGGTCACCCCGCACACCAACTTCGAGGGCACTGCCTACATCCTCTCGAAGGACGAGGGCGGCCGTCACAACCCGTTCTACGCGAACTACCGTCCGCAGTTCTACTTCCGCACCACCGACGTCACCGGCGTCATCACGCTGCCCGAGGGCACCGAGATGGTCATGCCCGGCGACACCACCGACATGACGGTCGAGCTCATCCAGCCGATCGCCATGGAGGAGGGCCTCGGCTTCGCCATCCGCGAGGGTGGCCGCACGGTCGGCGCCGGTACCGTCACGAAGATCCTCAAGTAGTCTTCGCGATCGCGACCTCGTGAGGGGGTCGGGCCTTCGGGCCCGGCCCCCTTCGTCGTGCCGGTGGTCAGTGCGCCTCGACGTGCGTGCCGGCGATCTCGGTGTCGACGTCGATCGCGCCCTCGACGCTCCGGCCCACCGTGCACCCCTTCTCGATCGCGCGCGCCATGATGCCCACGAGCTTCGAGCGATCGTCGTCGTCGAGCACCGAGAGGTCCACCAGCACCTCCTCGCCGATGCGCTGGTACCGGTTGGACTCCTCGTCGGATCGCCCGTGCGCCCACACCGTCATCGCGAAGTCGTCGCCGAGGCGGCGAGCGGCGACTCGGTCGACGCTGAGGCCGACGCACCCGGCCAGTGCGAGCTTCAGCAGCTCGCCCGGGGAGAAGTGCGCGCCGTCGAGCTCGGCGCCCCCGATCTGCACGGTCGCCCCGCGCTCGTTGAGCCCCTCCCACCGGCGCGGGCCGATCCGGGCGACCGAGACGCTGCCCGGTCCGATCCGCTCGCTCACCGCGTGCACGTGCTCGCTCGCCTGCTCCGTCATCGGGGGCCTCCCATCGGTCGTGTGCCCCGATTCCACCACCTCGAGGGCCGCCGCGGCATCCGCTTGACTGCGACGATGCTGTGAGCCCGGCGTGCGCGACACGCCCGGCTTGCACGCACCCGCTCGCTGTGGCAAACTCTTCTAGTTCAACATTTCGAACGGCGTGCCCTGCTGCGTGCCGTTCGAATCACTGCCAGGCAGTGCATAGCCACCGGGGCCCCGCGTCATCACGATGTCGGCGGCCGAGCGGGTCAGGCTAGGCCGCGGGCAGCAGGACGCACAACCGACAACCCTCTTCGAGCATGGTTCCGCCATGCCCGTCCGCGCGAATGCGACACGCCCGAGCGCGGGGATCGGTTGGGGCTCGAAGGTCGAGCGTGCCGAGGTCACCGCGCCAGCGGGGTGGCTTCGACAGGCTCGATCACCGGCCTTTGACAGAAGAACAGTGGTGCTTCACACGAAGTGGCTACGCGGCGTCCGATGCCCTCGGAAGGGGTAAGACGCCTTGACAGAGAGAGAGTCAGCAATGGCGGGACAGAAGATCCGCATTCGACTGAAGTCGTATGACCACGAGGTCATCGACACCTCGGCGCGCAAGATCGTCGACACGGTGACCCGCGCGGGCGCCACGGTCGTCGGCCCCGTGCCGCTTCCGACGGAGAAGAACGTGGTGTGCGTCATCCGTTCGCCCCACAAGTACAAGGACAGCCGCGAGCACTTCGAGATGCGCACCCACAAGCGTCTGATCGACATCGTGGACCCGACGCCCAAGGCCGTCGACTCGCTCATGCGTCTCGACCTCCCGGCCGACGTCAACATCGAGATCAAGCTCTGAGGTACGACATGTCCACCACTACCAAGAACGTGAAGGGCCTGCTGGGCACCAAGCTCGGCATGACCCAGGTGTGGGACGAGAACAACAAGCTCATCCCGGTCACCGTCATCGAGATCGCCCCCAACGTGGTCACCCAGCTCCGCACCGCCGAGAAGGACGGCTACACCGCCATCCAGATCGCCGCCGGCGCCATCGACCCGCGCAAGGTCACCAAGCCGCTCACCGGCCACTTCGACGCCGCCGGCGTGACCCCGCGCCGCCACGTCACCGAGATCCGCACGGCTGACGCCGCGGACTACTCGATGGGCCAGGAGCTCACCGTCGACGGCACCTTCGAGGCCGGCCAGCTGGTCGACGTCGTCGGCACCTCGAAGGGCAAGGGCTTCGCCGGTGTCATGAAGCGCCACAACTTCGCGGGCGTCTCCGCGTCGCACGGTGCGCACCGCAACCACCGCAAGCCCGGCTCCATCGGCGCGTCGTCGACCCCGAGCCGCGTCTTCAAGGGCATGCGCATGGCCGGCCGCATGGGCGGCGAGCGCGTGACCGTCCTCAACCTCCGCGTGCACGCGGTCGACGCCGAGAAGGGCCTGCTGCTCGTCAAGGGCGCCGTCCCCGGTGCGCGTGGCCGTCTCGTGTTCGTCCGCAACGCTGTGAAGGGGGCGTAGTCCATGGCTACCGCCAACACCATCGACGTTCTCGACGTGACCGGCAAGAAGTCCGGTTCGGTCGAGCTGCCCGCCGAGCTCTTCGACGTGCAGACCAACGTGCCGCTCATCCACCAGGTCGTCGTCGCCCAGCTCGCCGCAGCGCGCCAGGGCACGCACAAGACCAAGCGCCGCGGCGAGGTCTCCGGCGCCGGCCGCAAGCCCTTCAAGCAGAAGGGCACCGGTCGTGCTCGTCAGGGCTCGATCCGCGCGCCGCACATGACCGGCGGTGGCGTCGTCCACGGCCCGCAGCCGCGCGACTACTCGCAGCGCACCCCCAAGAAGATGATCGCCGCAGCCCTGCTCGGCGCGCTCTCCGACCGGGCCCGCGGCGGCCGCGTCCACGCGGTGACCTCGTTCGCCGGCGACACCCCCAAGACCAAGGACGCCGTGGCGCTCCTCGGCGGGATCGCCCCCGCGAAGCACTACCTGGTCGTGCTCACGCGCGACGAGGAGCTCTCGGAGCGCGTCGTCCGCAACATCCCGACCGTGCACGTGCTGCCGGTCGACCAGCTGAACGCCTACGACGTGCTCGTCTCCGACGACATCGTCTTCAGCCAGGCCGCGCTCGAGGCGTTCATCGCCTCGAAGACGGCGAAGAAGGAAGAGGTCTCCGCATGAGCGCCGCGCACAACAAGGACCCGCGCGACATCATCATCGCGCCGGTCGTCTCGGAGAAGAGCTACAACCTGATCGACGAGGGCAAGTACACGTTCATCGTGGACCCCCGTGCGAACAAGACCGAGATCAAGCTCGCGATCGAGAAGATCTTCAACGTCCAGGTCGCCTCGATCAACACCCTGAACCGCCAGGGCAAGACGCGTCGCACCCGCTTCGGCATGGGCAAGCGCAAGGACACCAAGCGCGCGATCGTCACCCTCAAGTCCGGCTCGATCGACATCTTCACGGCTGTCGGCTAAGGAGCAGAGGAAACTCACTATGGCTATTCGCAAGTACAAGCCCACGACCCCGGGTCGTCGCGGTTCGTCGGTCGCCGACTTCGCGGAGATCACGCGCTCGACCCCCGAGAAGTCGCTGCTCCGCCCGCTGTCGAAGTCCGGTGGTCGCAACAACCAGGGCCGCATCACCACCCGCCACGTCGGCGGCGGCCACAAGCGCCAGTACCGCGTCATCGACTTCCGTCGCAACGACAAGGACGGCGTGCCCGCCAAGGTCGCGCACATCGAGTACGACCCGAACCGCACCGCGCGCATCGCGCTGCTGCACTTCGTGGACGGCACCAAGCGCTACATCATCGCTCCGGACAAGCTCAGGCAGGGCGACCCGATCGAGTCGGGCCCCGGCGCCGACATCAAGCCGGGCAACAACCTGCCGCTGCGCAACATCCCGACCGGTACCGTCGTGCACGCCATCGAGCTCCGCCCCGGCGGCGGCGCGAAGCTGGCCCGCTCGGCGGGTGCGTCCGTGCGCCTCGTGGCGAAGGACGGCCCCTACGCGCAGCTGCGCCTGCCGTCGGGCGAGATCCGCAACGTCGACGCGCGCTGCCGCGCGACCGTCGGCGAGGTCGGCAACGCCGAGCAGTCGAACATCAACTGGGGCAAGGCCGGCCGCAAGCGCTGGAAGGGCGTGCGCCCGACCGTCCGCGGTGTCGCGATGAACCCGATCGACCACCCGCACGGTGGTGGTGAGGGCAAGACCTCCGGTGGTCGTCACCCGGTGAGCCCGTGGGGTCAGCCCGAGGGCCGTACCCGTCGCCCCAACAAGGAGAGCGACAAGCTCATCGTCCGTCGTCGCACCGTCGGCAAGAAGCGCAAGTAGGAGTAAGAGAAGATGCCTCGCAGCCTCAAGAAGGGCCCCTTCGTCGACGAGCACCTGCTTCGCAAGGTCGCCACGCAGAACGAAGCGGGTTCCAAGAACGTCATCAAGACGTGGTCGCGTCGCTCGATGATCGTCCCGGCCATGCTCGGCCACACGATCGCCGTGCACGACGGCCGCAAGCACATCCCGGTGTTCGTCACCGAGACCATGGTGGGCCACAAGCTCGGCGAGTTCGCGCCCACCCGCACCTTCCGTGGACACGTGAAGGACGACAAGAAGGGCCGCCGCCGCTGACGCGGTGGCGTGAAGGAGGAGAGAAATGGTGGAGTCGATCGCACGCGTGCGTCACATCCGCGTGACCCCCATGAAGGCCCGCCGCGTCGTCAACTTGATCCGCGGCAAGCAGGCACAGGAGGCCCTGGCCATCCTGAAGTTCGCACCCCAGGGTGCGAGCGAGCCCGTGTACAAGCTCGTCGCCTCGGCCATCGCGAACGCTCGCGTCAAGGCCGATGCCACGAACACCCACCTGGACGAGCAGGACCTCTACGTGAAGACGGCGTACGTCGACGAGGGCACCACCCTCAAGCGATTCCAGCCGCGCGCGCAGGGTCGTGCGTTCCGCATCAACAAGCGCACGAGCCACATCACCATCGTGCTCGGCACGCCCGAGGAGGGTACGAAGTAATGGGTCAGAAGGTCAACCCGTACGGCTTCCGTCTCGGCATCACCACCGACCACGTGTCGCGGTGGTTCTCCGACTCGACGAAGCCCGGTCAGCGCTACGCCGACTACCTCGCCGAGGATGTCAAGATCCGTCGCCTGCTCCAGACGTCGCTCGACCGCGCGGGTGTCTCGCGCATCGAGATCGAGCGCACCCGCGACCGCGTCCGCGTGGACATCCACACGGCGCGTCCCGGCATCGTGATCGGCCGCCGCGGCGCCGAGGCCGAGCGCATCCGCGCCGACCTCGAGAAGCTCACCGGCAAGCAGATCCAGCTCAACATCCTCGAGGTGAAGAACCCCGAGGCCGACGCCCAGCTCGTCGCGCAGGGCATCGCCGAGCAGCTCTCCGCCCGCGTGGCCTTCCGCCGCGCGATGCGCAAGGGCCTGCAGGGCGCGCAGCGCGCCGGCGCCAAGGGCGTCCGGATCCAGGTGTCGGGCCGCCTCGGCGGCGCCGAGATGAGCCGGTCGGAGTTCTACCGCGAGGGCCGCGTGCCGCTGCACACGCTCCGCGCGAACATCGACTACGGCTTCTACGAGGCCAAGACCACCTTCGGCCGCATCGGCGTGAAGGTCTGGATCTACAAGGGCGACATCACCAACAAGGAACTCGCCCGCGAGCAGGCCTCCCAGAAGCCGTCGCGTGAGCGCAGTGACCGTCCCCGCCGTGCGCCCCGTTCGCAGGAGCCGGCGGCCGCAGGAGTTGAGGCATAACCATGTTGATTCCCCGTCGAGTCAAGTACCGCAAGCAGCACCACCCCGGCCGTTCGGGCCAGGCCACCGGCGGCACGAAGGTCTCCTTCGGCGAGTTCGGCATCCAGGCCCTGACCCCCGCCTACGTGACGAACCGTCAGATCGAGTCCGCTCGTATCGCCATGACGCGTCACATCAAGCGTGGCGGCAAGGTGTGGATCAACATCTACCCCGACCGTCCGCTCACGAAGAAGCCGGCCGAGACCCGCATGGGTTCCGGTAAGGGTTCGCCCGAGTGGTGGGTCGCCAACGTCAAGCCGGGTCGCGTCCTCTTCGAGGTCTCGGGCGTCTCTGAGGAACTCGCTCGCGAGGCCATGACCCGTGCCATCCACAAGCTGCCCCTCAAGGCACGCATCATCAAGCGCGAGGAGGGCGACGCATAATGGCCGTCGGATCCAAGGAGCTCGCTGTCGTCGAGCTCGACACCTTCGAGGACGAGCGTCTCGTCGACGAGCTGAAGAAGGCCAAGGAGGAGCTGTTCAACCTGCGCTTCCAGGCCGCCACCGGTCAGCTCGAGAGCCACGGCCGCCTGAAGGCCGTCAAGCGGGACATCGCTCGCATCTACACGGTCATCCGTGAGCGCGAGCTCGGCATCCGTGCGACGCCGGCCCCGGCCGAGGCGCCTGCCGCGCCCGCCAAGAAGACCAAGAAGGCCAAGGCCGAGGCGGATGCCACGGCTGAGGCCGCAGAGACGAAGGAGGCCTAGTCATGGCAACCGCCAAGGAGACGAAGGGCCACGAGTCGGCCGAGCACGACGTCAAGGACGCCGAGGCTCGCGGGTACCGCAAGGTCCGTCGCGGCTACGTCGTCAGCGACAAGATGGAGAAGACCATCGTCGTCGAGGTCGAGGACCGCGTGAAGCACCCGCTGTACGGCAAGGTCATCCGCCGTACCTCGAAGGTCAAGGCGCACGACGAGCAGAACACCGCCGGCATCGGCGACCTCGTCGTGATCTCCGAGACCCGCCCGCTCAGCGCCACCAAGCGGTGGCGCCTCGTCGAGATCGTCGAGAAGGCCAAGTAAGCCGCAGGGCTTGCCTCTCAGAAGGAGTACGAAGTGATTCAGCAGGAATCCCGGCTCAAGGTCGCCGACAACACGGGTGCCAAGGAGCTGCTCACCATCCGCGTGCTCGGTGGCTCCAGCCGCCGCTACGCGGGCCTCGGCGACGTCATCGTCGCCACCGTCAAGGATGCGATCCCTGGCGGCAACGTGAAGAAGGGCGACGTGGTCAAGGCCGTCGTCGTCCGCACCGTGAAGGAGACCCGTCGTCCCGACGGCTCCTACATCAAGTTCGACGAGAACGCCGCGGTGATCCTCAAGAACGACGGTGACCCCCGTGGCACCCGCATCTTCGGGCCGGTCGGCCGGGAGCTCCGCGACAAGAAGTTCATGAAGATCATCTCGCTGGCGCCGGAGGTGCTGTAACCATGGCGAAGATCAAGAAGGGCGACCTCGTCCAGGTCATCTCGGGCCGCAGCCAGGCTCGCGGCGGAGACCGCGGCAAGCAGGGCAAGGTCATCGAGGTGCTCGTCGACCAGAACCGCGTCGTCGTCGAGGGCGTCAACTACGTCACGAAGCACGTGCGCGTCGGCCAGACGCAGCGCGGTTCGAAGACCGGCGGCATCGAGACCCACGAGGCCCCGATCCACGTGTCGAACGTCGCGCTCGTCGACCCCGAGACGAAGAAGCCGACCCGCGTCGGCTTCCGCACCGAGACCGTGACGAAGGACGGCGTCGAGAAGACCGTCCGCGTCCGCTACGCGAAGAAGTCAGGTAAGGACCTCTGATGACCGACACCGCAACTGCCGCGCCGGCTGGCAAGATCCAGCCGCGCCTCAAGCAGAAGTACCAGACCGAGATCACGTCGGCGCTGACCGAGGCGAACGGGTACTCGAACCCGCACCAGGTCCCCGGCCTGACGAAGATCGTCGTCAACATGGGCGTCGGCGAGGCCGCACGCGATGGCAAGGTCATCGACGGCGCCATCGCCGACCTCACGAAGATCACCGGCCAGAAGCCGCAGGTCACCAAGGCCCGCAAGTCGATCGCCCAGTTCAAGCTGCGCGAGGGTCAGCCGATCGGCGCCCACGTCACGCTTCGCGGCGACCGCATGTGGGAGTTCCTCGACCGCCTGCTCTCGCTCGCGCTGCCCCGTATCCGCGACTTCCGCGGCCTCTCGGACCAGCAGTTCGACGGAACCGGCAACTACACCTTCGGTCTCACGGAGCAGTCCGTGTTCCACGAGATCGACCAGGACAAGATCGACCGGGTCCGCGGCATGGACATCACCGTGGTGACCACTGCCAAGACCGACGACGAGGGTCGCGCGCTGCTCAAGGCGCTCGGCTTCCCGTTCAAGTCGAACGACAACGCGTAGTAGACTCTACGAGTTTGTGCCGCGTCGGCCGGACCTCTCGCGAGGTCCGGCCCGCACCGGCATTCGGCGGCTCGCAACCGCGTGCCGCCACCACCACAGGTCAGTCCCCGTGTAACGGGTCCTGAAACCTGGTGAACGTAAGGAAACAATCGTCATGACGATGACCGACCCGGTCGCTGACATGTTGACGCGCCTGCGCAACGCGAACTCGGCGCACCACGACTCCGTGTCGATGCCCCACTCGAAGCTCAAGGGGCACATCGCGGAGATCCTCAAGAGCGAGGGCTACATCGCCGACTTCGACGTCGAAGACGCTCGCGTGGGCAAGACGCTCACGCTGAAGCTGAAGTTCGGCCCGAACCGCGAGCGTTCGATCGCGGGCATCAAGCGCGTCTCGAAGCCCGGCCTCCGCGTCTACGCGAAGTCGACCGAGATCCCCAAGGTGCTCGGCGGCCTCGGCGTCGCGATCCTGTCCACTTCCAGCGGTCTGCTCACCGACCGCCAGGCCGAGAAGAAGGGCGTGGGTGGGGAAGTCCTCGCCTACGTGTGGTAGTTCCATGTCACGAATCGGACGACTCCCCATCGACATCCCCGCCGGTGTCGACGTGAAGGTCGACGGCCGCGCCGTCACCGTGAAGGGCCCCAAGGGCGAGCTCGCGCTCACCGTGGCGCAGCCCATCGAGGTCAAGGTCGAGGACAACCAGGTTGTCGTCACCCGCCCCGACGACGAGCGCGACTCGCGCTCGCTGCACGGCCTCACGCGCACCCTCATCGCGAACGACATCATCGGCGTCACGCAGGGCTACTCCAAGGGCCTCGAGATCGTCGGTACCGGATACCGCGTCGCCCAGAAGGGCAGCGCAGTCGAGTTCGCGCTCGGCTTCTCGCACCCGGTCACGGTCGAGCCGCCCGCCGGCATCACGCTGACGGTCGAAGGCAACAACAAGATCACCGTCTCGGGCATCTCGAAGCAGGCCGTCGGCGAGACCGCCGCCAACATCCGCAAGATCAAGAAGCCCGAGCCCTACAAGGGCAAGGGCATCCGCTACGCCGGCGAGGTCGTGCGTCGCAAGGCCGGAAAGGCTGGTAAGTAATCATGGCCGTCAAGAGCAAGTCGGCTGCGCGTTCGCGCCGCCACACCCGGCTTCGCAAGAAGATCGTCGGCACCGAGCAGCGTCCCCGTCTCGTCGTGACGCGTTCGGCCCGCCACGTCTTCGTGCAGGTCGTCGACGACAGCAAGGGCCACACCGTGGCCTCCGCCTCGACCATGGAGGCCGACCTCCGCGCGTTCGAGGGTGACAAGACCGCCAAGGCCAAGAAGGTCGGCGAGCTCGTCGCCGAGCGCGCCAAGCAGGCGGGCATCGAGTCGGTCGTGTTCGACCGCGGCGGCAACAAGTACGCCGGTCGTGTCGCAGCGATCGCCGACGGAGCGCGAGAGGCAGGGCTGAGCCTGTGACCGAGAACAACGTGAAGGAGACCGAGGTGACCGCAGAGGCACCCGTCGAGACGGCAGCGTCCTCCGAGCCGCCTCGCACCGAGCGCGAAGGCCGCCGTGGCGGCCGCGATCGCGGCCAGGGCCGCGACCGTCGCGACCGCGACGCCGAGAAGAGCCAGTTCCTCGAGCGCGTCGTCACCATCAACCGCGTGTCGAAGGTCGTCAAGGGCGGCCGCCGCTTCAGCTTCACGGCGCTCGTCGTCGTGGGCGACGGCAACGGCCTCGTGGGCGTCGGCTACGGCAAGGCCCGCGAGGTGCCGACCGCGATCTCGAAGGGCGTCGAGGAGGCGAAGAAGAACTTCTTCCGCGTGCCCCGCGTCGGTTCGTCGATCCCGCACCCCGTGCAGGGCGAGGCGGCCGCCGGTGTGGTGCTCCTGCGCCCGGCCGGCCCCGGTACCGGTGTCATCGCCGGTGGTCCGGTGCGCGCCGTGCTCGAGTGCGCCGGCATCCACGACGTGCTGAGCAAGTCGCTCGGCTCGTCGAACACCATCAACATCGTGCACGCCACGGTCGAGGCGCTGAAGCAGCTCGAGGAGCCGCGCGCCGTCGCCGCCCGTCGTGGTCTGGACTACGACGAGGTCGCACCGGCCCGTCTGCTGCGTGCCGAGGCCCAGGCGGCCGAGGCCGCCGCAGCAGCGAAGGCAGGTGCCTGATGGCCAAGCTCAAGGTGACCCAGGTCAAGTCCAAGGTGAGCGAGAAGCAGAACCAGCGCGACACGCTGCGCAGCCTCGGTCTGAAGAAGATCGGCCAGAGCGTCGTGCGCGAGGACACCCCCCAGGTGCGCGGCTACGTGAAGACGGTCGCCCACCTCGTGACGGTTGAGGAGATCGACTGATGGCTGACGAGAAGAAGGCCGCCGAGGAGACCCCGAAGAAGGCTCCGGCGAAGAAGGCGCCCGCCAAGGCCGCCGCCGAGAAGAAGGCGCCGGCGAAGGCCGCTGCCGAGAAGAAGGCGCCGGCGAAGGCCGCTGCCGAGAAGAAGGCGCCGGCCAAGGCCGCCGCCGCGAAGGCCGACGAGGCGAAGGCCGAGAAGGCCCCCGCCAAGAAGGCCCCGGCCAAGAAGGCCCCCGCCAAGAAGGCGGAGACCGAGGTCGTTCGCGAGCCCGTGCTGAAGGTGCACCACCTGCGCCCGGCGCCCGGCGCCAAGAAGGACAAGACCCGCGTCGGACGCGGTGAGGGTTCGAAGGGCAAGACCGCCGGTCGCGGCACGAAGGGCTCGAAGGCCCGCACCACCGTCCGCCCCGGCTTCGAGGGCGGGCAGCTTCCGTACCACATGCGTGCACCGAAGCTGCGCGGCTTCAAGAACCCGTTCCGGGTCGAGTACCAGGTCGTGAACCTGGAGAAGCTGGCCGAGCTCTACCCCAAGGGCGGCGACGTCACCGTCGACGACCTGGTGGCGAAGGGTGCCGTCCGCAAGAACGAGCGCGTCAAGGTGCTCGGCAACGGCGACATCCAGGTGAAGCTCAACGTCGCGGTCGACAAGGTCTCCGGCTCCGCCGAGCAGAAGATCGTCGCCGCCGGCGGTTCGGTCAAGTAGCCGCTGCACCAACCCGAGTTCGAGCCTGTCGGGACCTCGCGTATGATTCACGGGGGTCTCGACAGGCTCGAGCCGCATAACGACTGACTCCACGACGGAGCAACAGGAGGACGAGTGTTCAACGCCATCGGGCGGATCTTCCGCACCCCCGACCTTCGACGGAAGATCGGGTTCACGCTGGGCATCATCGCCCTGTTCCGACTCGGCTCGTTCATCCCCGCGCCGTTCGTGGACTTCGCGAACGTCCAGCAGTGCCTGGCAGCCAACCAGGGGGCCTCCGGCCTCTACGAGCTCGTGAACCTCTTCTCCGGCGGTGCGCTGCTCCAGCTCTCGATCTTCGCGCTCGGCATCATGCCGTACATCACCGCGTCGATCATCACGCAGCTGCTGCGCGTGGTCATCCCGCACTTCGAGACCCTCTACAAGGAGGGCCAGGCGGGCCAGGCCAAGCTCACGCAGTACACGCGCTACCTGACCATCGCGCTCGGCGTGCTCCAGTCGACCACGCTCATCACGGTCGCCCGCTCCGGCGCGCTGTTCCCCGCGAACTCCGACCCCGCGTGCACGCAGCTGATCACCGACAGCTCCTGGTACGCGATCCTGCTGATGGTCATCACCATGACCGCCGGCACCGGCCTCATCATGTGGCTCGGCGAGCTCGTCACCGAGCGCGGCATCGGCAACGGCATGTCGCTGCTGATCTTCGTGTCGATCGCGGCGACCTTCCCCGGCTCGCTCTGGGGCATCGCGATCTCGCGCGGCTTCGACACCTTCGCCGTGGTCCTCGCCATCGGCCTCATCATCGTGCTCGCCGTCGTGTTCGTCGAGCAGTCGCAGCGCCGCATCCCGGTGCAGTACGCCAAGCGGATGGTGGGGCGCCGCACCTACGGCGGCAACAACACCTACATCCCCATCAAGGTCAACATGGCCGGCGTCGTGCCCGTCATCTTCGCCTCGTCGCTGCTGTACCTGCCGGCGCTCATCGCCCAGTTCAACCAGCCGCAGGCCGGCGAGGAGCCGCAGGCCTGGGTCGTCTGGGTGACCAACAACCTCACCCAGGGCTCGAGCCCGCTCTACATGCTCGTGTACTTCCTGCTGATCGTCGGCTTCACGTACTTCTACGTCGCGATCACGTTCAACCCCGACGAGGTCGCGGAGAACATGAAGAAGTACGGCGGCTTCATCCCCGGCATCCGCGCCGGTCGTCCCACGGCCGAGTACCTCGACTACGTGCTCACCCGCGTGACCCTCCCCGGTTCGCTGTACCTGGGCCTCGTCGCGCTCATCCCGCTCATCGCGTTCGCGCTGGTCGGCGCCGACCAGAACTTCCCGTTCGGCGGCGCGTCGATCCTGATCATCGTGGGCGTCGGGCTCGAGACCGTGAAGCAGATCGATGCCCAGCTCCAGCAGCGCCACTACGAAGGACTCCTCCGATGACGCACCCCGCATCCTCCGCACGCTTCCTGATCGTCGGGCCGCAGGGCTCCGGCAAGGGCACCCAGGGCGTGCTCGTCGCCGAGGCGTTCGGCGTCCCGCAGGTCGCGACCGGCGACATCTTCCGCGAGAACGTCAAGGGCGGCACCGACCTCGGCAAGCAGGTCCAGGAGATCATCGAGGCCGGTCACCTGGTGCCGGACGAGCTGACCAGCGAACTGGTGCGCGACCGCCTCGCGCAGCCCGACGCCGAGCACGGCTTCCTGCTCGACGGGTACCCGCGCAATCGCGGCCAGGTCGGTCATCTCGACGAGTTCCTCGACGGCCGCGGCGAGTCGCTCGACGCCGTGATCGAGCTCGTCGTCCCCCGCGAGGAGAGCATCGCCCGCATCACGCAGCGCGCGGTCGAGCAGGGCCGGACGGATGACACCGAAGAGGTCATCGCCAACCGCCTCGGGATCTACGAGCGCGAGACCGCGCCCATCCTCGACGTCTACCGGGAACGCGACCTCGTGCTCCGGATCGACGGCGTGGGCAGCCTCGACGAGGTGACCGCCCGGATCTTCGACGCGCTCGCCGGACGCGGGCTCGTGCCGAACGGCGGCGACGCGACCGGCGCCGCCGGCGCCGCATAGCCGCCGCGTGTTCCGCCGCCACCCGCTGAAGTCGCCCGCCGAGCTTCGGGCGATGGTCCCTGCGGGTCAGGCGACCGCCGCAGCCCTCGCCGCAGCCCGCGACCGGATCGTCGTCGGCGCCACGCCGCTGGAACTCGACGCGGTCGCCGAGGCCGTGATCCGCGACCGCGGCGGCCGGTCCAACTTCAGGCTGGTCCCCGGGTACCGGCACGCCCTCTGCGTCTCCGTCGGCAGCGACGTGGTCCACGGCATCCCGGGCGACCGGCCGTTCCGCCCCGGCGACATCGTCTCGGTCGACGGCGGCGCCGAGGTCGACGGATGGAACGGCGACGCGGCGTTCACGGTCGTGCTTCCGGATCCGGCGGACCAGGCGGCCGTCCTTGCCCGCCAGGCGCTCGCGGATGCGGCGGAGGCCTCGCTGTGGGCGGGGATCGCGCGGCTCGCGACGGCGCGTCACCTCAACGAGGTCGGCGAGGCGATCGAGGAGTCGGTGGCGGCCTCGGGCGACTACGCGATCATCGAGGGCTACGGCGGGCACGGCATCGGCCGGACGATGCACGAGGAGCCGACGGTCTACAACCACGCGGTCCGCGGCCGAGGGCCGCGCGTGCAGCCGGGCCTCGTCGTCGCGATCGAGCCGATGATCGTCGCCGGCGCGGCTGCGACGTTCGTCCGCGACGACGGGTGGACCGTGGCCACCTCGGACGGGTCCGACGGCGCGCACGTCGAGCACAGCGTCGCGGTGCACCGGGGCGGCATCTGGGTCCTGACGGCACCGGACGGCGGCGCCGCGGGCCTCGCGCCGTTCGGCGTGACGCCCGTGCCGATCGACTGACCTCAGGGCGCCATCAGCACCGACAGCTCGGCGACCAGTCCGGGATAGTCGACGGCCCCGCGCACCAGGCGGCGCACGTTCTCGGGCTCGGAGAACGCCTCGACGAACTGGTCGAACACGGCCTGGAACTCCGCGCGCCCCGATTCGGCGAACGCGATGAGCGCCACGACGTGCACCTCGGCGTCGCCCCACGCGATCGGCCGCTCGTCGATCGCGATCGCGATGGCGCTGCGCCGTGCCGTCATGGTCATGGCATGCGGGACTGCGAGGAGGTCGGTGAACGCGGTCGACGACATGCGCTCGCGTTCGAGCACCGCGTGCACGTACGCCTCGTCGATCACCCCCGCCGTCTCGAGGCGTTCGCCGAGCAGGCGGATGACGTCCTCCCGGTCGCGGCCGCCGACGCCGCGGACGAACAGGTCGGGACCGATGGTCCGGGTGAGCGTCGAGGCGAGGCGGGCACGTCGTCGCCCGCGTCGGATCCGGGCCAGTTCGCTGCGGATCCGCTCGAGGTCGTCGGCCGCGGGGAAGGGCGGCACGACGACCGTCCCCGGTCGCGGCGTCTCCGGCGGCAGCACCGACACGACGAGTTCGGCGTCCACGCCCGGCGCGGGCGCGTCGTCGAGGACCGCGACGTCGCCCGCCACGAGCTCGACGTCGTCGCCGAGCCCGGTCCGGAGGCGTTCCAGCAGCAGGTCCCGGACGTCGTGGTACTCGGGTGCGACCACCACCACCCGGACCGCGTCGCCGCGGCTGCGCGTGCGCTCGAGCGCCGCGCCGAGGTGCATCGCGAGGTAGGCGATCTCGTCGTCGTTCACCGTGATGCCCTCCAGTCGCCCGAGCTCGGAGGCGAGGAAGACGGCGAGGTCGTAGATGAGCGGATAGGCCGCCTTGATCGACGCGGTCAGCGGGTTCCGCGAGTAGCTGTGCTCGGCGGCGCGCGCCGCGAGGTTCTCGACGTGCAGCGCGAGCCGCTCGAGGAACTCGTCGTCGCCGAGTTCGATGAGCCAGTCCTGCGAGATCCGGGCGATGATGCCGCGCAGCACGTCGGCCCGCGCCGGTCCCTCGCGGCGCGTGGCGGCACGGGTGCCGATCAGGCGGGCGACGTGCGCGAGCTCGGCGGGGGGCAACCGGACGTCGAACTCCGCCCGGACGAGGTCGTCCACGAGCACGGCGATCCCGTCGTCGGGATCCGGCCCGCCCGCGACGCCGGCCCCGGCGGTGTCCGCCCGCTCGACCGTGCGATCCCGCGAGACCCGGTCGACGGCGATGGCGACGTGGAGCAGCACGTCCTCCAGCGCGTACTCGTTCGGCGCCCACCCGGCGTCGCGCAGTCCGTCGAGGAGCCCGCGCCGGAAGCCGTCGACGGCGGGGAAGTCCGCATGCAGTGCCGACAGGTCGCGGATGCCGCGACGCCCCTCCTCCCGCACGAGCGAGCCGAGGAGCCGGCGCATCGCCGTCTCGGGGCCGACCAGGCGCACCCGGCTCCCGCTGCGCCCGAGCTCCAACCCGGTGCCGCGGAGGCGCGCCCGCACGCGCGCGAGGTCGGACTCCAGGGTCGACTCGCTCACGTGGAGCCGCTCGGCGGCCTCGTACACGTCGATCCCGTCGCGGGCGTCCACGAGGTCGCGGATGAGGCCCGCGCGCCGGCCGTCGGGGCCGCCGTCGACGGCGCCGGCGGAGTCGCGGATCCGCCGCGCCCAGGCCGCCCGGTCCAGGCGGTAGCCCTCCGGACCGGAGTCGACGACGTGCTCCGATCCGCGGTTCGCCTGAGCGGCGTAGCTGCGCACCGTGCGCGTGGTCACGCCCAGCCGGTCCGCGAGCCTCGCGGCGGTCGTCCAGCCGTCGGCATCGGCGAGCGCGTCGACGAGGCGCTCCCAGGTCTCCGGCACGTCGACTCGCCTCCTCAGCGATTCCGCCGCACCGCGCACTCGCGTCGGGCGGGTCCAGCCAGTCAACCACTCCGTGGCGTCCGGGGCAGCGGTCGCCGCGGATCTTCCGGGGGTGCGGAAGCAGGTCTGGTGGAAGGCGCCGGGGGAGGGGGAGCAGACTCGGGTCGTTCGCGGCATCCGCCGTGACCGATCGAAGAGGACCGGGCGAGCCGGGCGAGGAGGCGGGCGATGCGGATCGTCGTGGTGTGCGGAGCGGGTGCGTCCAGCACCTTCGCCGCGCTGCGGATCCGCCGGGCCGCCGAGGCGCGCGGCATCGACGTGGACGTGCGGGCGGCGGGCGAGCAGACGCTCGCGGCCGAGCTCGCGGGTGCCGACGCGGTGCTGGTGGGCACCCACCTCGCCGGCCGGCTCGCGTCGCTCGAGCAGGACGCGGCGGCGGCATCCGTGCCCGTGGCCGTGCTGCCCGACGAGACGCGGTCGCTCGATGGCGACGCCGCCCTCGACCTCGCGATCGCGATCAGCGGAGCGCGCTCGTGATCCCCGCCGTCCTGCGCAACCCCGTTCCCTGCGCGCATGACCGGGTCTATGGTGAACTCGGGAACGGACGCCAGCGACGGAGGCCAGCAACATGGTGGAACGCACTGTTCGAGTCGGATCGAGCCACGGACTGCACGCCCGGCCGGCCAAGTTGTTCACCCAGGCCGCCGCGTCATCGGGCTCGAGTGTCACCATCGCGAAGAACGGTGGCGCTCCCGTCAACGCGGCGAGCATCCTCGCCGTCATCGCGCAGGGCATCGACCACGGCGACGAGGTCACCGTGGCCGTCGACGGGGGCGACGAGCAGCGTGTGCTCGACGAGCTCGTCGAGCTGCTCAGCACCGATCACGACGAGTAGCCCGAGGCATCCGTCGCCCGGCCAGACGAATCGGAGGGGCGCGTGATGGAGTTCAGAGGTACCGGGATCGGACAGGGCGTGGCCGTCGGACCGGTCGTGCGGATGTCGGAGCGACTGCCCGAGCCGGTGGACCGGCCGAGCCATCTCGACGCCGCACGTGAGGAGGAGCGCGCCCGCGCCTCGCTCTCGGTCGTCGCGGCGGACCTGCAGCGCAAGGGCGCGCAGGCCGGCGGCGCGGCGCAGGACGTGCTCGAGGCCCAGGCCATGATGGCCGAGGATCCCACGCTGGTCGACGACGTCGTGAAGCGGCTCGCCGACGGCAAGACCGCCGAGCGGGCCGTCTTCGAGGCGTTCGCCGCGTTCCGCGACCTGCTCGCGTCGATGGGCGGGTACATGGGCGAGCGCGCGGCCGACCTCGACGACGTCTCGCAGCGCGTGGTCGCGCACCTGCTGAAGGTCCCGGCGCCCGGTGTGCCGAACCCGGGCCACCCGTTCGTGCTCGTCGCCCGCGACCTGGCACCCGCCGACACCGCACTGCTCGACCTCGGCCAGGTGCTCGGACTCGTCACCATCGACGGCGGTCCCACGTCGCACACCGCGATCCTCGCCCGCGAGAAGTCGATCGTCGCGGTCGTCGGCGCAGCGGATGCCGCGAGCCTCGCCGACGGCGACACCGTCATCGTCGACGCCGCCGGCGACCTCGTCGTGCAGGACCCGAGCGCCGACCAGGTCGCGGAGGCCAGGGAGCGGATCGCCGAGCGCGCGGCGCGAGCGGCCGCGCCCATCACCCCGGGCGCGCTCGCCGACGGCACCTCGGTGCCGCTGCTCGCCAACCTCGGGTCGGCCGACGGCGCCGAGGAGGCGCTGGCGCTCGGCGCCGAGGGCGTGGGCCTGTTCCGCACCGAGTTCCTGTTCCTCGACGCGAACAGCGCGCCGTCGGTCACCGAGCAGCAGGCGCAGTACACGCGCATGCTCACCGCGTTCGCGGGAAAGAAGGTGGTCGTGCGGGTCCTCGACGCCGGCGCCGACAAGCCGCTCTCGTTCCTCAACGACGCGCACGAGGAGAACCCGGCGCTGGGCCTGCGCGGCATCCGCGCGCTCCGGCACTCCGAGGTGATCCTGCGCGAGCAGCTCACCGCGCTCGCTGCAGCGGACGCCGCCACCGACGCCGAGCTCTGGGTCATGGCGCCGATGATCGCGACCGTCGAGGAGACCCGCTACTTCACGACGCTGTGCGACGAGCTCGGCATCAAGGTCGCGGGGGTCATGGTCGAGACCCCCTCGGCGGCGCTCATCGCCGAGCACATCCTGAAGGTCGCCGACTTCGCCTCGATCGGGACGAACGACCTCACCCAGTACACGATGGCGGCCGACCGGCTGCTCGGCACGGTGGCGAACCTGCAGGACGCGTGGCATCCGTCGGTGCTGCGCCTGGTCGCCAGCGTCGGCGAGGCCGGCCGCGCCGACGGCCGCCCGGTCGGCATCTGCGGCGAGGCCGCCGCCGATCCGCTCCTCGCCGTGGTCCTCGTCGGCCTCGGCGCCACGAGCCTGTCGATGTCCCCGTCGGCGCTCGCAGACGTCCGCGCCTCCCTCGCGCGGCACACCCGGGAGGATGCCGAGCGCATCGCCCGGGCAGCCCTGGCCGCCGAGGGAGCGGCCGAGGCGAAGCAGGCGGCCCAGGAGGCCGCCGCCGCATCCGCACCCATCCCCACCCCCACCGGCACGACCGTGCCGTGACCTGCACTGGAGGCAGCAATGACGACGACGTCAGCTGAGACGAACCGACGCGGGGGAACGCGCGTCCACGTCCAGAGATTCGGAACCTTCCTCAGCGGCATGATCATGCCGAACATCCCCGCGCTCATCGCGTGGGGCATCTTCACCGCGTTCTTCATCGGCGTCGGCTGGACGCCGAACGCGGACCTCGCGACCATCGTCGGTCCGTTCATCCACTACCTGCTCCCGATCCTCATCGGCTACACGGGCGGATCGATGATCTACGGCATCCGCGGCGGCGTGGTCGGCGGCATCGCGACCTTCGGCGCCATCGCCGGATCCGACCTGCTCATCGCCCAGGTGAACGCGACGCTGCCCGAGGACAACCAGCTCGGCCAGATCCACATGTTCATCGGCGCGATGATCCTCGGCCCGCTGGCGGCGTGGACGATGAAGCGCCTGGACGCGCTCTGGGACGGCAAGGTCAAGGCGGGCTTCGAGATGCTCGTCAACATGTTCTCCGCCGGCATCTGGGGCTTCATCATGGCCATCGTCGGGTTCTACCCGGTCGCCTGGCTCGTGAACGGCATCATGAACGCCCTCTCCGGCGCGGTCGGCTGGCTCGTCGAGACGAACCTGCTGCCGCTGACCAGCATCATCATCGAGCCGGCGAAGGTGCTGTTCCTGAACAACGCCATCAACCACGGCGTGCTGACCCCGCTCGGCCTCTCGGAGGCGGCCGATGAGGGCTCGTCGATCCTGTTCCTGCTCGAGGCGAACCCCGGACCCGGCGTGGGCCTGCTGCTGGCGTTCACGTTCTTCGGCATCGGGGCGGCGCGGGCGTCGGCACCGGGCGCGGCCGTCATCCAGTTCTTCGGCGGCATCCACGAGGTGTACTTCCCGTTCGCGCTGATGAAGCCGATCCTGATCCTCGCGCTCATCGCGGGCGGCATGACCGGCGTCACCACCAACATGGTCCTGGGCGGCGCACTGCGTGCCCCGGCCGCGCCGGGGAGCATCATCGCGGTCCTCCTGCAGACCGCGCCGGGCGCGTACTTCGCCGTGATCCTCTCGGTGGTCCTGTCGGCGGCCGTGACGTTCATCATCTCGGCGGTCATCCTGCGGGCCTCCCGGAAGCGCGACCTCGAGGCGATGGCCGTCTCGGACGACGCGTTCGGCGCCGCGATCACGCAGACCGAGGCGGCCAAGGGCAAGAGCTCCGACGCCCTCGCGAACCTGCGCGGCGGCGCGGCCACCCAGTCGGGCGGGTTCGCCGGCCCGGCAACCGGCACGATGCGCGAGATCAGGAACGTCGTGTTCGCCTGCGACGCCGGCATGGGCTCGTCCGCGATGGGCGCGAGCGTCCTGCGCAACAAGATCAAGAAGGCGGGCATCGAGGACGTCACGGTGACCAACAAGGCCATCGCGAGCCTCGACGACTCGGCCGACCTGGTGATCACGCAGAACCAGCTCACGGAGCGCGCGCGCCACCAGACGCCGGATGCCGTGCACATCTCGGTCGACAACTTCATGAACTCGCCGCGATACGACGAGGTCGTCGACCTGGTCAAGGCGCAGCACGAGGATCGGTGACGAATACACCGGCCGGGTGAACCGGAGCCCGGGTCGCGACCGCACTGCCGTCGCGACCCGGGCATCCCGCGTCATCCGCCCAGACGGAGCGGTCGGACCGCGAACGCACGACCGCCGGACCACGAGCACGACCAGGAAGAAGGAGCTCTCATGACCGACCAGATCCTGTCCCCGGAGAACGTCCGCATCGTGCCGGGCGGCGCGAGTCGCGACGACGCGATCCGCGCGGCGGGCGCGGTGCTCGTCGACGCCGGCGCGGTCGACGACGCGTACGTCGACTCGATGCTCGAGCGCGAGGGCACGGTGTCGACGTACATGGGCAACTGGCTCGCCATCCCGCACGGGACGAACGACGCGAAGGGCTTCATCAAGCGCTCGGCGCTGTCGCTGCTGCGCTACGACGACCCCATCGACTGGGGCGGCGAGCCGGCACGGTTCGTGGTCGGGATCGCCGGCCTCGGCGACGAGCACCTCGACATCCTGTCGAGGCTCGCGATGGTGTTCTCCGACGAGGACGAGGTCGAGAAGCTGCTCGCCGCGCAGACCTCCGACGAGATGGTGGCCCTGCTGGCCGAGGTGAACGCCTCGTGAAGGCCGTCCACTTCGGCGCCGGCAACATCGGGCGCGGCTTCATCGGGCTGCTGCTGCACGACGCCGGGTACGAGGTCGTCTTCGCCGACGTGAACGCGGAGCTGATCGACGCGCTGGCCGCCGCGGACCGGTACACCGTGCACGAGGTGGGCGACGGGGCACGCGACCTGGTGGTCGACCGCTTCCGCGCGGTCAACTCGGAGACGGATGCCGCGGCGCTGGCCGCCGAGCTCGCCGACGCCGACGTGCTGACGACCGCCGTCGGCCCGAACGTCCTCCGTTTCATCGCGCCGCACGCGCTGCAGGCGCTGCGCGACCGGTCGCCCGAGGCCGCTCCGCTCGCGGTGATGGCGTGCGAGAACGCGATCGACGCGACCAGCCTGCTGCGGGAGGAGACGGCGAAGCTCGCGGAGGCCGGCGAGTGGGCGGACCTCGAGCGGCGGGCGGTGTTCGCGAACACCGCCGTCGACCGCATCGTTCCCGGGCAGCCGGGGGAGTCCGGGCTCGACGTGACGGTCGAGACGTTCTCCGAGTGGGCGATCGAGCGGCCGCCCTTCGGCGACGCGCCGCCGGAGATCCCCGGGGCGCACTTCGTCGAGCGGCTCGGGCCGTACATCGAGCGCAAGCTGTTCACGGTGAACACCGGGCATGCGTCGACGGCGTACTTCGGCTTCCTCGCGGGCCACGAGCGCATCGCCGACGCGCTCGCCGACGAGGCGGTCGCGGCGCGCGTCGAGCGCGTGCTCGCGGAGACGAGCGCGCTCATCGTCGCGAAGCACGGCTTCACCGAGGCGGAGCAGGCGGAGTACCGGGCGACCATCCTCGGGCGGTTCCGCAATGCGGCGCTGCCCGACACCGTGGAGCGCGTCGGCCGCCAGCCGCTGCGCAAGCTGGGGCGCCGCGAGCGCTTCATCGCGCCCGCCGCGGAGCTCGCCGAGCGGGAGCTGCCGATCGACGGGCTGCTCGACGCGGTGGAGGCCGCACTCGGATTCGACGTGCCCGCGGACCCGGAGAGCGTCGAACTGCAGCAGCGGTTGCAGACGGATGAGGCGGAGACGATCGTGCGCGAGGTGTGCGGCGTGGAGCCGGATCACCCGCTGCACGAGCGCCTGGTCGCCGCGGTCGCCCGGCGGATGGCGCCCTGACGCGCACATCGACTGGCGAATCGGCTCTGATTCCCCTATAGTTGACCCTTGGTGTTTTGCACGCCCGCTTCGGCATGCCCGATGGGCCCTGTCGAGGTCGTGCATCATCATCGCACGACCGAATACCCAAACCCCAAGCGATAGTGAGGCTATGGCCAAGAAAGACGGCGTCATCGAGATCGAAGGCTCGGTCATCGAGGCACTCCCGAACGCGATGTTCCGGGTTGAGCTGACCAACGGGCACAAGGTGCTCGCCCACATCTCCGGAAAGATGCGCCAGCACTACATCCGCATCCTCCCCGAGGACCGCGTGATCGTGGAGCTGAGCCCGTACGACCTGACCCGCGGCCGGATCGTCTACCGCTACAAGTAAGGGCTGTTCGGAAAGTAACGACCCGCGGCACCCCGCGGGTACGAGGACAGCGAAAAAAGGAACCGACTGTGAAGGTCAACCCCAGCGTCAAGCGCATCTGCGACAAGTGCAAGGTCATCCGCCGCCACGGCCGCGTGATGGTCATCTGCGAGAACCCGCGCCACAAGCAGCGCCAGGGCTAGTCGCCCGCGTCGACGCGACAACCGAACACGGCACTTCCACGAACCCGCACCGCTGAGGCGCGGGGGACACCCTCGGACGGAGGCCGAGGCACCGGAAGTGCTCCACACCTCCGACACATCCAACAGGAGAAGCCACCATGGCACGTCTGGCAGGAGTCGACATCCCGCGCGAGAAGCGCGTGGAGATCGCACTGACCTACATCTACGGCGTCGGCCGCACTCGCGCGCTGCAGACGCTCGCGGAGACCGGCATCGACGGGAACATCCGCGTCAAGGACCTCACCGACGAGCAGCTCGTCGCCCTCCGCGACCACATCGAGGGCACCTACAAGGTCGAGGGCGACCTCCGCCGCGAGGTGGCCGCCGACATCCGCCGCAAGGTCGAGATCGGCTCCTACGAGGGCATCCGTCACCGTCGCGGCCTCCCGGTCCGCGGTCAGCGCACCAAGACGAACGCTCGCACCCGCAAGGGCCCGAAGCGCACCGTCGCCGGCAAGAAGAAGCCGGGCCGCAAGTAACCGCTCGCGCCAAGATCTAGGAGACATTTCACATGGCAGCACCCAAGGCGGCTACTCGCAAGCCGCGCAAGAAGGACAAGAAGAACGTCGCCGTGGGCCAGGCCCACATCAAGTCGACCTTCAACAACACCATCGTGTCGATCACCGACACGAACGGCGCCGTGATCAGCTGGGCCTCGTCCGGCGGCGTCGGCTTCAAGGGCTCGCGCAAGTCGACCCCGTTCGCCGCGCAGCTCGCCGCCGAGTCGGCCGCGCGCCAGGCGCAGGAGCACGGCATGAAGAAGGTCGACGTCTTCGTCAAGGGCCCGGGCTCGGGCCGCGAGACCGCGATCCGCTCGCTCCAGGCCGCGGGCCTCGAGGTCGGCAGCATCAACGACGTGACGCCTCAGGCGCACAACGGATGCCGCCCGCCGAAGCGTCGCCGCGTCTAGCACTCCGTACCCGGTGATCGAGTAGGCCGCAGGCCGTATCGAGATCGCACGGTCTCGGTACGCGCCCGGCTGCGCCGGGCGCTGCTCGACCACCGGCATCCGTTCTCTCTCACAACTCAAGATCCTCGAACTCGCAGGTGTCATATAGCGGACACCCTGCCGAAAGGAATCACACCGTGCTGATCGCACAGCGTCCGACGCTCACCGAAGAGAACATCTCGGAGTTCCGTTCGCGTTTCGTGATCGAGCCCCTCGAGCCGGGCTTCGGTTACACCCTGGGGAACTCCCTCCGTCGCACCCTCCTCTCCTCGATCCCCGGCGCCGCCGTGACGAGCATCCGCATCGACGGCGTGCTCCACGAGTTCTCGACCGTTCCGGGCGTGAAGGAGGATGTCACCGAGATCATCCTCAACATCAAGAACCTGGTCGTCTCCAGCGAGCACGACGAGCCGATCACGGCCTACCTGCGCAAGCAGGGCGCGGGCGAGGTCACCGCCGCCGACATCTCCGCTCCGGCGGGCGTCGAGGTGCACAACCCCGAGCTGGTCATCGCGACGCTCAACGACTCGGCGAAGTTCGAGCTCGAGCTCACGATCGAGCGCGGCCGCGGCTACGTCTCGGCCAGCCAGAACCGCAACGAGTACTCCGAGGCCGGCCAGATCCCGGTCGACTCGATCTACTCGCCGGTCCTCAAGGTCACCTACCGCGTCGAGGCGACGCGTGCGGGCGAGCGCACCGACTTCGACCGCCTCGTGGTCGACGTCGAGACCAAGGCCGCCATCTCGCCGCGTGACGCGATCGCCTCGGCCGGCCGCACGCTCGTCGAGCTGTTCGGCCTCGCCCGCGAGCTCAACAGCGCGGCCGAGGGCATCGAGATCGGCCCCGCGCCGGTCGACGCCGTGCTCTCGAGCGAGCTCTCGATCCCGATCGAGGACCTCGACCTGTCGGTCCGCTCGTACAACTGCCTGAAGCGCGAGGGCATCAACACGGTGTCCGAGCTGGTGGCCCTGTCGGAGTCGCAGCTGATGAACATCCGCAACTTCGGCCAGAAGTCGGTCGACGAGGTCAAGGACAAGCTCACCGAGATGGGCCTGTCGCTGAAGGACTCGGTCCCCGGCTTCGACGGCGCCCACTTCTACACGGGCTTCGAGGACGAGAACTAAGCAGGCCCCGGGCCGCACCAACCCCCCAACACTGGAGATACCACCATGCCGAAGCCCACGAAGGGCCCCCGCCTCGGAGGCGGACCCGCGCACGAGCGCCTGCTGCTCGCCAACCTCGCCGCCGCGCTCTACACGCACAAGCGCATCACGACGACCGAGACGAAGGCCAAGCGCCTCCGTCCGCTCGCCGAGCGCCTGATCACGTTCGCCAAGCGCGGCGACCTGCACGCCCGCCGTCGCGTGCTCGCCGTCATCGGCGACAAGTCGGTCGTGCACGAGCTGTTCACGGTCATCGCGCCCCAGGTCGCGGACCGTGAGGGCGGCTACACCCGCATCACCAAGATCGGCAACCGCAAGGGCGACAACGCGCCCATGGCGGTCATCGAGCTCGTCCTCGAGCCGGTGACCCCGAAGGCCCGCGCCGCCAAGCCCGCCGCCGCTCCCGCCGAGGAGCCGGCCTCCGAGGAGACCCCGGCCGAGACGCCGGAGCCCGAGGTGACCGAGTCGGAGGCCGCCGTCGACGAGGCCGCCGGTTCGGAGGCTTCGGACGAGTCCGCCGAGGCGCCCGCCGAGGAGGCTGCGAAGTAGCCTTCGCGTCCGTCACGAGGGGCCCCGATGCATCCGCATCGGGGCCCCTCGCGCATCTAGGCTGGGACGGTGACCGAAGCGGAGCACCGCACCCACGACGTCCCGGCCGTCGACGGCGACGACCCGGCGTCCGTCGTGCGCCTCCGGCTCGACCTCGCGTACGACGGCACGGACTTCGCGGGGTGGAGCCGCCAGCCCGGTCTCCGGACGGTCCAGGGCACGGTGGAGCACGCCCTCGCGACGCTCTTCCGCCGCGAGGGCGTCATGCCGCGGCTCGTCGTGGCGGGGCGCACCGACGCGGGCGTGCACGCGAGCGGGCAGGTCGCCCACCTCGACGTCGACGAGGCGGCCCTGCGGGCCGTCACCCGTCCCCGGCGGGGTGCCGCCGACGACGGCCGGCCGCGCGATGCGGCCGCCGTGCTGGTCCGCCGCATCCGCGGCATCCTGGGTGCGGCCGACTCCGACGTCGTGGTCCGTTCGGGCCGGATGGCGCCCGAGGGCTTCGACGCGCGGTTCTCCGCCGTCTGGCGCCGGTACTCGTACCGCATCGCCGACGCGGACGCCGAGCACGACCCGCTCCAGCGGCATCGGACGGTGTGGTACCCGCGCCCGCTCGACGTGGAGGCGATGGACGTCGCCGCCCAGACCCTCATCGGCCTCGGCGACTTCGCCGCATTCTGCAAGCCCCGCGAGGGCGCGACGACGATCCGCACGCTGCAGTCCTTCCGGTGGCGCCGGGGCGACGACGGCGTGCTGGTGGCCTCGTTGCAGGCCGACGCGTTCTGCCACTCCATGGTGCGTGCGCTGGTGGGCTCCGGGGTGGCCGTGGGCGAGGCGCGGATCGGCGTGGAGGGGCCCGCCGAGCTCATGCGGGCGCGCACGCGGACCAGTGCGTTCAAGGTGCTGCCCGCCAAGGGCCTCACCCTCACCGAGGTCGGCTACCCGGCCGACGAGGACCTCGCCGCTCGGGCGGAGCAGACGAGGGCACGTCGCGAATTGCACGTCGAAGGCGTCGTCGGCTAAGATTTCCCTTTGGTGCCGTCGACTGCGTCGGCATCCGATGTTGAGCCCTCCACCACGGCGTTCTCCTCGCATCGCGAGCGAACTCCCTCCGGAGCGGGATTCACGAACCCCTCACTCGATCAGAAAGCAGCACTACTGTGACGCGCACCTACACCCCGAAGGCGACCGAGATCCAGCGCGACTGGGTCGTCATCGACGCCACCGACATCGTGCTCGGCCGCCTGGCCAGCCACGCCGCGGCGATCCTCCGCGGCAAGCACAAGGCGATCTTCGCGAACCACGTCGACACCGGCGACCACGTGATCATCGTCAACGCCGACAAGGTGGCCCTCACCGGCCAGAAGCTCGAGCAGAAGAAGGCCTACCGCCACTCGGGCTACCCGGGCGGCCTCAAGGCGGTCGGCTACGCCGAGCTGCTCGAGAAGAACCCCGTCCGCGCCGTCGAGAAGGCGATCCGCGGCATGCTCCCGAAGAACTCGCTCGGTCGCCAGCAGCTGAAGAAGCTGAAGGTCTACGCCGGCCCGGAGCACCCGCACGCGGCTCAGCAGCCGAAGCCGTACACCCTCACCCAGGTCGCCCAGTAAGCCCGGCGCCGACGCGAAAAGGATTCAGAGACACCACCATGGCGAAGATCGCAGACCAGATCGACCAGGCTCCCGAGAGCTACACCACCGAGTCGGCCGCCGCCTCGGCGCCCGCCGCCCGCCCCGTGCTCAACGTCTCGGGCTCGGCCGTCGGCCGTCGCAAGCAGGCCATCGCGCGCGTGCGCGTCGTGCCGGGCGCCGGCAACATCACCGTCAACGGCCGTGAGTTCGCGGACTACTTCCCGAACAAGCTGCACCAGCAGCTCATCACCGACCCGTTCACCGTCCTCGAGCTCGCCGGCTCGTACGACGTCATCGCCCGCATCACCGGCGGCGGCCCCTCGGGCCAGGCCGGCGCGCTGCGCCTCGCGATCGCTCGTGCGCTCAACGAGATCGACCGCGAGAACAACCGCCCGACCCTGAAGAAGGCCGGCTTCCTCACGCGCGACGCCCGGGTCATCGAGCGCAAGAAGGCCGGTCTCAAGAAGGCCCGCAAGGCGCCCCAGTTCTCGAAGCGCTAAGCGCGGGAACGGGTCTCCCCGATGCCTCGGCTCTTCGGAACCGACGGGGTCCGGGGCCTGGCCAACCGTGAACTCACGGCTGACCTGGCCCTGGGCCTCGCCCAGGCCGCTGCCGCCGTCCTCACGCAGGGCCGGCATGCGGATGAACTCCGCGCCGCCGGTCGCCGGCCGGTCGCGGTCGTGGCGCGCGATCCGCGCGTGTCCGGTGAGTTCCTCACCGCCGCCGTGTCCGCCGGGCTCGCCAGCTCCGGCGTCGACGTGCTCGACGCGGGCGTCATCCCGACCCCGGCGACGGCGTTCCTCATCGACAGCATCCGCGCCGACTTCGGCGTGATGATCTCCGCGTCGCACAACCCGGCCCCCGACAACGGGATCAAGTTCTTCTCCTTCGGCGGCACGAAGCTGCCCGACGAGGTCGAGGACCGCATCGAGTCCTACCTCGGCCGGCAGAAGCTGGCCCCCACCGGCGACGGCGTGGGTCGCGTCCGCCGGTTCGCCGACGCCGAGGACCGCTACGTCGTCCACCTGCTCGCCACGCTGCCGAACCGGCTCGAGGGCCTGAAGGTCGTGCTCGACTGCGCGCACGGCGCCGCGGCCGGCGTCTCGCCCGAGACGTTCCGCGACGCGGGCGCCGAGGTCGTCGTCATCGGCGCCGACCCCGACGGCATGAACATCAACGACGGCGTCGGCTCCACGCACCTTGGTCCGCTGCAGCAGGCCGTGCGCGAGCACGGCGCCGACGTGGGCATCGCCCACGACGGCGACGCCGACCGCTGCCTCGCGGTCGACGCCGACGGCAACGTGATCGACGGCGACCGGATCATGGCGATCCTCGCCGTCTCGATGCAGGAGCGCGGGACGCTCACCGACGACACCCTCGTCGTCACGGTCATGTCGAACCTGGGACTCAAGCGGGCGATGGCCGAGCGCGGCATCCGCGTCGTCGAGACCAAGGTCGGCGACCGGTACGTCCTGGAGGCGCTGGCCGAGGGCGGCTACGCGCTCGGCGGCGAGCAGTCCGGTCACGTCATCATGAGCGAGTTCGCGACCACGGGCGACGGCGTCCTGACGGGCCTGCACCTGGTCGCCGAGATGGCGCGGACCGGCAAGTCGCTCGCCGAGCTCGCCTCGGTCATGACCGTGTACCCCCAGGTCCTCGTGAACGTGCGCGGGGTCGACCACCACGCGATGGCGGACGACGCCGAGATCGCGGCGGCGGTGCGCGCCGCGGAGGCCGAGCTCGGCGACACCGGCCGCGTGCTGCTGCGCCCCTCGGGCACCGAGCCGATGGTCCGCGTCATGGTCGAGGCGGCCGACCAGCAGGTCGCCGAGGCGCACGCCGACAAGCTCGCCGCGATCGTGCGCGAGCGCCTCGCCAACTGAGCACCTTCCGAACGCCGCACGCCGCGGCATCCGCTCGCCCGACCCGGTGACGGATGCCGCGGCGTTCGCGTTCGCGCGCGGCCCCGGAGCGGATGACGCGAGCCGCCGCGCGGCGCGGCGGGTCAGAGCTTGCGGAGCAGCACGCTCGAGACGGCGTGGTCGCTGCCCTTGCGCAGCACCAGCGACGCGCGGGAGCGGGTCGGCCGGATGTTCTGGAGCAGGTTCGGCTCGTTGATCGACTGCCAGATCGCGCGGGAGCGGGCGCGCGCCTCGTCCTCGCTGAGGCTCGCGAAGCGGTGGAAGAACGAGCGGGGGTTCGAGAAGGCGCCGCGTTGCAGCTTGAGGAAGCGCTCCTCGTACCAGCGGGCGATGTCGCGCGTGCGCGCGTCGACGTAGATGCTGAAGTCGAACAGGTCGCTGACCGCGAGCTTGTGGCCGGGGGCGGCCGGCTGCAGCACGTTGAGCCCCTCGACGATGAGCACGTCGGGTCGCCGGACCGTCACCTGCGCGTCGGGCACGATGTCGTACGCCAGGTGCGAGTAGAACGGCGCACGCACCTCCGGGGCGCCGGCCTTCACCTCGCTCACGAACCGCAGCAGCGCGCGGCGGTCGTAGGACTCCGGGAAGCCCTTGCGCTCCATCAGCCCGCGCCGCTCCAGCTCGGCGTTGGGGAAGAGGAAGCCGTCGGTGGTGACCAGCTCGACCCGGGGGGTGTGCTCCCAGCGAGCCAGGAGCTCCCGGAGCAGGCGCGCGATCGTCGACTTGCCGACGGCGACCGAACCGGCGACGCCGATGACGAACGGGGTCGACTCGAAGCGCTCGCGCAGGAACGTGCTGGTCACCTCGTGGAGCGCCTTCGTGCCGCCGACGTAGAGGTTGAGCAGCCGGCTCAGCGGGAGGTAGACCTCGGCGACCTCGACCGGGTCGAGGGGCTCGCCGAGCCCGCGCAGCTGGACGATCTCGGTCTCCCGGAGCGGCGACGGCATCGACGGGGCGAGCGCCGCCCAGTCCGCCCGCCCCAGCTCGATGAACGGGGAGATCTGGGTGGCGTGCGTCGACGGGCTCTGCGGTTCGGGCACCGTGACAGTGTAGTCGCGCGCACCGCGCCGGTCGGGCGCTCAGGAACGCGCCGGTAGGATCGTGCCCATGTGTGGAATCGTCGGATACGTCGGAGAGCGCAACAGCCTCGACGTCCTCATGGGTGGCCTGCGCCGCCTCGAATACCGTGGCTACGACTCGGCGGGCGTCGCCGTCGTCGATGACGAGGGCGACCTCGAGTTCGCCAAGCGCGCCGGCAAGCTCCAGGTGCTCGCCGACGAGCTCGAGCGGCACCCGATCCATCGCGGGGGCACGGGCATCGGCCACACCCGCTGGGCGACCCATGGCGGCCCGACCGACCGCAACGCCCACCCGCACCTGGCCGATGACGACAAGCTGGCCCTCATCCACAACGGCATCATCGAGAACTTCTCCGAGCTGAAGGAGGAGCTGGTCGCCGACGGTGCCGAGTTCAAGAGCGAGACCGACACCGAGGTGGCGGCGGTCCTGCTCGGCCGGGAGTACCGCGAGGCGGGCGACCTGCGGGAGGCGTTCCGCCGCACCGTGCGCCGCCTCGAGGGCGCGTTCACGCTGCTCGCCGTGCACCGCGACGAGCCGGGCGTGGTCGTCGGCGCCCGCCGCAACTCGCCCCTCGTGATCGGCCTGGGCGAGAACGAGAACTTCCTCGGCTCGGATGTCGCGGCCTTCGTCGAGTTCACGAAGCGCGCGGTGGCGATCGGCCAGGACCAGATCGTCGCGATCACCGCCGGCGAGGTCACCGTCACCGACTTCGATGGCAACTCGGTCGAGGTCGAGCCGTTCGACGTCGCGTGGGACGCGTCGGCCGCCGAGAAGGGCGGCTGGTCGTCGTTCATGGCCAAGGAGGTCGCCGAGCAGCCCGACGCGGTCGCGAACACGATCCGCGGCCGCATCGTCGACGGCGTCGTCTCGGTGCCCGAGCTCGACGAGTTCGGCGACGACGCGCTCCGCGACATCCGTCGCATCACGATCGTCGCCTGCGGGACCGCGGCCTACGCCGGCATGGTCGCGAAGTACGCGATCGAGCAGTGGGCGCGCATCCCCGTCGAGGTCGAGCTCAGCCACGAGTTCCGCTACCGCGAGCCGGTCATCGACGACGGCACGCTGGTCGTCTCGATCAGCCAGTCGGGCGAGACGATGGACACGCTCATGGCGGTCAAGTACGCGCGCGAGCAGGGCGCGAAGGCCATCTCGGTGTGCAACACCCAGGGTGCCACCATCCCGCGCGAGTCCGACGCCGCCGTGTACACGCACGCCGGTCCCGAGGTCGCGGTCGCGTCCACGAAGGCGTTCGTCGCGCAGATCACCGCGCTCTACCTCTTCGGCCTGCACCTCGCGCGCGTCCGCGGGACGATGTCGGAGGCCGACCTCGCGACGCAGGTCGCCGAGCTCCAGGCCGTCCCGGAGAAGATCGCGACCGTCCTCGAGCAGGGCGAGCGCGTCGGCGAGCTCGCGCACTGGATGAGCGACACCCGGTCGGTGCTCTTCCTCGGCCGCCACGTCGGCTACCCGATCGCACTCGAGGGTGCGCTGAAGCTGAAGGAGCTCGCGTACATCCACGCCGAGGGCTTCGCGGCCGGCGAGCTGAAGCACGGTCCGATCGCACTCATCGAGCCGGGCCAGCCGGTGTTCGTGGTCGTCCCCAGCCCTCGCGGCTCGGCGGCCCTGCACCCGAAGGTCGTCTCCAACATCCAGGAGATCCGCGCCCGGGGGGCTCGCGTCATCGCGATCGCCGAGGCGGGGGATGCCGCGGTGCTGCCGTTCGCCGACGAGGTGATCCGCATCCCGCTGGCCGGGCCGCTCTTCGAGCCGCTCCTCGCGGTCGTGCCACTGCAGATCTTCGCCATGGAGCTCTCGCAGGCCAAGGGGCTCGACGTCGACCAGCCGCGCAACCTGGCCAAGTCGGTCACGGTCGAGTGATCCGCCGGTCGCGGGCGTCGCGCTGCGGCGCCCGCGGCCTCGGAGTGCGGCAGACTCGAGACGTGCAGTCGTGGAGGATCGGGTGATCGCGGGCATCGGCATCGACGTGGTCGACATCGCGCGCTTCGAGCGCTCGCTGGAGCGCACGCCCGCGCTGCGCGAGCGCCTGTTCGCCGAGAGCGAACGCGAGCGGCCGGCCCGCTCGCTGGCCGCACGCTTCGCGGCGAAGGAGGCGCTGATCAAGGCGCTCGGCGGCCACGCCGTGATCCGCTGGCACGACATGCGCATCGTGCAGGATGCCGACGGCAACCCCGACTTCGCCCTGTCGGGAGCCCTCTCGCGGCACGTCGCCGAACTGGGGATCGACCGCGTCCACCTCTCGATGAGCCACGACGCGGGGATCGCGAGTGCCTTCGTCGTGCTCGAACGCGCCGAGTCGCGAGGAGACGCGCAGTGAACGAGGACCCGCGCCCCGGCCCGTTCCGGGAGGCGGTGGTCGACCTCGACGCCGTCCGTCGCAACGTCCGGACGATCGCCGCCGCGGTCGCCCCCGCGGCGGTGATGGCCGTGGTCAAGGCCGACGCCTACGGGCACGCGGCGATCCCGGTCGCGCGCGCCGCGCTCGACGCCGGCGCGGACTGGCTCGGCGTGGCCGACGTGGCGGAGGCGCTCCCCATCCGCAGCGCCGGGATCGAGGCCCCGATCCTCGCCTGGCTGCACGATCCCGACGCCGAGTTCGCCGACGCCGTCGCCGCCGACGTCGACCTCGGCATCTCCTCCGAGGCGCAGCTCGACGCCGCGGCGCGAGCCGCGGCCCGGGTCGGGCGAACCGCGCACGTGCACCTCAAGCTCGACACCGGGCTGAGCCGCAACGGCATCCCGCCGGAGGCGTGGCCGTCCGTGGTCGCCCGCGCCGCCGAGCTGGAACGGGACGGCCGGATCCGCGTCCGCGGGATGTTCAGCCACCTCGCGAACACGTCGGCCGAGGAGGACGCCGCGCAACTCGCGGCGTTCCGCCGTGGCGAGCAGCAGGCCGTCGCGGCGGGGCTCCGGCCCGAGCTGCGCCACCTCGCGTCGACGGCGGCCGCGCTCAGGTTCCCCGAAGCCCGCCTCGACCTCGTGCGCATCGGGATCGGGCTGTACGGGATCCCGCCCTTCGGCGACGGGACGACGGCCGCCGACCTGGGACTCAGCCCCGTGATGACGCTGCGTGGCCGGGTCGCGGCGGTGCGCCGCATCCCCGCGGGCGCGGGGGTCTCCTACGACCACGTCTGGCGGGCGGAGCGGCCGACCACGCTCGCGCTCGTGCCGCTGGGCTACGCCGACGGCGTGCCGCGCCAGGCCTCGGGCCGTGCCGAGGTGCTCGTCCGGGGCCGCCGGCACCCGGTCGTGGGCCGGATCGCCATGGACCAGTTCCTCGTCGACATGGGCGACGACGCGGTCGCGGTCGGCGACGAGGTCGTGCTCTTCGGGGACCCCGGCGCGGGCGCCCCGTCCGCCGACGACTGGGGCGACGCGGCCGACACCATCGGCTACGACATCGTGACGCGCATCGGCCCACGCGTGAAGAGGACCCACGTGGAGGACGCATGATCCGCCGGGCGATCCCCGACGCCGACGCCATGGAGGAGCTGGGTCGCGAGCTCGGCCGCCAGCTTCGCGCCGGCGACCTCGTCGTGCTCACCGGCCCGCTCGGTGCGGGCAAGACCACGCTCACGCGCGGGATCGGCGACGGGCTCGGCGTGCGGGGTCCCGTGCAGAGCCCCACCTTCGTGCTCGCGCGCACCCACCCGAGCCTGGTCGGCGGGGCGCCGCTCGTGCACGTCGACGCCTACCGGCTGGGCGGCGCCGCCGAGCTCGAGGACCTCGACCTCGACTTCGACCACTCCGCCGTCGTCGTCGAATGGGGCGCGGGCCTGCTCGACGGGGTCAGCGAGTCCTGGCTCGAGGTGGTGATCGCGCGGCGCCGCGGCGGCGGCGAGCTTCCCGGCGCCGACGACCTCGAGCTCGACGAGCCGCGCTCGGTCGAGCTCGTCGGCCACGGCCCGCGCTGGGCCGGCACCCCCTACGCCGCCGACGCCCAGCTCGGTCCCGCGACCGCGAACTAGGCTGGAGGCCATGCTCCTCGCGATCGACACCTCCACGGGCACCAGCGTCGCCGTGGTCGACCGCGACGGCGTCGTCCTGGCCGAGCACGGCACCGACGACACGATGCGGCACGCCGAAGTCGTCGGCGGCTTCATCCGCGACGCGCTCGCCGACGCCCGCGTCCGCGCGAGCGACCTGGCCGGGGTGGCCGGCGGCATGGGGCCAGGGCCGTTCACGGGGCTGCGGGTCGGGATCGCCGCCGCGCACGCCTTCGCGCTCGGTGCGGGCCGCCCGTTCCTCCCCGTGGTGAGCCACGACGCGATCGCGCACGCCTGGTACGCGTCCGGGGGCTCCGGGCCGCTGCAGGTGGTCACCGACGCACGGCGGCGGGAGTCCGCCGTGAGCGACTACGACGGGCTCGACGGCGACGGCCTGCCCCTGCGGGGAGCACCGCCGCGGCTCGAGCCGCGCGACGCGGTGCCGGAGCCACGCGGCATCCGCTTCGACGCCCGCACGGTCTCGGCCGGCGCGCTCGGCTCGCTCGCCGTGCTCGCGCAGGCCGCCGGGCGGCTCCCGCTCGCGGTCGACGAACCCCTCTACCTCCGCGCGCCCGACGTGACCCCCTCCTCGGCGCCGAAGCGGGTGCTGGGATGAGCCTCATGCTGCGTCGCGCCCGGCCGGACGACCTCGACGGCGTCATGGCCCTCGAGCGCTCGGTCTTCGTCGCCGACGCGTGGCCGGCCGAGGCCATGCGCTCCGAGCTCGCCGGCGAGCACACGTACTACCTCGTCGCCGTCGACGACGCCCGCCCCCGGGAGGTGCTCGGGTACGCGGGGCTCCTCGCGCCGCGCGGCTCAGGGCAGGGCGACATCCAGACCATCGCGGTCGAGCCGGCGCATCGCGGCGCCGGGCTGGGTCGCGCGCTCGTGAACGCGCTGATCGACGAGGCACGGCGGCGCGGAGCGCACGAGCTGTTCCTCGAGGTCCGCGCCGACAACCCCGTCGCGCGCGCGCTCTACGAATCGCTCGGGTTCCGCGCGACCGGGGTGCGACGCGGCTACTACCAGCCAGACGGCGTCGACGCGATCGCGATGCGACTCGACGTGCCCCCGCCGATGGCGCGGCCCGCGGCATCCGGACGAGACGCCACCGCCCCCGCAGGAGACCCCGCATGAACCGCGACGCCCCGCTCGTCCTCGGCATCGAGACCTCGTGCGACGAGACCGGAGTCGGCATCGTCCGTGGCACCGAGCTGCTCGCCAACGCCGTGGCGTCGTCGATGGAGGAGCACGCCCGCTACGGCGGGGTCGTGCCCGAGGTCGCCGCACGCGCTCACCTCGAGGCGCTCGGGCCCACCATCCGGGCAGCGCTCGACGCGGCCTCCGTCGAACCGGCCGACCTCGACGCGGTCGCCGTCACCAATGGACCGGGCCTAGCCGGCGCGCTGATGGTCGGCGTCGGAGCGGCCAAGGCGCTCGCGCTCTCGCTCGACAAGCCGGTCTACGCGGTCAACCACCTCGTCGGCCACGTCGGCGCCGACCTCATCGGCGACCGGCCGCTCGAGACGCCGAGCGTCGCGCTCCTCGTCTCGGGCGGGCACACGTCGCTGCTGCTCGTGCGAGACCTGGACTCCGACGTGGAGCTGCTCGGCGAGACGATCGACGACGCGGCCGGCGAGGCCTTCGACAAGGTCGCCCGGCTGCTCGGCCTTCCCTACCCGGGCGGACCCGAGATCGACCGCGCGGCCGTCGGCGGCGACCCCGACGCCATCCGCTTCCCCCGGGGCCTGACACGACCCAAGGACCTCGAGCGGCACCGCTACGACTTCTCGTTCTCGGGCCTGAAGACCGCGGTGGCGCGCTGGGTCGAGCAGCGCGAGGCGGCGGGCGAGCCGGTGCCGCTCGCCGACGTCGCCGCGAGCTTCCGCGAGGCGGTCGTCGACGTGCTCGTCTCGAAGGCCATCGCGGCGTGCACCGACCTCGGCGTGCCGCGCCTGCTCCTCGGCGGAGGCGTGGTCGCGAACCGCCGGCTGCGCGAGGTGGCGGAGCAGCGGGCGGATGCCGCGGGAATCGCGCTGCGGATCCCGCCGCTGTCGCTCTGCACCGACAACGGGGCGATGATCGCCGCGCTCGGCGCCCGCCTCATCATGGCGGGTCACGCCCCCTCCGGCCTCGGCTTCGGGGCCGATTCGACGCTCCCCGTCACCGACATCCAGGCCTGAGCGACGACGGGGAGGCCTCCCCGGTGCGGATCGTGCCGTCGAACCGCTAGCCTGACCCTCGGCGCTCCCGCGAACGGGGGCCGCCGACCCGCGCCCCCGATCGTTGACATGGCCCGAGGGCACTGCCAGCATGGCCGGGTCCACAGCATGCACAAGAGGAGCCAGGAATGACCGACCCCAACGACCCCAACCGTTCCGACGTCCCGCCGCCCCCGCCCGCCGCTCCCGCGGCGCCCGCGTACGGCAGCGCCCCCGCCTACGACTCGAGCGCACCGTCCTCCGGTGCCCCGGCGTCGCAGAAGACCAACGTCCTCGCCATCGTCTCGCTGGTGTCGTCGTTCCTCATCCCGCTCGTCGGCATCATCACGGGCCACATCGCGCTGAGCCAGATCAAGAAGACGGGCGAGCAGGGTCGTGGCCTCGCGGTCGCCGGCCTGATCATCGGCTACGTCCTGTTCGTGGTCGGCATCATCGTGGCGATCGCCTACTTCGCGCTGATCGCCGCCGCGGTCAACAGCGGATCCGTCAGCGGATACTGATCCGCCCAGCGCACGAAAGGGGCTCGACATGAGCGATCCGAGGCAGCCAGACGAGCCGGTGGAGCCGAGCGCGCCATCCGAGCCGTCCGTCCCGGCTGAGCCGGTCGAGCCCCCCGTGCCGGCGGAGCCGGGCGCGCCGTCCGAGCCGGCGGTCCCCGCCGAGCCGGCGCCGCCCGCCCCATCGGAGCCGGCGCCGCCCGCCCCATCGGAGCCGGCGCCGCCGGCCCCGTCCGAGCCGACGGTCCCGCCCGCCCCGCCGGAGCCCCCGGTCGAGCCGGCCCCGCCGGCCGCACCCGAGCCGCCGGCACCGCCCGCACCACCGGCGCCGCCGGCCCCGCCCGAGCCTCCGGCCGCTCCGGTCTACGGCCCGGGCACGAGCGGCAACGCGGCCTTCCCTCCGCCGCCTCCTCCGGCTCCCCCCGCCGCGGCGGCGGAGCCCTACGGGCAGCCCGCGAACCCGTACGGTGCGCCGGCGACCCCGTACGACGCCGCGTCCCCGGGAAGCCGGCCGACCGCGGTCTTCAGCCTCATCTCGCTGATCGCGGGCATCATCGGCGTGATCGGCGCCGGCATCGTCATCATCCCCTTCATCGGCGGCGTGCTGCAGCTGATCGTCCCCGCGGCCGCCGTCGTGCTGGGCTTCGTGGGCCGCCGCAAGGAGCCGGCCGCCAGGGGCATGTGGCTCACCGGCATCGTCCTCGGCTTCGTGGGCGTCGCCATCGCGGTGATCTCGATCGTCGCCTGGGCCGCGCTGTTCAGCCTGAGCGAGACCAGCTACTACTGAGGGCCGGCGGCGTGAGCGACCAGCGGATGCCCCCCGAGGGCGAGCACCGGGCCGACCGGCCGCGGGTCGGCTCGTCCGACCCCGGGCCGCCGCGCGAGTTCGAGGCGCCGTACGACACCGCGGAGCTGCACGGACTGCCCACCGGGCAGCTGCTCGCGGTCGGTCGCCCCGAGCCGGCCCCGGAGTACGACGCCGACGACGACGAGCAGCGGCGCGTCTGGAGCCGGCTCGCGGCGGCCCTCGGCGTCGTCGGCGCGATCGCCTCGCTGTTCGTGGGATGGATGCTGCCGGTGTCCGTGGCCGCGATCGTGTTCGGCGTGCTCGGCCTGCGCCGCGAGGAGCACGCACGCATCCCGGCGTTCATCGGGATCGGCACGGGGATCACCGGCCTGGTGTTCTCCGGCGTGTGGATCGGGTACTACGCCATCGTCTTCGGCGCACTGCCCCGCTGAGCCGGCCCCCGCGCGCGGCCGCCGTTCAGAGGCGCTCCACGAGGAGGGCCACGTGGCGCCCCTCCTCGCGGGTGAGCACGACGGTGGCCGACGTCTCGCCCTTGAGCTTCAGTCGGGTGCGCAGGGCTGCCGGGTCGACGTCCACGCCGCGCTTCTTGATCTCGAGCGTGCCGACCCCGCGCGAGCGCAGCGCCTGCCGCAGGTGGCGCTCGTCGGCCGGCAGGCGGTCGACCACCCGGAAGCCGCGCGCGAAGGGCGTGTCGAACTCCCGATCCGCCGTCATGTAGGCGATCCCGTCGCTCAGCATCCACGCGCCGTTCGCGCGGGCGAGGTCTCCGATGAGGCGTGCGCGGATGACGGCGCCGTCCGGTTCGTAGAGGTAGTCCCCTAGCGGGCCCACCGGGGCGTCCTCGCTGTCGGCCGGCGCCACGAGCTCGTGCGCCGCATCGCCGCGGATCACGAGGGCGGCGCGCCCGACGCCCGGGCGGGCCAGCAGGCCGGTCCAGACGGCCAGCTCGACCACGTCCCCGTCGACCGAGACCCACTGGGCCTCGGTGCCCTCCGGCACGAGGTCCCGGTCCGTGCCCGGTCCGAGCTTCACGCCCACCGGCATCCGCTCGGCCAGGCCGAACGCGAAGTCGAGCGACGGGGTGTAGTCGCCGGCGTCGGCCAGGCGCCGCGTCGTCCCGCCGGACGTGCTGCGCCGCGCGGGGTCGAGCCAGGCGGCGTCGATCCCGCCCAGCGAGACCTCCTCGGCCATCGAGTGCAGCACGCTGACCCGGGGGAAGGGCGTGAGGTTGAAGGAGGCGATGGCCGCGGTGACCTCGTCGGCGTCGGCGGCGGTCACCTCGAGGTCCATCGCGGCGAAGGCGAGTGCGTCGCCGCCGATCCCGCAGCCGAGGTCGGCGACGTGCCGGAGCCCGGCGCGTGCGTAGCGGCCGGCGTGGAGGGCTGCGACGCGGAGCCGGGTCGCCTGCTCGAGGCCGGCCTCGGTGAAGAGCATGCGGTCGGCGAACTCGCCGAACTTCGACCTGGCCCTCGCGCGGAGCCGGGACTGGGTCAGCACGGCGGCCACGAGCCCGGGGGAGTGGCCCTGCGCGCGCAGGTCGGCGACGAGCTTCACGACGTCGGCGCGGGCGGTCCACGGGGGCAGCGAATCGAGCAGGTCGAGCCCCTCGGGCGAGAGCAGTTCGACGAGCTCGGCGCGTTCCACCCGGCCACGCTAGCACCCGCGGCATGGCGGTTGGCACTCACGTTGCACGAGTGCCAGAACCCCCCTAGACTCTGGTTAGCACTCTCGTTCAGAGGCTGCTAACCCCAGTCTTCGTCAAGAAAGAGGTCAACCGTGTCGGTTTCCATCAAGCCGCTCGAGGATCGCATCGTCATCAAGCAGGTCGAGGCCGAGCAGACCACCGCTTCCGGCCTGGTCATCCCCGACACCGCCAAGGAGAAGCCCCAGGAGGGCGAGGTCGTGGCGGTCGGCCCGGGTCGCATCGACGACAACGGCAACCGCGTCCCGCTCGACGTGGCCGTCGGCGACAAGGTGATCTACTCCAAGTACGGCGGTACCGAGGTCAAGTTCGGCGGCGAGGACTACCTCGTGCTGTCGGCCCGCGACGTGCTCGCGGTCGTCGTCCGCTAGTCGGTACGCACGCTTCGAAGCGGCCCGGATGCCACACGGCATCCGGGCCGCTTCGCGTCTGTCGGGATCTGCACGGAATGCGGCAGTCGCGCGCCGACGAGCGGCCGGAGGCCGAGCGTAGGCTGGTCCGGTGACCAGCACTCCCACCGTCGCCGACGCCCGACCGCAGCGCGCGGGACTCAGTCGCAGCGGCCTCGCCTACGCGGTCTCCGCATACGGCCTGTGGGGCTTCCTCCCCATCTACTTCCTCGCCCTCGCGCCCACGGGGCCCGTCGAGATCGTCGCCTGGCGCATCCTCCTGTCGCTGGTCTTCTGTGCGCTCCTGATCGTGCTCACGCGCTCCTGGCGCTCCTTCCGGGCGCTCCTGCGAGACCGCCGGGTGGTGCTCACCATGGGGGCGGCGGGCGTCCTCATCTTCGTCAACTGGCTGACCTACGTCTTCGCGACGCTCAACGGCCAGGTGGTCGAAGCGGCGCTCGGATACTTCATCAACCCGATCGTCACGGTCTTCCTCGGCGTCTTCGTGCTGCGCGAGCGGTTGAACGCCACCCAGTGGACCGCCGTCGGCATCTCGATCGTCGCGGTGGTCGTGCTGGCGGTCGGGTACGGGCAGCTGCCGTGGATCGCGCTCGTCCTCGCCTTCAGCTTCGGCTTCTACGGCCTGATCAAGAAGCGCGTCGGCCATCGCGTCGACGCGGTGTCCGGGCTCACGCTCGAGACGGCGTGGCTCGCGCCGTTCGCGGCGGTGCTGCTGGTGCTCGTCGGGGCGAGCGGCGCGCTGTCGATGGGCTCGCTCGGCGCGTGGCACACCGTGCTCCTGCTGTCGGCGGGCGCGGTGACCGCCGTGCCGCTCCTGCTGTTCGCCGCCGCGTCGCGGCGGCTCCCGCTCACGTACATGGGCTTCATCCAGTACTTCGCCCCGTTCATCCAGTTCCTCGTGGGCGTGGTCGTCCTGCGCGAGCCGATGCCGCTGGAGCGCTGGATCGGGTTCGGGCTCGTCTGGCTCGCGCTCGCGGTGCTCACGTTCGACCTGCTGCGGGGGGCTCGCGCCACGCGACGAGCTGCGCTCGAGCCGGTCTGAACGCCGCGCCGCGAGCGGGTCCGGTCGTTCGGACCCCCCGTCCGGGGGTGCCGGAGGGGCGGATCGGGTCGGTGGGACGGTGCGGGATCCGTGCGCGAATCGGCCGGTGGACGCCATATTCGTGCGTGCGACGGCGAGCGGATGCCGCGGCGGCCGCCATCGGGAGGGTGTTACCGGGTTGTGATCGGATCTCCTTGTTTCCACATGGGCCGGGCAATACTGTCGAGACCATCGGCGTCGCCAGACGCCGGAATGTGTCCCATTCCTTCAGTCCCAAGGAGCAACATGAGCGTATTCGCGAAGGCCAGGTCCTCGCGCTCGGGTCGCGCAGCTTGGACGGGCATCGCCATCGCCGGCGTGAGCGCCCTCCTCCTGACCGCGTGCAGCACGGGTGCCGACACCGAGCCCGAGGAGTCGGAGGCCCCGGCCGAGACCGGCGACGCCCAGCCCATCGAGGCGGGCGAGCGCGACCTCACCCTCAAGGTCGGTACGATCCTGCCGCAGTCCGGCGCGCTCGCGTTCCTCGGCCCGCCCGAGGAGGCGGGTGTGGCGCTCGCCGCGCAGGACATCAACGACGCCGACATGGGCATCCAGGTCGAGGTCGTCTACCGCGACTCGGGTGACACCACCACCGACACCGCGACCGTCTCGGTCACCGACCTCCTCTCGCAGGACGTCTCGGCGATCATCGGCGCCGCCTCGTCGGGTGTCTCCAAGACCGTCATCGACCAGATCGTCGCCGCCGGCGTCGTGCAGTTCTCGCCGGCCAACACGTCGGCCGACTTCACCGAGTACGACGACAACAACCTGTACTGGCGCACGGCTCCGTCCGACGTCCTGCAGGGCGAGGTGCTCGGCAACCTGATCGCCGAGGACGGCAACGCCACGCTCGGCCTGATCGTGCTGAACGACGCCTACGGCACCGGTCTCGCGCAGTTCACGCGCGAGGCGTTCGAGGCCGCGGGCGGCGAGGTCGTCGCCGAGGCGCTCTTCAACGAGGGCGACTCGAGCTTCGACGCGCAGATCTCCGAGGTCACGGCGGCCAACCCCGACGCGATCGCGCTGATCACGTTCGACCAGGCGAAGGTCATCACGCCGGCCCTCGTCGGCAGCGGCTACCCCGGCGACAAGCTGTACTTCGTCGACGGCAACCTCGCCGACTACAGCGCCGACTTCGCGCCCGGCCTCGTCGCCGGCTCGAAGGGCACGCTGCCCGGCCTCGACGTGGGCACCCTCGGTGACTTCACCGACCGCCTGCTCGAGATCGACCCGGCGCTGACCGACTACAGCTACGCGGCGGAGTCCTACGACGCGCTGGTGCTCATCGCGCTCGCGGCCTACGCGGCCAACAGCACCGACGGCACCGACATCGCGGCGTACCTGCAGCAGGTCTCGGGTGGTTCGGGCGAAGGCGAGAAGGTCGACACCTTCTCGGCTGGCGCCGAGCTCCTCACCGAGGGCGAGCAGATCGACTACGACGGCCCCTCCGGCCCGGTCACGTTCGACGGGAACGGCGACCCGACCGAGGCGACCATCGGCATCTTCCAGTACAACGACGGCAACACCTACGACCGCATCGGCGACGGCTGATCGTTTCGTGAAGAGAGGGCCCCGGCTTCGGCCGGGGCCCTTTCGCGTGCCCGGCAGCGGAGGTCGGCGAGCCCGCCCGTCCGATCGATCGTCGCGGCGGAGCGACGCCCGTGCCGCATCCGCTCGCGCGCTGGCCGGTGCGGTCTCGGCGGTTCGCCGCACCCGCGCCGGGGCATAGACCGCGGACGCACCGCGGACACGTCGCGAGCGCAGGCGGGCCCGGCCCGCGGCCTTTCCCGCGCGGCGCCGTGAGTGACGTTCTGGCACGCAGCTCGCCGCGCCGGGCGACGGGCCCCGGACGTTCGGCTCCGAACACCCGTGGAAGGGCTGTGACGGCCCCTGCTGGGCGCATCCAGGCGGCAAAGGGGGCATGAACCGGTATCGGGCGATGCCGGGGCGCCACGGCGTCGCAGCAGCGGCTACCCGCGTTCCGTTGCGCGCTGACCACAGGGGGCGGTCCACGGGTTCCCGGGCGGGTCCGTCGGTAGCGTCGTGCGACACGTCCGCGCAGACGAAAGGGCGGGAGATGCCGTGGCATCCCCCGCCCTTCGCGGTTGCTCGCGGACTACTCGTCTGCGCCGAGCGTGCCCAGGTAGAGCCCGATCACCTTCGGGTCGTTGAGCAGCTCGCGGCCGGTGCCCGTGTAGGCGTCGCGGCCCTGGTCGAGCACGTAGCCGCGGTCGCAGATCTGCAGGCAGCGGCGAGCGTTCTGCTCCACCATGATCGTCGTGACGCCGGCGCGGTTGATCTCCTTGACCCGCAGGAACGCCTCGTCCTGGCGGACCGGCGACAGGCCCGCGCTGGGCTCGTCGAGCAGCAGCACGTGCGGCCCCATCATGAGGGCGCGCGACATCGCGACCATCTGACGCTCACCGCCGGACAGCGAACCCGCACGCTGCCCGAGTCGCTTCTTGAGGTCCGGGAAGATCTCGGTCACGAACTCGAGCCGGTGCTTGAGGTCCTTGGGCTTCTGGAAGACGCCCATCTCGAGGTTCTCCTGGATGCTGAGCGAGGGGAACACGTTGTTCGTCTGCGGGACGAACCCGACCCCCTTGGCGACGAGCTTGTTCGCCTTGAGGTTGGTGATCTCCTCGCCCTGCAGGAAGATCCCGCCCTCGCGCACCTTCACGAGACCGAAGATCGACTTCAGCAGGGTCGACTTGCCGGCACCGTTCGGCCCGATGATGCCGATCAGCTCGCCGTCACGGGCGGTCAGGGAGCAGCTGTTGAGGATGTTGACGCCCGGCAGGTAGCCCGCGGTGACGTCGCGGACTTCGACGACCATGTCGCCCGTCGGCTCGAGCACCGGGCTCGCGGTGGGTTCACTGTTCGTCATCGATGAGCTCCTTCAGCACCTCGACGTGACCGGTGTCGGTCGCGCCGAGATCGGTGTCGTGGTGGGCGCCGAGGTAGGCGTCGATCACCGCGGGGTCCTGCATGACCTCGTGTGGGTCGCCCTCGGCGACGACGCGGCCCTCGGCCATGACGATCACCCAGTCGGCGATGTGCCGCACCATGTGCATGTCGTGCTCGACGAAGAGCACGGTCATGCCCTGGGTCTTGAGGTCGAGGATGTGGTCGAGGAGCGACTGGGTGAGCGCCGGGTTGACGCCCGCCATGGGCTCGTCGAGCATGACGAGCGTCGGGTCGCTCATGAGCGCCCTCGCCATCTCGAGGAGCTTCCGCTGGCCGCCGGAGAGGCTGGCCGCGTAATCGTCCTTCTTCGCGTCGAGCTTGAACCGCTTGAGCAGGTCCGTCGCCTTGTCCTCGATCTCCTGGTCCTGCTTCCGCCAGATCCCCGGGATCAGGCCGCGGAAGATGTTCTCCCCGACCTGGTCCTTCGCGCCGAGCTTCATGTTCTCCATGACGGAGAGCAGCCCGAGCGACTTGGTGAGCTGGAACGTGCGGATCAGGCCCATGCGCGCGACCCGGTAGGCGGGGACGTGCGCGAGCGATCGGCCCTCGAAGGACCAGTCGCCCGTGTCGGGCTTGTCGAAGCCGGTCAGCAGGTTGAAGAAGGTCGTCTTGCCCGCACCGTTCGGTCCGATGAGCGCCGTGATGGCGTTCCGCGGGATCTCGACGTGCTCGACGTCGACGGCCGTCAGGCCGCCGAACGTGCGCTTCACGTGGTCGGCGACGAGGATCGGGTCGACCTTCTTGACGCCGGGTGCCGGCTCGCCGACGTGGAGCCCGGTCGTCTTGACGGGCTTGGCATTGGGAGTGATGTCACTTGACAAAAGCAAGCTCCTTCTTGTTGCCCAGGATGCCCTGTGGCATGAATACCACTATCAGCATGATCGCCACGCCGACCAGGATGAACCGGAGCTGTCCGGCCTGCACCTGCGTCATGAACGGCAGCCACCCCGCCTCGACCGCACGGGCGATGAAGCCCGAGAAGAACGAGAGGAGCACCCAGAAGACGATGGAACCGAGGATCGGCCCCAGGATGGTCGCGGCCCCGCCCAGGAGCAGGATCGCGTAGATGAAGAACGTCAGGGTCGGCTGGAAGTAGCTCGGCACGACCGCTCTCGGCATCACGAAGATGATGCCGGCGATGGTGCCGAACAGGCCGCCCAGGATGAGGCTCTGCATCTTGTAGGAGTAGACGTTCTTGCCGAGCGCGCGCACGGCGTCCTCGTCCTCTCGGATGCCCTTGATGACGCGGCCCCACGGGCTGCGCATCAGCAGCCAGGTCAGCACCGCGGCGAGGATCACGACGATCCATCCGAGGATGAGGAAGAACCACGCCCGGTCGCTGAAGACCCACGGACCGAATCCGTAGCGGCCGTCGGGCAGCGGGTTCAGCGTCAGCAGGTCGCGCTGGTACTCCGACAGGCCGTTCGCCGAGCCGGTGACGGGCGCGAACTCGTTGGTCGTGAACGTCAGCCGCAGCACCTCGGCGGCGGCGATCGTCACGATGGCGAGGTAGTCCGCCCGCAGCCGGAGCGTCGGGATGCCGAGGATGAGCGCGAAGACCACCGACGCCAGCAGCGACGTCAGCAGGCAGGCCCACCACGGCCAGTCGAGCCGGAGCGCCGGGATCGCGTACCCGTACGCGCCGAGCAGCATGAAGCCCGCCTGTCCGAAGTTCAGCAGGCCGGTGAATCCGAAGTGGATGGCCAGGCCGAGTGCGGCCAGCGCGTAGGCGGCGGTGGTCGGGCTGATCAGCTCGACGGCCGCGTTTCCGAAGATTGCTCCCCAGTCCATGTCGTGGCCCTCCTATCCGATTCTCTCTTGTCGACCGAGGATGCCCTGCGGTCGGAACAGCAGCACCACGATCAGGATGACCAGGGCGCCGACGTACTTCATGTCGCTCGGCAGCCACAGCGTGGAGATCTCGACGAACAGGCCCACGATGAGCGAGCCGACGAGGGCGCCGAAGGCCGTGCCGAGTCCGCCGAGGGTGACCGCGGCGAAGACGAGCAGCAGGATCTGGAAGCCCATGTCCCAGCTGACGCCGGGACGGAAGTACGCCCAGAGGATGCCGGAGAGGCCGGCGAGCAGCGCGCCGAGCACCCACACGATGCGGATGACGCGGTCGACGTCGATGCCGCTCGCCGAGGCGAGTGGCGCGTTGTCGGAGACCGCGCGCGTGGCCTTGCCGATGCGGGTGCGGAGCAGGAAGAACGCCACGCCGAGGAGCACCACGATGCTGACGCCCATGCTCACGAGGTCGATCCACGAGAGCGCGACCGCGCCGAAGCGGATGTCCGACGGGAGCGTGGCGCCGGGGAGCTGGCTGGTCGAGCCGCCGTAGAAGAACTGGTACGTGTAGCGCAGCGCCAGCGAGAGCCCGATGCTCACGATCATGAGCTGGATGAGCCCGACGCCCCGTTTGCGCAGCGGCTTCCAGAGGGCCGCATCGAGGCCCCAGCCGAGTGCCGCGCTGAGGACGAGCGCCACGAGGATGGCGAGCCACAACGGCCACGCGAGATTGACGCCGAAGGTCAGCACCATCAACGCGCCGAACGTGATGAGCTCCGCGTGCGCGAAGTTCGACAGCCCGGTCGTGCCGAAGATGAGCGACAGGCCGATCGCCGCGAGGGCGAGCAGGAGGCCGAAGTTCAGGCCGTTGACCACGCGCTGCACCACTTGGTCGAAGTAGTTGACGGTGACCCGCTGCCCCTCTCCGAGGAAGAAGTTCACCGCCTTGCGCTTGGTCAGGCCGAACTCCGCCGTGACGGTGTCCTGGCCCTCGAGCACGACGACGCCCTCCGGGAGCGTGTCCTGGTCGAGCGTGACCTCGTACTCCGCCTTCTCCGGCACGCCGATCGTCCAGCGCCCATCGGCGTCCGACTCGGTCTCTGCCTCGAACCCGTTGCCCTCGACGGTGATGAGGACGCCCTCGAGCGCCTCACCCTCGAACTGCACGTTCCCGGTGAAGAAGAACTCGTACTCCTCCTCGGCGACTGGCTCGTCCGTACCCCCTTCGTCCGCCACCGCAGGGGACGCTGCGATGCCGGACAGAGTGAGTGCGGAGATCAGTATTCCGAGGAGGAGGAGCCACCTCCCGCGAGAACGTGTGGGGACTGTTCGCGTGGATTCCACTGCACCTCCAAAGGCCCCGACCGCGGGTGGGGTCGGGATCCGGCTTCCTGACGACAACGTCGTCGACAGTACGTGCCGATTATGTCCCAAGTGTTTCCGGCCCGGGCACAAACGGCCCTCGATTGTTATCCGGGGAATGCCGACCGCGCAAACTCGCTTAACATCGATGTACCGCACCGTTGCGCCCACGCCCCCCGCACACCGCCGGGCGGCGGTGGCGTGCGCTGGAATCGACACTCACGAAGGGGCGACATGGATCAGGCAGATCCGTTCGGATTCACGGGACTCACCTACGACGACGTCCTCCTCCTCCCGGGGCACACCGACGTGATCCCGAGCGAGGCCGACACGAGCTCGCGCCTGACCAAGCGCATCACCGTGGCCACCCCGCTGCTGTCCGCCGCGATGGACACCGTGACCGAGGCGCGCATGGCGATCGCCATGGCCAGGCAGGGCGGGATCGGCATCCTCCATCGCAACCTCTCGATCGCCGAGCAGGCCGAGATGGTCGACCGCGTGAAGCGCAGCGAGTCGGGCATGGTCTCGAACCCGGTGACGACCACGCCCGACGCCACCGTGGCCGAGGTCGACCAACTGTGCGCCACCTACCGCGTCTCCGGGCTCCCCGTGGTCGACGCCGAGGGGATCCTCGTCGGCATCATCACCAACCGCGACATGCGCTTCGTGTCCGACTTCGAGAAGGCCGAGACCAAGGTCGCCGACGTCATGACCAAGCCGCCGCTCATCACCGGTCGCGTGGGCATGGACCCCGACGAGGCCATCGCGATCTTCGCGCAGCACAAGGTCGAGAAGCTCCCGCTGGTCGACGACCGGGGCCGCCTGACGGGGCTCATCACGGTCAAGGACTTCGACAAGTCGGAGCAGTACCCGCACGCCACGAAGGACGAGGAGGGCCGGCTCCGCGTCGGCGCCGCCATGGGCTTCTTCGGCGACGCGTGGGAGCGTGCCGAGGCCCTCCGCGACGCCGGCGTCGACGTGCTCGTCGTCGACACGGCGAACGGCGAGTCGGCCGGCGTGCTCGACGTCATCCGCCGGCTCAAGGCCGACCCGACCTTCGCGCACATCGACGTGATCGGCGGCAACGTCGCGACCCGCGAGGGCGCGCAGGCGCTCGTCGACGCGGGCGCCGACGCCGTCAAGGTCGGCGTCGGGCCGGGCTCCATCTGCACGACGCGCGTCGTGGCCGGGGTCGGCGTGCCGCAGGTCACCGCGGTCTACGAGGCCTCGAAGGCCACGAAGCCCGCCGGGGTCCCACTGATCGCCGACGGCGGCCTGCAGTACTCCGGTGACATCGCCAAGGCCCTCGTCGCCGGCGCCGACACGGTCATGCTCGGTTCGCTGCTCGCGGGCACGGCCGAGAGCCCGGGGGAGCTGGTGTTCCAGAACGGCAAGCAGTTCAAGGCGTACCGCGGAATGGGCTCGCTGGGCGCGCTCCAGACGCGCGGCAAGAAGACCTCGTACTCCAAGGACCGGTACTTCCAGGCCGACGTGCCCAGCGACGAGAAGCTGATCCCCGAGGGCATCGAGGGGCAGGTCCCCTTCCGCGGGCCCGTCTCGGCGGTCGCATACCAGCTGGTCGGCGGACTCCGGCAGTCGATGTTCTACGTCGGCGCCCGCACCGTGGCCGAGCTGAAGTCGAAGGGCCGCTTCGTCCGGATCACCCCGGCAGGCCTCAAGGAGTCGCACCCGCACGACGTGCAGTTCGTCGTCGAGGCGCCGAACTACACCCGCTGAGGGTTCAGCGTGCCCCGGCGATCCGCGTGATCGCCTCGGCGAGCACCTCGGGCGAACACGCGAGGTTGAGGCGCGCGTGCCCGCGCCCGACCGCGCGGCCGAACATCGGGCCGTTCGCGAGCGCCACCCGGGCGCGTTCCAGCGCGACCACTGCGGGATCCTCGCCCCACCCGAGCGCGGAGAGGTCGAGCCAGGCGAGGTAGGTGGCCTCCGGCATCCGGTACCGGACGTCGGGGAGCTCGTCGGCCAGCAGGTCGGCGAGCAGCCGGCGATTGTCGTCGAGCGAGGCGAGCACGCCGTCGAGCCAGCGGTGCCCGTGCCGGAACGCCGCGACGGACGCGATGGCGCCGAACTGGCTCATCCGCCACTCGACCTCGTACGGGAACGCCGCGCGCACCGCGTCGCCGCGCTCGCTCGCGGTCAGGATGACGGCGGCCTTGAGGCCCGCGATGTTGAACGCCTTCGTCGCCCCGGTCACGGTCACGCCGTGCTCGCGCGCGGCATCCGACACCGTCAGGAACGGCGTGTACGGCGTCTCGGGCTGTGCCAGCGCGCCGTGCACCTCATCCGAGACGATGACGGCTCCGTGCCGGGCGGCGGCCTCGGCGAGTGCGGCGAGCTGGTCGCGCGACGGGACGAGACCGACCGGGTTGTGCGGGTTGCAGAGCACCATCGCGCGCGCTCCGGCGGCGAACGCCGCCTCGATGCCGTTCAGGTCGAGCGACCAGCCCTCGTCGATGCCGCCCGCCAGCGGCACCTCGACCACGGTGCCGCCGGCCTCGGTCACGAGGTCGAAGAACGGCGGGTAGATCGGCGGGTTCACGACCACGGGATCGCCCGGCCGGATGACCTGCCGCAGCACCTCGACGATGCCCATGCTCACGTCCGCGGTGCACGTGGCACGCGCCGGGTCGGGCTCCCACCCGAAGCGCTCGGCGGCGAACACGGCGAAGGCCTCGGCGACCGGCCGGCTGCCGGCGCTGTATCCCGTGTCCGACCGCCGCACGGCGGCGTGCAGCGCCTCGGCGATCGGCTCGGCGAGGGGATAGTCCATCTCGGCGACGGGCAGCGGGAGCACGTCGGGGTCGTACGAGCGCCACTTCGCGCTGGTCCGCGTGCGGAGAAGGTCGAGCGGTTCGGCGGCGACGCGATGCATGGGTCCAGCCTGCCGCACCGGACGGCATCCGGGCCGGTCCACGGCCGTGCCCGCGGCATCCGGACGCTGTGTATTCTGGACGGCTGCCCGTTCGGGCGCCGCGGCAGGACGCCGCGCATCGGACGGGAGCGCGCACGACCATGGGATTCATCGACGTGAACGGCGTCTCGTTCTCGCTGCCCGACGCCCGCCCCCTGCTGTCCGACCTCGCGTTCCGCGTGACCGAGGGGCGCACCACCGCGCTCATCGGGCAGAACGGCGCCGGCAAGACGACCCTGCTGCGCATCATCCGCGGCGAGCTGCGGCCCGACGAGGGGAGCGTCCAGGTCGACGGCGGCCTGGGCGTGATGGACCAGTTCGTCGGGCGGGGCGAGGTGGTCGACGGCGTCGATCGGACCGTGCACGGCCTGCTGGTGTCGGTCGCGCCGGCCCGCGTGCGCGCGGCGGCGATCGAGCTCGAACGAGCCGAGGACGCGCTCATCGAAACGGATGACACGGCCGCGCAGATGCGATACGCGTCGGCGCTCGCCGAGTACGCCGAGGCCGGCGGGTACGACCACGAGGTCCTCTGGGACCACTGCACCATGGCCGCCCTCGGCGTTCCGTTCGAACGGGCGAAGTGGCGCGAGCTGTCGACGCTCTCGGGCGGCGAGCAGAAGCGGCTCGCGCTGGAGGCGCTGCTGCGCGGGCCGGAGCAGGTGCTGCTGCTCGACGAGCCCGACAACTCGCTCGACGTGCCCGGCAAGCGATGGCTGGAGCAGCAGCTGCGGGCGACGCCGAAGACCGTGCTGCTCGTCTCGCACGACCGGGAACTGCTGGCGCGCGCCGCCGACCGCATCGTCACCCTCGAGGCGGGCAGCGCGGGGAGCACGGCCTGGGTGCACGGCGGCGGCTTCCGGGGCTACCACGAGGCACGGGAGGAGCGTTTCGCGCGACTCGACGAGCTGCGTCGCAGGTGGGACGAGCAGCATGCGCAGCTGAGGCAGCTCGTGCAGAACCTCAAGGTCAAGGCCACCTACAACGATGGGATGGCGTCGCGGTACCAGGCCGCGCTCACCCGGCTGCGGAAGTTCGAGGAGGCCGGCCCGCCGGAGGAACGCCCGCCGTCGCAGGCCGTCGCGATGCGCCTGCGCGGCGCCCGCACCGGCAAGCGCTCGGTGGTGTGCGAACGGCTCGAGCTGACCGGGCTGATGCGGCCGTTCGACCTCGAGGTCTGGTACGGCGACCGCGTCGCCGTCCTCGGTTCGAACGGGTCAGGCAAGTCGCACTTCCTCCGGCTCCTCGCGGGCGGCGGGACCGACCCCGACCCGGCGAAGGGCCACATGACGGATGTCGGTGCCGCGCTCGCTCGCGTGCCGCACACCGGTTCGGCGGTGCTCGGCGCCCGGGTCGTTCCCGGATGGTTCGCCCAGGGGCACGAGCTGCCCGGGCTGCGGGGCCGCACCCTGCTCGACATCCTTCACCGCGGCGACGCGAACCGGGACGGGATGGCGCGCGAGGCCGCGAGTTCGGCACTCGACCGGTACGGGCTCGCGTCCTCGGCCCAGCAGCGGTTCGACGACCTGTCCGGCGGCCAGCAGGCGCGCCTGCAGATCCTGCTGCTCGAGCTGTCGGGCGCGACCCTCCTCCTGCTCGACGAGCCGACCGACAACCTCGACCTCGTCTCGGCGGAGGCGCTCGAGGACGCGCTGCGTCGGTTCGACGGCACGGTGCTCGCGGTCACCCACGACCGATGGTTCACCCGCTCGTTCGACCGGTTCCTGGTGTTCCGCTCCGACGGGGAGGTCGTCGAGTCGGACCAGCCGGTGTTCGACGAGGCCCGCGTCGCGCGGGCGCGCTGAGTCGCGCGTACCGGCTCAGCCGCGCACCTGGTTGGGTTCGGCAGCCGGGGTCGCGCCCAACCCCGAGGAGGGGCCCTGCCCCACCTCGGCGGTCGGCGCCGAGACGGTCGAGACGGTCGTGTAGCCCGGCTTGGTCCCCGTCACGCGGACCGTGATCCGCATGCCGGCCTGCGCGCTGCCGAGCACCAGCGACGATTCGGTCCCTGCCGTGACCGGGATGCCGTTCGCGAACCAGCGGTAGGACAGCGTGGTGCCTGAGGACCAGCGTCCGGGCGACGCGGTGAGCGTCGATCCGGTCATCGGGTCGCCGACGATGGTCGGGATGCTCGAGGAGACCGGCGGGGCGATGACCGGATCGGTCGCCGACGAGGTCCGCGTCGTCGACGGCCGCCCCGGCGCGGAGGCGGTGACCCGGACCGCGATCCGCTTGCCCGTCTGCGCGGCGTCGAGTGCGACGGTCCTGGCCGTGGCGCCGGCGATCGCCACGTCGTCGGCGAGCCATTGGTACGACAGCGTGGCGCCGGTCGTGGAGGACCCCGCCGAGGCCGTGAGCGTGGAGCCGACCCAGGCCGATCCCGTGATCGTCGGGACGGTGAGACGGGTCGGCGAGTACGCCATCGCCGCGTCGATCCCCGTCGCCGCTCCGTCGGCATCGAGCACGATGGGTTCCGCGGTGTCCGCTGACGTGCGGTCGTTCCACCATTGCGTCACGTACGCGTCGTCCACGGCGAACCGCACGATGTACGTCCCGGCGGGCAGCCCGCTGAACGAGTACCGGCCGTTCGCGTCGGTGTACCGGTTCGCGACCGGTTGCCAGCCCGCTGCGTCGCCCGAGGAGACGGTGACGAAGACCCGCTCGAACGGCGACCCGTCGGGCCGCGTGACGGATCCGGCGACGGAGGCGCCCCTGGAGAGCTGGACGTCGCGGCCGCCCAGGACCTCCCCGACGCCCACCGTGAACGTCTCGGCCTCGGCCGCGGTCGCGCCGCCGCCCCACCACTCGGCGAGGTGGTCCGTGGCGGCGAACCGCAGCGTGTAGGTTCCGGCGCGAACGTCGTCGACCCCGTAGCGGCCGTCCGGGTAGACATGGGCGTACTTCACGTAGTGCGGTTCGCCGTCGCGGATCTCGTACAGGCTGACGCTTCCGCCGATGCCCTCGCCTTCGGCCGACGTGATCCGACCCGTGATGTTCGACTCCGGCGTCAGCTCCGCGTCGACACCCGTGACGTGCCGGCCCGCCCAGACGTCGATGAACGTCCGCTCCTCGGGCTCGCTCGCGTCGTCCCACCACTCCGGGAAGTAGTCCGAGCCGTCGAACAGCATCAGGCCGCTGCTGCGATTGTCGAAGTGGAGCGTGAAGCTCCCGCCGGGCAGCTGGGGGAAGCGGAAGCTGCCGTCGGCCCCGGTGCTCACCTGGTCGACGGGGCCGAGCCCGGGATGGATGCGAACCACCGCGGACTCGAGCGGCATCCCGTCCTTCCCCGTGACCCGGCCGGCGATCGAGCCGCCCGCGCCGAGGACCGCGTCCTGCTGCACGGCCACGCCGGCCGATGCCTCGAACTCCTCGGAGCGTGTCTCGAGGTAGTCCAGCCGAACCGGAGGCGTGGCCTTCATCCGGTAGCGCGCCGCCTTGACTCCGTCGATGACGTAGACGCCCTGATCGTCGGTCCGGGCGTAGTGCGTGACCTCGTCGCCCACGGGGGTATTCGTCGTCCACACCGACACGGAGACGTCCGGCAACGGCACGCCGTCGATTCCGGTGACCACGCCGGTGATCGTTGCGGCGCGGGGCAGCTGCACGTCCATGTCCGACCGGACCTCGTCGCGCGCGACGTCGAAGCGGGTCGCGCCTCCCTCGAACGGGCTCTCCCCCCACCACTCGTCGACCAGGCCGGTTCCCTCCGGCGGCAGGACGTGCAGCGTGTGGGAACCCGCGCGGAGCACGCCGAAGCGGTACGCGCCGGTCGCGTCCGTCGTCGTCGACGTCAGCCAACCCCAGTCGCCGCTCTCGTGCGGCCCGTAGGCGCGGACGGTGGCGCCGGGCAGCGCCGCCCCGTCGGCGCCGGTGACGACGCCGGAGATCGATGCGCCTGCGGACAATGCCGCGTCCATCCCGCTCAGGTGCTCGCCGGGCGCGACCTCGAAGGTCAGCGCATCGGACTGGCCCATCCGGTCGTCCCACCACTCGCCCACGTGCCCGCTGTCGCCGAAGAACCGGATCGAGTAGGTGCCGGCCTCGACGCCGTCGATCCGGTACGACCCGTCGGTGGCGGTGTTGTCCGAGGCGGTGTACGAGTACGAGCCTCCGTTGTCGCCCATGAGGTAGACGAGCAGGTCGGCGAGCGGGGCTCCGTCGGTGTCCGTCACGACGCCGGACACCGACGCGGATGCCTCGGCGGTCACGGTCGACGTCGCGGGCACGGAGGCCGACGCGGGCTGGAGCGCCGCGAGGCCGAGTCCGGCGCTGAGGAGCGTCGCCAGCGCGGCGCGGGCGAAGGTGCGGACGGGGGAGCGGCGGGGGGCGCTGCCGGGCAATCGGGTCTCCAGGGCGTTCGGGTCGCAGGGGGCCCGCGTCGGGGTACGGCTCGAACGCGGTGCCCCGATCGAACCACACAAGCCGGGCTCGGCGGTAGCGCCGACACGGTCGCTCACCGTTCGGCGACATCGGCGAGACGCGCGTCGGGTGCGCTCGGTAGGGTTGACGCGTGACTCAGGAGATCGAGATCGGCCGCTCCAAGCGGGGCCGTCGCGTGTACGCGTTCGACGACATCGCGATCGTGCCGAGCCGGCGCACGCGCGACCCGGAGGACGTGTCGGTGTCGTGGGGCATCGACGCCTACCAGTTCGACATCCCGTTCCTCGCGGCGCCGATGGACTCGGTGGTCTCGCCGCAGACCGCCATCATGATGGGCCAGCTCGGCGGCCTGGGCGTCCTCGACCTCGAGGGGCTGTGGACCCGGTACGAGGACCCCGAGCCCGTGCTCGCCGAGATCCGCAACCTGCCCGACGAGCGCGCGACGTCGCGCATGCAGGAGCTGTACTCCGAGCCGATCAAGCCCGAGCTCGTCACGCACCGGCTCGCCGAGGTCCGCGCCGCGGGCGTGACCGTGGCCGGCGCGCTGTCGCCGCAGCGCACCCAGGAGCTGTACGAGACGGTCGTCGCGGCCGGCGTCGACCTCTTCGTCATCCGCGGCACGACGGTCTCCGCCGAGCACGTCTCGAAGAACCAGGAGCCGCTGAACCTGAAGAAGTTCATCTACGAGCTCGACGTGCCGGTCATCGTCGGCGGCGCCGCGACCTACACCGCGGCGCTGCACCTCATGCGGACCGGCGCGGCCGGCGTGCTCGTCGGCTTCGGCGGCGGCGCGGCCTCGACGACGCGGAAGGCGCTCGGCATCCACGCGCCCATGGCCACCGCGGTGGCGGATGTCGCGGGCGCCCGGCGCGACTACCTCGACGAGTCCGGAGGCCGCTACGTGCACGTCATCGCCGACGGCGGGGTCGGCACCGCCGGCGACATCGTGAAGGCGATCGCGTGCGGCGCCGACGCGGTCATGCTCGGCGCGGCGCTCGCCCGGGCGACCGACGCGCCCGGCGGCGGCTGGCACTGGGGCGCCGAGGCGCACCACGCGAAGCTGCCCCGCGGGGAGCGGGTGCAGGTCGGCCAGGTGGCGCCGCTCGAGGAGCTCCTCTACGGCCCGGCGCCCGGTGCCGACGGCAAGGCGAACCTCGTCGGCGCGCTCCGCAGGTCGATGGCCACGACCGGCTACTCCGACCTCAAGGAGTTCCAGCGCGTCGAGGTCGTGGTGGCGCCGTACCAGTCCGTTTGAGACGCGTCCACCCCCAGCGGATTCCATGGTGCCCGCCGGTCCGGCTCGGGTAGCGTGGGGAACGACGGGCGGCACCGCCGCGGTCCGCCCGGGATGGGGAGCGACGATGGCGAAGCTGAAGTCGGTGACGCGTTCGAGCAAGCTCGGACCGGAGGAGCGCGAGGCGGCGATCGCCCGGCTGAAGGAGAAGGAACTCGACATCCTCGTGGTCGGCGGCGGCATCGTCGGCACGGGGGCGGCACTCGACGCGGTCACGCGCGGGCTGTCGACCGGGCTCCTCGAGGCCCGCGACTGGGCGTCGGGCACCTCGAGCCGTTCGTCGAAGCTCGTCCACGGCGGCATCCGCTACCTCGAGCAGCTCGACTTCCGCCTGGTCCGCGAAGCGCTCATCGAGCGCGGCCTGCTCCTTCAGCGGCTCGCCCCGCACCTCGTCAAGCCGGTGCGCTTCCTCTACCCGCTGAAGAAGCCCCTGTTCGAGCGCCTCTACATCGGCGCGGGCATGCTCCTGTACGACATCTTCAGCTACACCGGCGGCGGCCACCCGGGCGTGCCGCACCACCGCCACCTCACCAAGCGCCAGGTCATGCGTGCGGCCCCGTCCATCGCGCCGAGCGCGCTGATCGGCGGGCTCACCTACTACGATGCGCAGGTCGACGACGCCCGCTACGTGGCTTCCCTCGCGCGCACCGCGTCGTTCTACGGCGCCCATGTCGCGAGCCGCGTCAAGGTCGAGGGGTTCGTGAAGGTCGGCGAGCGCGTCGTCGGCGTGAAGGCCCACGACCTGCAGACCGACGAGCGGTTCGAGATCCGCGCCAAGCAGGTCGTCAACGCGACGGGCGTCTGGACCGACGACACCCAGCGGATGGTGGGCGAGCGGGGCACGTTCAAGGTGCGCGCGTCGAAGGGCATCCACCTCGTGGTCCCGCGCGACCGCTTCCAGTCGAACATGGGGCTGCTGCTGCGCACCGAGAAGAGCGTGCTGTTCGTCATCCCGTGGGGCCGGCACTGGCTCATCGGCACGACCGACACCGACTGGAACCTCGACAAGGCGCATCCGGCCGCGACCGCCGCCGACATCGACTACCTGCTCGAGCACGTCAACGCCGTGCTCAACGTGCCGCTCACCCGGGAGGACGTGGAGGGCGTGTTCGCCGGGCTCCGGCCGCTGCTGGCCGGCGAGAGCGACGAGACCTCGAAGCTCTCGCGCGAGCACGTCGTGGCCCACACCGTCCCGGGGCTCGTCGTGGTCGCCGGCGGCAAGTGGACCACGTACCGGGTGATGGCGAAGGACGCGATCGATGCGGCGGCCGACGCCCTCGACGGCAAGGTGCCGCCGTCGACGACGCAGCGCATCCCGCTCCTCGGAGCGGAGGGCTACCAGGCCGCGTGGAACAAGCGCGGCAAGATCGCGCGGGCGTTCGGCGTGCACAAGGTGCGCATCGAGCACCTGCTGAACCGGTACGGCACCATGACCGACGAGCTGCTCGACCTGATCCGCGAGAACCCGGAGCTCGGCGAGCCGCTGCCGGGCGCCGACGACTACCTCGGCGCCGAGGTCGTCTACGCCGCGTCCCACGAGGGCGCGCTGCACCTCGACGACGTGCTCGCGCGCCGCACCCGCATCTCGATCGAGGCGTGGGACCGGGGCGTCTCGGCGGCGCCCGTGGCGGCCAGGCTCATGGCCGGCGTGCTCGGCTGGGACGCCGACCGGGAGTCCCTCGAGGTCGAGCGGTACCTGCAGCGCGTGCAGGCCGAGATCGCCTCGCAGCAGCAGCCCGACGACGAGTCGGCCGACCGGGTCCGCCTCGAGGCGCCCGACATCGTGCAGGTCGACTGATCGCACGACCCGTGGGCGGATGCCGCGGCTCGACGCCGCGCCACCCGCCCACGGGTGCCCGGCAGCGCCGCTCGCAGGGATCGCGCACCCCGCGCGGATAGAATCGCGCACGACATGCTCCGGATGATGCTGCGCCCGCGGTGGGTGCTCGCCCTGCTCGCCGCGCTCGGGATCGCGGCGGGCTTCGCCGTCCTCGCGCAGTGGCAGGTGGGCCGGGCGGTCGAGGAGGCGAGGGTCGTCGAGCGTCCGACCGAGCAGGTGCGACCGCTCGGCGACGTGGTCGAGCCCGACGCCCCCACCGAGCAGGCCGCGACGGGCCAGCGCGTGTCGGTGCGCGGCACGCTCGTGCCGGGTGACACCGTGCTCGTGCAGGGCCGGGTGAACGACGGCCAGACCGGCTGGTGGGTCGTCGCCCATCTCGAGGTGACGGATGCCGCGCCCGGCGGACTCCCCGTCGCGCTCGGCTGGGCGCCCGACGAGCAGGCGGCGCTGGACGCGCTCGCCGAGTTCGAAGCGGAGGCCGACGCGGCGGCCGAGGTCGAGGTCGTCGGCCGGTTCCTGCCGAGCGAGGCGCCGATCCGGCCGGAGGACGACGAGGACCCGCAGGCGATGCGCACGGTCGCGGTCGCCCACCTCATCAACGTCTGGGCCGACTACGACGAGCGTCCGGTCTACTTCGGCTACGTCACGGCGGGCGAGCCGACCGCCGGCCTGGAGGCGATCTCGTCGCCGCCGCCGCTCGACCAGACCGAGCTGAACTGGCTGAACGTGTTCTACGCGATCGAGTGGGTCGTGTTCGGCGGGTTCGCCGTGTACCTCTGGTACCGGCTCGTCAAGGACGCCGTCGAGCGCGAGCGGGACGAGGCCGAGGAGGCCGAGCGCGAGGCGGAGGCCGCCGCGGCGACCACGGCGAGGGACGCCGCCGACGGCGACGCGACGCGGGCCTGAGCGCCCGCGTCCCCCTCCGAGCGACTCGGCCATCGCCCAGCCGCCCGGCCCGTAGACTGGACGCCATGCCCCTCGAGCCCAAACCGGCTGATTTCCCGCGCATCCGCGGGGCGCTGAAGTTCTACGTGGTCGCGTCGGTCATCACCGGCACGATGCTCCTGCTGCTCTGCGCCGAGATGCTCCTCAAGTACGTGTGGTTCCTCGAGCTGTACGCGTTCGGTCCGAACGGGCTCCTCTCGCTCGAGCCCGTGGTCGAGACCCCGGAGGGCCTCGAGTCGACCGGCGTCGGCGTGAACCTCTCGACCGGCATCCTGATCGCGCACGGCTGGTTCTACGTCGTGTACCTCTTCAGCAACTTCCGGCTCTGGAGCCTGATGCGCTGGCCGTTCTGGAAGCTGCTGCTGCTCGCCTCCGGCGGCATCGTGCCGTTCCTCTCGTTCATCCTCGAGGCCCGCATCGGCCGCGAGGTGCGCGAGTACCTCGCGAAGCGCGAAGCGGATGCCGCCGCGGCGCGACCGACGACCGACTCCGACTCCGAGCCCGTGGAGGCCGCCCAGTGAGCGAGACCCAGCAGCGACCCGTCCTGGTCGTCGACTTCGGCGCGCAGTACGCGCAGCTGATCGCGCGGCGCGTGCGCGAGGCAGCCGTCTACTCCGAGATCGTGCCGCACACGATCACGGCCGACGAGGTGCGCGCCATGGACCCGATCGGCATCGTCCTGTCCGGCGGGCCGTCGTCGGTGTACGAGGAGGGCGCGCCGCAGCTCGACCCGGGCGTGCTGCAGCTCGGGGTGCCGACGCTCGGCATCTGCTACGGCTTCCAGGTGATGGCGCAGCAGCTCGGCGGCGAGGTCGCCCACACCGGCCGCCGCGAGTACGGCGCGACCGCCGCCACGCTCCGCACCGACGACGGCAACGCGCTGCTCGGCGGCCAGCCCGAGCACCAGACCGTGTGGATGAGCCACGGCGACTCGGTGGCCGTCGCGCCGGAGGGCTTCGAGGTGCTCGCCTCGACCGCCGACACCCCGGTCGCGGCCTTCGCGCACGACGAGCAGGGGTTCTACGGCGTGCAGTGGCACCCCGAGGTCAAGCACTCGCCGTTCGGGCAGGCCGTGATCGAGAACTTCCTCCACCGCGCCGCCGGCATCCCCGCCGACTGGAACTCGGGCAACGTGATCGCCGAGCAGGTTGCGCGCATCCGCGAGCAGGTCGGCTCGGGCCGGGTCATCGCCGGGCTCTCCGGCGGCGTCGACTCCGCAGTGGCGGCGGCGATCGTCCACGAGGCCGTGGGCGACCAGCTCGTCTGCGTGTTCGTCGACCACGGGCTGCTGCGCAAGGACGAGCGCACGCAGGTGGAGGTCGACTACGTCGCCGCCACCGGCATCCGCCTCGTCACGGTCGACGCGGCCGACACGTTCCTCGCTGCGCTCGCCGGGGTCACCGACCCCGAGGAGAAGCGCAAGATCATCGGGCGCGAGTTCATCCGCGCGTTCGAGCAGGCCGAACGCGACCTGGTCGCCGAGGCCGACGCCGACGGCGAGCCGATCCGCTTCCTCGTGCAGGGCACGCTCTACCCCGACGTTGTCGAGTCGGGCGGCGGCACGGGGACCGCGAACATCAAGAGCCACCACAACGTCGGCGGCCTGCCGGAAGACCTGCAGTTCGAGCTCGTCGAGCCGCTGCGCACCCTCTTCAAGGACGAGGTGCGGGCGATCGGTCGCGAACTCGGCCTGCCCGAGGCGATCGTCGGCCGCCAGCCCTTCCCCGGGCCCGGCCTGGGCATCCGCATCGTCGGCGAGGTCACCGGCGAGCGGCTCGAGGTGCTCCGCGAGGCGGACGCCATCGCCCGGGCCGAACTGTCGGCGGCGGGCCTCGACGACCAGATCTGGCAGTGCCCCGTGGTCCTGCTCGCCGACGTGCGCTCCGTGGGCGTGCAGGGCGACGGCCGCACCTACGGGCACCCGATCGTGCTGCGCCCCGTCTCATCGGAGGACGCGATGACCGCCGACTGGACGCGTCTGCCCTACGACGTGCTCGCCCGGATCTCGAACCGCATCACCAACGAGGTGCGCGAGGTCAACCGCGTCGTGCTCGACGTCACGTCGAAGCCGCCGGGCACCATCGAGTGGGAGTAGCGCGCTAGCCTGACCGGCATGGGTGTCGTCGAGAACTCCAAGCTGACCGTCGTCGGGGCCGGGAGCGTGGGCGCGAGCCTCGCGTACGCGGCGCTCATCCGGGGGTCGGCCCGGCGCGTGGCGCTGTATGACGTCAACACCGCCAAGGTCGACGCCGAGGTGCTCGACCTCGCGCACGGCACGCCGTTCGTCGGCTCGAGCACGATCGAGGGCGGCGACGACCTCGCGGTCGTCGAGGGCTCGCACGTCGTCGTCATCACGGCCGGCGCGAAGCAGGAACCGGGGCAGTCGCGCCTCGACCTCGCGGGCACGAACGTGCGGATCCTCGAGGACCTCCTGCCGAAGCTGCTCGAGCGCGCGCCCGATGCCGTGTACATGCTCGTCACGAACCCGTGCGACGTGCTCACCGTCGCCGCGCAGAAGATCTCGGGCCTGCCATCCGACCGGGTCTTCTCCTCGGGGACCGTGCTCGACACCGCCCGCCTCCGTTGGCTGCTGGCCCGGCGCGCGGGCGTCGCGCCGTCGAGCGTGCACGCCCACATCGTCGGCGAGCACGGCGACACGGAGTTCGCCCTCTGGTCCAGCGCGAACGTCGGCACCGTCCCGATCCTGGACTGGGCGCACGGCGAGGGCTTCCGCGCCGAGGACCTCGAGCGGATCGTCGCCGACGTGCGCAACGCCGCGTATCGCATCATCCAGGGCAAGGGCGCGACCAACCATGCCATCGGGCTCTCCGGCGCCCGGATCGTCGAATCGCTGCTGCGCGACGAGGCGGCGGTGCTGCCCGTGAGCACCGTGCTCGACGGCGTGCACGGCGTCTCGGGGGTGGCGCTCTCGCTGCCGAGCATCGTCGACTCCTCCGGCGTCACGCCGCTCGTCGAGACCCGGTTCTCCGAGGACGAGCTCCTCAAGCTGCACGCCTCGGCGGAGGCGCTCGAGACGTCGATCGCGTCGCTCGGCATCTGAGGCCCGCGGCGCGGCATCCGCTCCCCAGCCGCCCCTTGCCGTCCCCAGCCGTCCCGAACGGCGGATATACGATCCGGCGCGCCGGAGGACACGGCCCCGGCCCGGCGCGCCGGATCGTATATCCGCCGGAATGTGCGGAGGCTGTGTCGATCGGGGCCGTTCCCGTTCGACGTCATCAATGAGAGGGTCGAACCACGACCCGTACACGCGAGGAGCGAACCATCATGGCGAAGTACATGCTGATCATGCGGGCCACCGACGAGGCCGTGCAGGCGTACCAGGACATCCCGTTCGAGGAGGTCATCGAGCGGATGGGGCGGTACAACGAGGAGCTGATGAAGGCGGGCGTGCTGCTGGCCGGCGAGGGACTCTCCGACGCGAGCGATGGCTTCGTCGTCGACTTCTCGGCCGAGCCGCCGCTGGTGACCGACGGGCCGTACGGCGAGACCAAGGAGCTCTTCAACGGCTTCTGGATCCTCGAGGTCGCCTCGCGCGAGGAGGCCGCGGAGTGGGCGCGCCGCTGCCCGCTGGGCCCGGGCTCGAAGCTCGAGGTGCGCCGCGTCACCGAGATCGAGGACTTCCCGCAGGACAACGAGTGGATCCAGAAGGAGGCCGGCTGGCGCGAGGAGCAGGCGCAGCGGGCCGCGGGGCTCTGAGGCGCGGCATCCTCCCGTGACCGGAGCGCCGACGACCCACGCCGCGACGGATCGCCCGGCGGACCCTGAGTCCGCCCGGCGGGCCGTCGCGGCCGTGTGGCGCATCGAGTCCGCGCGGATCGTCGCGACGCTCACGCGCATGGTCGGCGACTTCCCGCTCGCGGAGGACCTCGCCCAGGACGCGCTCGCCGAGGCGCTCGCGCAGTGGCCGGATTCCGGCATCCCGGCGAACCCGGGCGCCTGGCTGACCGCCGTCGCGAAGCGTCGGGCGATCGACGGATGGCGTCGCCGCGAGCGCTACGACGAGCGGCTCGCCGCCATCGCCCACGACCTCGAGCGCGAGCAGGCCGAGGCGACGGATGCCACGGGAGACCTGCCCTACGACCCCGACGCGATCGGCGACGACGTGCTGCGCCTCGTGTTCGTGTCGTGCCATCCGATGCTCGCCCGGGAGGCGCGCGTCGCGCTGACCCTCCGCGTCGTCGCGGGCCTGACCACCGAGGAGATCGCGCGGGCCTTCCTCGTGGGCGTGCCGACCGTGCAGCAGCGCATCGTGCGCGCCAAGAAGGCGCTCGGCGCGGCCGGCGTGCCGTTCGAGGTGCCGCCGCGCGAGGAGTTCGCCGCGCGGCTCGGGACCGTGCTCGGGGTGCTGTACCTGATCTTCAACGAGGGGCATTCGGCATCGGCCGGCGGCGAGCTCATGCGTCCCGAACTCGGCCGGGAGGCCCTGCGGCTGGCGCGGGTGCTCGCCGCGCTCGTGCCTCGGGAGCCGGAGGTGCACGGCCTGGTCGCACTCATGGAGCTCACCGCCGCGCGGTTCCCGGCCCGCGTCGATGCCGACGGCGACGCGGTGCTGCTGGCCGACCAGGATCGGCGGCGCTGGGATCGCTCGGCGATCGCTCGGGGTCGGGCATCGCTCGCCCGCGCCGATCGCCTCGGCCGCGGACGGGGCGCCTACGCGCTGCAGGCGGGGATCGCCGAGCAGCACGACATCGCGGCATCCGTCGACGACACCGACTGGCCCGCGATCGTCGCGCTCTACGGGGCACTGGCGGAGGTCGCTCCCTCGCCCGTCGTCGACCTGAACCGCGCGGTCGCAGTCGCGATGGCGGACGGCCCGGAGGCGGGGCTGGCGATCGTCGACGGCCTCGTGGGGGACGGGCGGCTCGCCCGGTACCATCCGCTGCACGCCGTGCGCGCCGAGCTGCTCGAGCGGCTCGGGCGGGCGGACGAGGCACGCGCGGCGTTCGCCGAGGCCGCGCGCCTCACGGCGAACGAGCGCGAGCGCGCCGTGCTCCTCGCACGCGCCTCGCGCCCGCGCTGACCCCTCCGCGACCGACGCCCCCCCGCACCGCATAGCGGATATACGATCGGGCGCGCCGCGAGCTCGGGGGATTTCCCGGGGTGGCGGATCGTATATCCGCCGAACTGGACGGGGAGAGGGTGGCGGGAACGCGGAACGGGCCGCCTCCGAGGAGACGGCCCGTTCGTGGTGTCGCCGGCTAGTCGCGCGCGATCGCGAGCATGCGCAGGATCTCGAGGTACAGCCAGATGACCGTGACCATGATGCCGAAGGCGCCGGTCCAGCCGTACTTCCGCGGGGCGCGGTTGCGCACGCCCTGCTGGATGAAGTCGAAGTCGAGCACGAGCGAGTACGCGCCCATGATGACGACGAGGACGCCGATCAGCAGGCCGAGCGGGATGCCGAAGATCTCGACGCCGCGCAGGCCCCACGGGTCGTCCGTGACGTTGAAGAGCATCAGGCCGAGGTTCACGAGCGAGAACACGAGGTATCCGACCATCGCGATCAGGAACACCTTCGTCGCCTTCTTCGATGCGCGGATTTTGCCCGACGCGAAGAGCGCGAGCGTCACGCCGACCACGACGAGCGTCGCAATCACGGCCTGCGCGACGATGCCGCCGCCGTAGGCCAGCTCGTACCACGCCGAGATGCCGCCGACGAAGATGCCCTGCACGCCCGCGTACGCGAGGATCAGGGCGGGCGACGGCTCCTTCTTGAAGATGTTGACGAGCGCCAGCACGAAGCCGACGATGCCGGCGCCGATCCAGAGGAACGGCACGGACTGGACCGTGAGCCAGCCGATCGCCGCGCCGACGAGCAGCACGCCGAAGGCCGCGGCGGACTTGGCGATCGAGTCCTCGATCGTCATGACGTCGCGGTCGGGGAGCGTCGCGGGCTGGTTGTACATGTCCTGCAGCTGCTGGGCGGACATGTCCTGTGCGACAGCCACCGCCCCCTGGCCGGAGGTGAACGCCTCGTTGCGTGAGAAGGCGGGGTTGTTGAGAGCCATTGCTGTGGTTCCTCTGCTTTCGGCTTTCCGTCGGGTGGAGGGGAATCGCCGCGCCGGTCGGCGCGGTCCCTCAAACCTACCGGGTTCGGCCGTGTCAACGCCGAGAGTCGGCTCGGGATTCCGGGGCGGTCCCCGGCGCGTGGCTACGCTGAGGGCATGCTGCCAGGGCCCGTCGGGCGTCCACTCGTGATCGGGCACCGAGGTGCGTCCGGGTACCGTCCCGAGCACACCGAGGCCGCGTACCGGCTCGCGTTCGCCCTCGGCGCCGATGCGGTCGAGCCCGATCTCGTCTCCACGCGCGACGGCGTGCTCGTCCTGCGGCACGAGAACGAGATCTCCGGCACGACGGATGTCGCGTCCCGCTCCGAGTTCGCCTCGCGTCGCACCACGCGGGAGGTCGACGGGCGCGAGCTCACGGGCTGGTTCACCGAGGACTTCACCTGGGCGGAGTTGTCGACCCTCCGGGCGACCGAGCGGCTGGGCGGCATCCGGCAGCACAGCGCCACGTTCGACGGGCGGTATCCGGTGATCCGGTTCCGCGACCTGCTGGCACTGCTCGACGAGGCGGCCGACGAGCAGGGTCGCGACATCCGACTCGTGGCCGAGTTCAAGCACGCGACCCACTTCGCCGCCCTCGGCCTGCCGATCGACGAGCTGTTCGCCGGGGAGCTGTCGGCCGCCGGGTGGGGGAGAGGTGACGATCGCCTGGTGTCGGAGTCGTTCGAGCCGACGTTGCTCGACCGCCTGCGGCATGCCGGCATCCGCGGGTCGCGGGTGCTGCTGCTCGAGGATCGCGGGGGTCCTTTCGACCTCGCGAGCGCCGGCGACGGCTCGGCCGCCCGGACCTACGACTCGTACGCCACGCAGGCGGGCCTGCTCGCCCTGGCGGGCGCGGTCGACGGCGTGAGCGTCGGCAAGGCGCGGCTCGTCGGCGGTCCGGCCTCGACGACGGATGTCGCGGGCGCGGCGCGGCGCGTCCGCCCGGGCGCCCCGCTCCGCGGCGCCGAGCTCGTCGACGCCGCGCACGGCGCCGGGCTGGCCGTGTTCACGTGGACCCTCCGACCGGAGAACCGGTTCCTCGCGCCGCCCCACCGCCGGGGCGCCGCGCGCAGCGCGTGGGGCGACTGGCTGGGGGAGTTCACGCGGATCATGGACGCCGGCGTCGACGGCGTGTTCCTGGACCACCCGGACCTCGGGATCGAGGCGAGGGAGGTCTTCGCCCGGGGCTGAGGACGCCGCCAGGCCTCATCGAGGCGGCCATCGAGCTGAATCGGCCCGGCCCGAGCCTGCCCGACGCGCGGTCGCGACGACGCGGCACCGGGGTAAGGACGAGACGCCCGCCCCGGCGTCCGGGGCGCCCGGGCTGTCGGATGCCGCGCCTAGACTTGTCGGGACATGACGCTGATCCTCGACCCCGACGACCCCACCGGCTGGCGCGAGGCGCCCGGCGCGGCCGAACGCCAGCGCGCCGATGATGCGCGCGGCGCGGCATCCGATCGCCTGACCGCCGGGCTGAACCCGCAGCAGCGCGAGGCGGTCGAGTACCGCGGCCCGGCGCTGCTCATCGTCGCGGGCGCGGGGTCGGGCAAGACACGCGTGCTGACGCACCGCATCGCGAGCCTCATCGACGGGCGCGAGGCGTGGCCGAGCCAGATCCTCGCGATCACGTTCACCAACAAGGCCGCGGCCGAGATGCGCGAGCGCGTCGAGGCGCTGCTCGGCGAGGCCGCGGGCGGCATGTGGATCTCGACGTTCCACTCGGCGTGCGTGAGGATCCTCCGCCGCGAGGCCGAGGCCATCGGGCTGAGCTCGACGTTCACGATCTACGACTCGGCCGACCAGCGCACCATCCTGAAGCGCATCATCAAGGAGCTCGACGCCGACACCCTCGGCTTCACGCCCGCGAGCGCGCAGGCGAGGATCTCGAAGCTGAAGAACGAGCTGAGCGACGTCGAGACGTACGCGCGCAACGTCAACACGAACGACCCGAACGAGGTGATGTTCCTCGAGATCTTCCGCCAGTACACGCGACGCCTGCGCGACGCCAGCGCGCTCGACTTCGACGACCTGATCAGCGAGACGGTCTACCTGTTCCGGGCGTTCCCGAAGGTCGCGGCGCTCTACCAGCGGCGGTTCCGGCACATCCTCGTCGACGAGTACCAGGACACCAACCACGCGCAGTACGCGCTCATCCGCGAGCTCACGCGGCCGGTCGAGCCCGACGTCGTCGCCGAGCTCGACCAGCACGGCGTGCTCGTGCGGGGCATGACGGATGCCACGGGCGCGATCCCGGGCGCGAGCCTCACGGTCGTCGGCGACTCCGACCAGTCGATCTACGCGTTCCGCGGCGCCGACATCCGCAACATCGTGGAGTTCGAGCGCGACTTCCCGGGCGCGAAGGTCGTGCTGCTCGAGCAGAACTACCGGTCGACGCAGAACATCCTGAGCGCTGCGAACGCGGTCATCTCGAACAACTTCGACCGCAAGGAGAAGAAGCTCTGGACCGCCGACGGCGACGGCGACAAGATCACCGGCTACACCGGGTACTCGGCGCACGACGAGGCCCAGTTCGTCGCCGACGAGATCGAGGAGCTGCACCGCGCCGGCGTGGCCTACCGAGACATCGCGGTGTTCTACCGCACCAACGCCCAGACCCGTGCGCTGGAGGAGATCTTCGTACGGTCGGCGCTGCCGTACCGCGTGGTCGGCGGCACGAAGTTCTACGAGCGCGCCGAGATCAAGGACGCGATGGCGTACCTGATCGCCGTCGCGAACCCGCTCGACGAGCTCGCGATCCGTCGCATCCTGAACACCCCCAAGCGCGGCATCGGACCGGCGACCGAGACGTCGATCGCGAGCTTCGGCGAGCAGAACGACCTCTCGTTCCGGCAGGCGATGCGGGCGGCCGACGGCCTCGGGCTCGGTCCGAAGGTCACGAAGGCGATCCTCGACCTCGCGAACCTGCTCGACGAGGCGGCGGCGATGCTCGTGCCGTCGCAGAAGGGCATCGACGAGGGCACCAACGAGGGCGCCGCGAAGGTGTCCGACGTGCTGGCGTTCCTGCTCGACCGCTCCGGGCTCGTCGCGAGCCTCAGGAACAGCCGCGATCCGCAGGACGAGACGCGAGCCGAGAACGTCGAGGAGCTCCTCGCCCAGACGAAGGACTTCGACCGCGAGAACCCCGGGGCGACCCTCGTCGACTTCCTCACGCAGGTCTCGCTCGTCGCGGCGGCCGACGAGCTCGACGACGCATCCGGAACGGTCTCGCTGATGACGCTGCACACCGCGAAGGGCCTCGAGTACCACGCGGTGTTCCTCACGGGCATCGAGGAGGGGCTCCTCCCGCACCAGATGTCCGCCTCGGAGCCCGGCGGGCCCGCCGAGGAGCGACGGCTGTTCTACGTCGGGATCACCCGCGCCCGCAAGCGGCTCTACCTGTCGCTCGCGATGAGCCGAGCCCAGTTCGGCGAGGTGTCGGTCGCGATGCCCAGCCGGTACCTGCAGGAGATCCCAGACGAGCTCATCGACTGGAAGCAGTCGCCCGGCATGGCGAACGGTCGCGGCGGCAGCCAGCCCCGGGCGCTGAACGCGCGCCGCGGCGGATACGGCGGCGGCGGCGGCGCCTGGGGCACGCGCGACCGCGACCTCGAACGGTTCAGCGTGACGAGGTCGACCGCGACGAAGACCGAGTGGGCGAACCGCGTCACCGGGACGGTCCGCGACAACGGCGACCTCACGCTCGAGGCGGGCGATCGCATCCGGCACACCGACTTCGGCGAGGGCACCGTTCGCCAGGTCACCGGCGAGGGCAGCAAGCGCATCGCGCACGTGGCGTTCGACGCCGCCGGGCAGAAGAAGCTCCTCATCAAGATCGCGCCGATCGAGAAGATCTGACCCTCGGCGCCGCAGCGGCCCGGCCGCCAGGGGACCCGGGTCGTTCACAGCCGGAGTCCAGCCGACCGATAGCGGACCGGCGCACGATCGCGTCATGGCATTCCTCGTCCACGACGCCCGGCACCTGCACCGGCCCAGGCCCTTCCCGCCCGGGGCGCGCGCTCGGGCCGGCCGTCGGATGTGGCGCGTCGACCTCCTCCAGGCGATGGCGGTGACCTCCGTCGCCGTCGCCATGGCGCTCTTCCTCGCGGAGGGCGGCGTCACGCGCTTCGCCGGCCTCGGGGCATCGCTCACCTCGCTCGGCATCCTCGCGGGCCTCGCGGCGACCGACCTCATCCTCGTCATGCTGCTGCTGGCCGCGCGCGTGCCGCTCATCGAGCGCGCCGTCGGGCACGACGCGGCGATGGCGCTCCACGGACGGCTCGGCAAGCCCGTGCTGTACCTGCTGGTCGCCCACGGCGTGCTCCTGCTCGCCGGGTACGCCGCCGCGGACGGGGTCGACCTGTTCGCCGAGGCGGTCGCGATCTGGAACCTGCCCGACGTGCCGTTGGCGGTCCTCGGCTTCGCGCTCCTCGTCGTCGTCGTGGTGACGTCGCTCGTGGTCGTCCGCCGCAGGCTCCGGTACGAGGTGTGGCACCTCGTGCACCTGCTCGTCTACGGCGCGGTGCTGGCCGCGCTGCCGCACCAGTTCATGCCGGGCGGGCTGTTCGGCGAGGGGACGTGGCAGCGCTGGTACTGGATGGCCGTCACGATCGCGACGCTCGCGGCCGTCGTCGCGTACCGGGTCGTCGCTCCGGTCGCGGCGAGCCTCCGATTCCGCCTCGTCGTCGAGTCGGTGGCTCCGGTGGGCGACCCGGCCGACTCTGTCGTCTCCGTCACGATGCGCGGGCGGGGGCTCGCGGCGCTGCGCGCCACCGGGGGCCAGTTCATGATCTGGAGGTTCCTGGCACCGGGGCAGTGGTGGCAGGCCCACCCGTACTCGCTGTCCGCGGCCCCGCGCGACGACCGCCTGCGCATCACCGTCCGCGCGCTCGGCGCCGGCTCGGCGGGTCTGGCCCGCATCCGCCGCGGTACCCGAGTCGCCGTCGAGGGGCCGTACGGCGTCTTCACCGAGGCCGCGCGGAGCCGGCGCCGACTCACGCTCGTCGCCGCGGGGATCGGCGTCACGCCGATCCGGTCGCTGCTCGAGTCGGCGAGCTTCCGGCCGGGTGAGGCCACGGTGGTGCTCCGCACTCGGGAACCGGCGGAGGGGTGGCTCCTCGACGAGATCGGCGAGCTGTGCCGCCGCCGCGGAGCGACCCTGATCACCGTGCCCGGTGGGCGCGGCCGAGGATGGCTCACCGAGCCCGCCGAACGACAGGGGCTCGGGCTCGCGGCCCTCGTGCCCGACGTCGCCGAGAGCGACCTGTACGTCTGCGGTCCGCGCGGCTGGTCCGAGTCGGTGCTCGCCGAAGCGCGCGCCGCAGGGCTGAAGCCCGAGCAGATCCATCACGAGAGGTTCGACTGGTGAGGGCGCGGGCGGTGGTCCTGGCCTCGGCGGCCTCCGCCGCGGCGATCCTGGGCGGATGGCAGCTCGGTGCCATCGGGTCCACGGCTCCGGCCGTGAACGATGCGACCTCGGCCGGCGCGGCGGGCTCCGGCGGTTCGGCGTCCGGCGATTCGTCCTCCGGTGCGGCATCCGCGAGCGCCTCGACCGGCGACGCCGGGGGCACCTTCACCGGGCCGTCGGTCTCGACGCGCTTCGGCGACGTCCAGGTCAGCGTGACGGTCGCGGGCGGCACGATCCAGGACGTGACCGCGCTCCGGCTCACCGACCACGACGGTCGCAGCGTCCAGATCAGCAATCGTGCCGCGCCCATCCTCCGATCCGAGGTGCTCCAGGCGCAGTCCGCCTCGGTGTCGATGGTCGGCGGGGCGACCTACACGAGTCGGGCCTACCTGGAGTCCCTGCAGGCGGCCCTCGACCAGGCAGGGTACTGAGGTGGGCGCCGCGGCGATGGCGTTCGAGGCGATGGGGACGGTCGTGAGCCTCCGCCTCGGCGCCCCGGCACGGACGGACGGCGCCGGGCCGGATGCGGCGACCGACGCCGTCCGCTCGGCGTTCACGCGCTGGGAGGCGCGGTGCAGCCTGTTCCTCCACGACTCCGAGCTCAGCCGGGTGGCCCGCGGCGAGCTCGGCCTTCCCGAGGCCGGCGACGAGGTCCGCGACGCGTACGCGATCGCGCTGCGGTGGCGCGACGCGACCGGGGGAAGCTTCACGCCGCACCGGGGCGACGGCGTCATCGACCTCGACGGCGTCGTGAAGGCGCTCGCCGCCGAGGAGGCGGGGCGCGCGCTCGACGAGGCCGGCCGCACGGGGTGGGCGATCGGCGCCGGCGGCGACGTGTTGGTCGGGGGCGGCGGCGAGCTCGCCGTGGGCATCGTCGACCCGCTCGACCGCGGGGCGATGCTCGCCCGGGTCGACCTCGACGGCGATCGCCGTCGGGCGGTGGCGACCTCGGGGAGCGCGGAGCGCGGCGATCACATCTGGACCGTCGCCGGACTCGCCGCGACGCCGTTCGCCCAGGTCAGCGTCGCCGCTCGCGACCTGCTCACCGCCGACGTGCTCGCGACCGCGATCGTGTCGGGCGGGTTCGACGCGCTCGATGCGATCGCCGCGCGATTCGACGTCGACGTGCTCGCCGTCACCCGGGAGGGCGGGCTGCTCGCGACTCCGGGGTGGCCGCGTCGGCGGACGGCTCCCGCGTGAGGTCGGCGAGGGCCCGGTGGTACGCGGGCGTGCGGTAGTACCAGCTGTGCATGTCGACCGCGCCGACGTACCCGCTGAGGTCGATCTCCTCGGCATAACGGTCGCGCCGGTTGCCGGACGAGTCGATCGAGCGCACCGGGAAGCCGAGGTAGTCGGTCAGGCGCCAGAGGTTCACCCACGTGCGCGCGGGGAACCCCTCGTCGGCCGGATCGCCCGCCGCCCCCGGTGCGCCGAGGTCGGCCGAGGCCCACGGGTCGCGGGCCCAGGGCCTCGGGCGACCGCACGGCACCGACTCGATGACCGCGGGGCCGAGCACCTCGGGGAAGAACCGGCCGAAGTACGGCCGCAACTGGATGCCGAACGTCAGCAGGTGGATCCGGTCGCGGTAGGTCTCCCAGGACGGCTCGTTGCGCAGCGCGTACAGCGCCGCCACGGCGACGACGGCCCCCATCGAGTGCGCCGAGACCACCACGGATCGCGGCCGCGGCGGCGCACCCGACCCGTCGCCCACCGGCGGCAGGTCGAGCCACCAGCGGATGCGACGGGCGACTTCGGGCACCGCTCGCTCGGTGTAGCACGGGGCGCCGAAGGGGTGCCCGGCGCGGGGGAGGAAGCACGCGAGGTCCCAGATCAGCGCGAGCGGCCGAGACGAACGGCGACCGCCGAGAACCAGCCCGGCCGAGACGGACAGCCCGATCACCACCCAGATGAGCAGCGACGCGTTGATCCACCGGGCGAACCCCGTGCTGATCGCCTGGGCGACGTCGGCCTGGAGGAGCGAGGGCAGCAGGCCCGGCGTCAGCGTCATCGCCAGGGTCGCGACGGTGCCGACGAAGAGCGCGATCGCCAGCACGCCGACGACCGGTTCGGCGAGGTGCAGGCGTGCCGCGAGCGCCCGCTTGCGCCGCACCTCGCCCTCGAGGAGCGTCGTCAGCGTGGCGCGGGGGCTGGTGTCGCCCCGCGCGAACGAGACCTTCGGCGCGCGCGCGCCGACGTCGCGGGGAAGCGCCACCATGACGCCGACGATGATCGCGCCGACGACGATCGCCGCGAGCGTCATGCCGAGGAACGGCGCGAAGAACGGACCGATGGTCATTTCCTGGGGCAGGCAGTCCTCGCCGGAGCACTCCGGATAGGGCTGGTCGAGACGGCTGGCGGCGCTCGGGCCGTTGAGCCAGTCGCCGACGAGCACGTTGACCACGGACCCGAGCACGAGTTCGATCGCGAGCCCGAGGGTGAGGAAGACCGCGGCCGCCCGCCCGTGCCAGGCGCGTCGCGCCCGGTCCGCGGCGGGAAGCGCCCAGGCGACGACGATCAGCACGAGCGCCACGATCAGCACGGTGATCAGTACGCCGTCGGATGCCTCGCCCATGAGCCGGGGCTCGAGGCGGATGTCGCCGTGGAACGCGAGCACGATCATCGGCAGGGCGTACAGGACCGCCGCGGCCCCGAGCAGCGCCACGGGGGCGCGCCGGAGCAGCTCCAGGAGCCGGTGCCGGCTCGGCGCGGTCCGCTCGAAGGGCGTCGAGTCGGTGCCGGCCACGAGCGCCGCACAGGCGAGGAGCACCGCGGTCGAGCCGACCGCGAGGAACGGCGTGATCCCCGTGGTGTCGCTCGCCCAGGCGAAGCTCGTCACCAGCGAGACCGTCGCCAGTCCCGCGGCGAGGTGCAGGACGGCGAGCCGGTTCGTCTCGGTGCGCGAGAGCCAGAACCTGGGCTCCTGGAGCAACGGGCGATCCGCACCGGCCTCATCGTCGCCGCCGATGATGCGCCGCGCGATGTTGTAGCGCAGGATCGACAGCTTCGAGACGAGGAACACGGTGACCAGTGCGACCACGGGCAGGAGGGAGAAGAGGGCGACGCGCCGCTCGTCCTTCCAGGCGGCGAAGGTGTCGCCGACCTCGCCGAGCGGGACGCACACGGTGGTGCCGCCGCGGAAGCACTGCAGGGCGAACAGGTCGATCGCGACCGACGCGAGGGCGAGCGTGAACACGAGGGTGAGCGTCAGGCACGCCGTGCGGATGACCGCGGCGCCGACGCGGATCCCGTGCCCGTCGCGCGGTGACGGGAGCTGCCAGCTCCAGATCGCGGCGTTCGCGATGCTGAACGGCAGCAGCAGCGTCCACGCCACGCGAGCCACGACGGCGATCACCACGCCGCCGAAGCCGGACTGCGGAGGCGCCGTCCGCACCATCCCGCCCCACGAGTAGGTCTCGCGGTGGATCCCGTCGGGGACCCGCCCGCGGGGAACCTCGTCCGGCGCGACGACGCCGCGCGAGGATTCGCCCTGCACCCGGTCGACCCGGCCCCGCTCGACGGCGTCGTCGGTCGGATGCCAGAAGCTCCCGAGGTCGTCGCCGAAAGCGAGTTCGACGTCGTCCTCGGGGAGATCGAGCATCTCGTGCGGCGGCGTGTTGTTGACCCCGTGGATGCGGAGCTCGAGCACGGGTTCCGAGTGCGCTGTCGACATCATGCGAAACGCCTCCCTGCGGCGTGCGGGCGTCAGCCTCCGATGCGCCACATGGTAGACCCGCGGGCGGCGTCGGGCGTCAGGGACGCCCCGGAACCTCCGGCATCGACTGCGGCCGCGGCAGGCGCCCGATCAGCGCGATCGCGTCGAACGGGGCTCGCACCTTGACGTCGTTGTCGAAGTAGACGTACGCGTCGCGACCGGCGTCGAGGTGGGCGCGGACCCAGGCCGCCCATCGGTCGAGCGCCTCGTCGTCGTATCCCGACGCGTAGAGCTCCTGCTCGCCGTGCAACCGTGCATAGGCGAAGTCGGCGGTGGTCCGGTCGAGTCGTGGATACCGGCCCGCGGTGTCGGCCGTGACGGATGCCGCGCCGTGCCGCCTGAGCACCGCGGCCCAGGAGTCCTCCGCCTCCTCGAACGAGGGGTGCCGCACCTCCACGGCGTGGCGGACGTGCGTGGTGCCACCGACGCCCGGGCCGTCCGGCGAGAACGACGCCCGGCCCGTCATCCGGTCGTCGTGGCGCGACGCGAGGACCGCGGCATCCGCTCGGGTGCGGGGGAGCAGGGCGAGGAAGGCGTCGAGGAGGTCGGCGTCGTAGGCGAGCGTCGGCGGCAGCTGCCAGAGCACGGGCCCGAGCTGGTCGCCGAGGTCGAGCAGCCCCGAGGCGAAGAAGTTCGCCAACGCGGTCTCGACGTCGACGAGGCGCTTGACGTGCGTGACGAAGCGTGGTCCCTTGACGGCGAAACAGAAGCCCGCGGGCACCTGGCCGCGCCACCGCTGCCAGCTCCCTGGCCGCTGCAGGGAGTAGAACGAGCCGTTGAGCTCGATCGACGTCAGGCGCTCGGCGGCGTACGCGAGCTCGTCGGCCTGTCGCAGGCCCACCGGGTAGAAGACGCCGCGCCACGGCCGGTAGCGCCAGCCCGAGATGCCGATCCGCGCGTCGGCCATGGCCCGGCCCTCACGCCACCGCGCCGCCGAGCAGGGCGCCGATGACCCACGTGACCGCGAGGGCGAGCGCCCCGCCGATCACCACTCGCGACACCGCACGCAGTCGCGGGGCGCCGCCGATCCACGCGGAGAGCCACCCGGTCAGGGTGAGCGCGACGAGCACCGCGGCGAACGTCGTGATCACCCGCCACTCGGGCGGCGGCAGGAGGATCGCGATCATCGGCAGCACCGCGCCGGCGAGGAACGCGGCCGCCGACGCCCAGGCCGCGTGCCACGGGTTGACGACGTCGGCCTCGGCGATGTGGAGCTCCGCCTCGAGGTGGGCGGCGAGCGCGTCGTGGGCGGTGAGCTCCTCGGCGACGCGCTCGGCCGTCTCCGGCGACAGTCCCTTGCCCCGATAGATCTCGGCGAGTTCGGCGAGCTCCTGCTCGGGCATCGTCGCGAGCTCGTCGCGCTCCTTGGCGATGAGGGCGTGCTCGGTGTCGCGCTGGCTCGAGACGGAGACGTACTCGCCGAGGCCCATCGAGATGGCGCCGGCTGCGACGGATGCCACGCCCGCGACGAGGATCGCCCCGAGGTCGGTGGTCGCGGCGGCGACGCCGACGACGAGCGCGGCCACCGAGACGATGCCGTCGTTCGCGCCGAGGACGGCGGCGCGGAGCCAGTTGAGCTTCTCGTGCACCTTGCCGTCATGCGGATCGATGCGATGCTGCGGTTCGGATGCGGGCTCCGTCATGGAGGGCAGTCTCGCAGCGGGACGGAGCGCGCGCCAGTGGCCGGAAGTCCCGTGACCCGCCTCGGGCGGGCGCCCGGGCGCTCCCGGTTCGGGCCCGCGACGGCGGAGGGGTAGCATGGTCGCGGCCCGTTATCTCGATATCGAGGTATCTCGACGTCGAGAGGTCATCCGGGCCCACTCACCCACCATCCCTACGCGCGAACCGCGGAACGATTGGAAGCAGAGCGTGGATCTTTACGAGTACCAGGCCAGAGACCTCTTCGAGAAGTACGGGGTGCCGGTGCTCCCGGGCATCGTCGCAGACACCCCCGAAGAGGTGCGTGCGGCGGCCGAGAAGCTGGGCGGCGTGGTCGTCGTCAAGGCGCAGGTGAAGACCGGCGGCCGCGGCAAGGCCGGCGGCGTCAAGGTCGCGAAGAACGCCGACGAGGCGGAGGAGGCCGCGAAGGCGATCCTCGGCCTCGACATCAAGGGGCACGTCGTCAAGCGCGTCATGGTCGCCGCGGGCGCGAAGATCGCCCAGGAGTTCTACTTCTCGGTGCTCCTCGACCGCGCGAACCGCTCCTACCTCTCGCTCACGAGCGTCGAGGGCGGCATGGAGATCGAGCAGCTCGCCGTCGAGAAGCCCGAGGCGCTGGCGCGCATCGAGGTGGACCCGAACGAGGGCATCACCGCCGAGAAGGGGCGCGAGATCGCGACCGCGGCGAACTTCCCGGCCGAGCTCGTCGACAAGGTCGCCGACGTCTTCGTGAAGCTCTACGAGGTCTACACGGGCGAGGACGCGACGCTCGTCGAGGTCAACCCGCTCATCCTCGACGAGGACGGGAACGTCATCGCCCTCGACGGCAAGGTCACGCTCGACGAGAACGCCGAGTTCCGCCACGCGGGTCACGCACTGCTCGAGGACAAGGCCGCCGCCGACCCGCTGGAGGCCAAGGCCAAGCAGCTCGACCTCAACTACGTGAAGCTCGACGGCGAGGTCGGCATCATCGGCAACGGCGCGGGCCTGGTCATGTCGACCCTCGACGTCGTCGCCTACGCCGGCGAGGCGCACGGCGACGTGAAGCCCGCCAACTTCCTCGACATCGGCGGCGGCGCGTCGGCCGAGGTCATGGCCAACGGCCTGTCGATCATCCTCGGCGACCCGCAGGTGCGCTCGGTGTTCGTCAACGTCTTCGGCGGCATCACCGCGTGCGACCAGGTCGCCAAGGGCATCGTGGGCGCGCTCGCCGAGCTCGGCTCGGCTGCCGACAAGCCGCTCGTCGTGCGCCTCGACGGCAACAACGTCGCCGAGGGCCGTCGCATCCTCGAGGAGGCGGCGCACCCGCTCGTCACCCTCGCCGAGAACATGGACCAGGGCGCCGACAAGGCCGCCGAGCTCGCGAACGCCGCGAAGTAAGGATTCGGGAAAATGACGATCTTCCTCAACAAGGACTCCAAGGTCATCGTCCAGGGCATCACCGGCGGCGAGGGCACCAAGCACACCGCGCGCATGCTCGCCGCGGGCACCCAGGTCGTCGGCGGCGTGAACGCGCGCAAGGCCGGTACGACCGTCCTGCACACCGACGCCGAGGGCAACCCGGTCGAACTGCCCGTGTTCGGCACGGTCGCCGAGGCCATGGAGGCGACCGGCGCCGACGTGTCGATCGCGTTCGTGCCGCCGGCCTACACCAAGGACGCCGTCGTCGAGGCCATCGACGCCGAGATCCCGCTCCTCGTCATCATCACCGAGGGCGTGCCCGTGCAGGACTCGGCCGAGTTCTGGGCCCACGCCAAGGAGAAGGGCGAGAAGACCCGGATCATCGGCCCGAACTGCCCCGGCATCATCAGCCCCGGAGAGTCGCTCGTCGGCATCACCCCGGCGAACATCACCGGCAAGGGCCCGATCGGCCTGGTCTCGAAGTCGGGCACGCTCACGTACCAGATGATGTACGAGCTGCGCGACCTCGGCTTCTCGACCGCGATCGGCATCGGCGGCGACCCGATCATCGGCACGACGCACATCGACGCGCTCGCCGCGTTCGAGGCCGACCCCGAGACCAAGGCCATCGTCATGATCGGCGAGATCGGCGGCGACGCCGAGGAGCGTGCGGCCGACTTCATCAAGGCCAACGTCACCAAGCCGGTCGTGGGCTACGTCGCCGGCTTCACGGCGCCCGAGGGCAAGACGATGGGCCACGCCGGCGCCATCGTCTCCGGTTCGGCCGGCACCGCCCAGGCGAAGAAGGAGGCGCTCGAGGCCGCGGGCGTGAAGGTCGGCAAGACCCCGTCCGAGACCGCCCGCCTGCTGCGCGAGGTGTACGAGGGCCTCGGCGCCTAGCAGCCCCGGGTGCGCCCGGGCCGTCCGAGCCCCGGCGCCCTTCCGCACGACGGCCCCGTCGGCATCGCCGGCGGGGCCGTCGGCGTCCCCGCCGGCGATCCGACCGGGCCGCTCCCGGCTCGACGCGTGGCAGCATGGACCGCATGAGCGAGCGGCGCGACGCGGTCCACATCCTCCGGGCGAGCTTCGTGACCGAGGAGTCGGTGTACGGCGTCATCCTCGTCTCGGGCATGATCGTCGTCGCCGGCGCGCACGGCGACAGCTCGTGGTCGGTGTTCTGGACCGTCCTGATCACGGTCCTCGTGTTCTGGGCCGCGCACGTGTACGCCGGGACCGTCGCCCACCACGGCATGGACGAGCAGCGGGTGGTGGGTCTCGGGGAGGCGTTCCGCATCTCGGTGCGACGCTCGTTCGGCCTGCTCGTCGCCGCGCTGATCCCGTCGATCATCCTGCTGATCGGGGCGACCCGAGCGGTCCCCGACCAGGTGGCGCTGTGGGCGGCGCTGTGGGCCGGCGTCATCGTGCTGGCCGTCCTCGGGTTCATCGCGTTCCGCCGCCGCGGCGCGAGTCCGGTCATGCAGGTGGTCGGCGCCCTCGCGACCGCCGGCTTCGGGCTCGCGATGATGCTGCTGAAGGCGTTCGTCCACTGACCGGGGCGCTCCGGCGGCGGCGCGGCGGATCCGACGCGCCGGGGGACCATCGTCCCCTTCGGGCCCGCGGCTCGCGGTAGCGTGCGTCGAGGGAGATCGCGAAGGAGCGGGCGATGACCGACGTGACGGGTGACGACGGGCTCAAGGCGCGCATCGCCGAGCTCGAGGCCGAGAACGCGCGACTCCGCGCGACGACCGGGGAGTCGGTCGCGGCCGGCGCGCCGGCGCCGCCGAGGCGATCCCGGCGCCGTGGGCGCACCATCGGTGCCGTCGCCCTCGTGCTGGTCGGCCTGCTGCTCGCGCCGATCGCGGTGGTGAGCGCCTGGGCCCGGCTGCAGCTCGTCGACCCCGAGCGCTTCGTCGCGACGTTCGCCCCGATCGGCGAGGACCCGGCGGTGCAGGCCTTCATCGGCGACCAGGTCACCGACGCGATCGAGGAGCAGGTCGACATCCCGCAGCTCACGTCCGACGTGTTCGACGGCATCCGCTCGCTCGACCTGCCCCCGCGGGCCGACGACGCCCTCGGCCTGCTGGAGGGCCCGGCAGCGGAGGGGCTCAGCTCGCTCCTGGCCCAGACCGTCGACCGGGTCGTCTCGTCGGACGCGTTCGAGCAGGTCTTCGCCACCGCCCTCCGGGCCAGCCATCGCCAGTTCATCGCCGCCCTTCAGGGCGATCCCGACGCCGCGCTCGCGATCGGCGACGACGGCAGCCTGTCGATCCAGCTCGGGCCGATCATCGAGGAGGTCAAGGCGCGGCTCGCCGAACGCGGGGTCGGGTTCGCCGCGGCGATCCCGGTGATCGAACGCAGCGTGGTCGTCGCGAAGGTCGACTCGCTCGTCCTGCTCCAGACCGTGTACGCGCTCGCGGTCGCCGTGGGCACCTGGCTGCCCGTGCTGGTGCTCGTGCTGCTCGCGGCGGGCGTGCTCGTCGCCAAGCGACGCAGCGCCGCCCTCGTCTGGGCGGCGGGCGGACTCGCGCTCACCATGCTGCTCACGCTCGCGGGGTTCGGCACGGGCCGGCTCTTCTTCGTCGCCACCGTCAGTCCCTCGATCATGCCCTCCGGCGCCGCCGAGGCGATCTACGGCGGGCTCACCGAGCTCATGATCTCGACCATCGCCGCGCTGACGGTGCTGGCCGTCGCGGTCGCGCTCATCGCCTGGCTCTCCGGGCCATGGCGTCCCGCACGCGCCGTGCGCGGGTTCGCCGACGACGGATTCGGCGCCGTCCGGCGCTCGGCCGGCGCGCACGGCGTGACGACCGGCCGGTTCGGCGAGGCGCTGCACCGGTACCGCGTGGTCGCGTACGTCGCCATCGCCGCGGTCGCGTCGCTCGTGCTGCTCTTCAACCGGCCGATCGAGGTGTCGACCGTGGTGTGGACGGTGGTGCTCGCGCTCGTCGCGGTCGCCCTCGTCGAGCTGCTCCGGCGACCCGAGGGCGAGGCGGTGCCGCAGGCGGTCGCCGCGCGGGGCGTCGACGACTCGGCCGCCCCGCCCGCGACGGGACCGGATGCGGGGGTGGCGGCTCGCCCCGACTCCGCACGTCCTCCGGGCTGATCCCGCTGCGGCGCAATAGGGTCGAGTGCGATGAGACGCACCACGATCGCCCTGCTCGCCGCCCTCGAGGCGACCGTCTCCACGCTCATCGGACTCGGCGCGGCGCTCGTCCCGCTCATGCTCCTGTGGGCGATCGCCTTCGACCTCGCCGCCCCGATCGACGCGGTGTTCCGCGCGGCATCCGACGTCTGGCTGCTCGGCCACGGGGTCGACGTGGTCATGCGGCTCGACGCGGCGACCGCGGCGGGCATCGGCCTCGACGGCGCCGCCGACCCCTTCACCGTCTCGATCGCCCTGCTCGGCTTCGCCGTGCTGACCTTCGCGTTCGGCATGCGCATCGGGCGCCGCGCCACGGAGGGCGGCGATCCCGCCGTCGGCGTCGCGGCGGCCGCCCTCACGGTCGGCGGCCTCGGCGGAGCGCTCGGCGCGTTCGCCGCGTCGCCCGCGGCGATGCCGTCGTGGTGGCAGTCGATCCTGATGCCCGCGCTGGTGATGGCCGCGGGGACGCTCGTGGGCGTCGTGCGCGCGTTCGCACGCGCGGGATGGACGACGGATCTCGCGACCAGCGCCGTCCGCGAACGGGTGCTGCGGCTGCCGGCCGCGGCGCTCGACGGGACCCGGTCGGCCGTCCGGGCGGGACTCGGCGCCGCCTTCGGGGTGATCGCGGTCGCGGCCGTGCTCGTGGTGGTGCGTATCGTGCTCGACCACGCGACGATCGTCGGCCTCTACCAGGCGCTGGGCGCCGGGATCGACGGCGACGCGACCATCACGATGGTGCAGCTCGCGCTCGTGCCGAACGCGGTCGTGTGGGCGGCGTCGTGGCTGCTCGGGCCGGGCTTCGCGCTGGGCGCGGGCACGTCCGTGTCGCCGAGCGTGACGCTCATCGGCCCCGTGCCGGGCCTGCCGCTGCTCGGCGCGCTGCCGCCGGAGGGCGCTCCGCTCGGCGTCCTCTGGCTCGCGCTGCCGGTGCTGCTCGGCTTCGCGGGCGCCATCGCCGTCGCGCGATCCGTCCCGGTGCACGAGGACGCCCCCTGGTGGGCGACCCTGGCGTCCGGCCTCGGCGCCGGCGCGACGGCCGGGCTGCTGCTCGGCGTGTTCGCGGCCTGGTCCGGCGGTGCCGCCGGTCCGGGACGGCTCGCCGAGGTCGGACCGGACGCCCTCCTCGTCGGGGCCGCGGCGGCGGCGAGCGTCGGCGTGGGCGCGGTGGCGGGGATGTTCGCCGCGCGCGCCAGGGCGCTGGCCGCGATCGAGGATGCCCCGCGCGAACCCTTCGACGAGGAGTCGTTCCCGGTCGGATAGGCCCGGCGGCGGCAGCAGCCGCGAACGACCTGCGCAGCCGAGCGCGAGATGCCGTGTCATCCGCTCGCTCGCGCGCCCGGTACCCTCATAGGGTGCTGAAGCTCGTCGTGCTGATCTCGGGCACGGGTTCGAACCTCCGCGCCCTGCTCGAGGCGTCGGAGGACGCCGAGTTCCCCGCGCGCGTGGTGGCCATCGGCGCCGACCGCGACTGCGAGGGATTGGCGCTCGGCGAGGAGTTCGGGATCCCGGCGTTCACGGTGCCGTTCACCGCGTACGACTCCCGCGACGACTGGGGCGACGCGCTGATCGAGCAGGTCCGGCGCTGGGAGCCCGACCTCGTCATCCTCTCGGGGCTCATGCGGCTCGTGCCGCCCGCCGTCGTCGACGCGTTCAGCCCGAACCTCGTCAACACGCACCCCGCGTACCTGCCCGAGTTCCCGGGTGCCCACGGCGTCCGCGACGCGCTCGCCGCCGGCGTCGCCGAGACGGGTGCCAGCCTCATCGTCGTCGACGACTCGGTCGACGGCGGGCCGGTCATCGCGCAGGAGCGGGTGCCCGTGCTGCCCGGCGACACCGAGGCCACGCTGCACGACCGCATCAAGCCCGTCGAGCGCCGCCTGCTCATCCAGGCCGTGCTCGACATCGCCAACGCCAAGATCGACCTGAAGGAGATCGCCGCACGATGAGCGGAGCACGCATCGACCCGAGCCTCTACCGCGAACGCGATGTCGTGCCCGTGCGCCGGGCCCTCGTCGCGGTGAGCGACAAGACCGGGCTCGTCGAGCTCGCGACCGCACTGGTGGAGGCGGGCGTCGAGATCGTCTCGACGGGCGGCACCTCCAACGCGATCGCGGCGGCGGGCCTGCCAGTGACGCAGGTCGCCGACGTCACGGGCTACCCCGAGCACCTCGACGGTCGGGTGCGCACGCTGCACCCGGGCGTCCACTCGGGCCTGCTCGCCGACCTGCGCCTCGACCACCACGAGCGCGAGCTGGCCGAACTGGCGATCAGGCCGTTCGAGCTCGTCGTCGTCAACCTCTACCCGTTCGTCGAGACCGTCGCCTCGGGCGCCGAGCCCGACGCGGTGGTCGAGCAGATCGACATCGGCGGACCCGCGATGGTGCGCGCCTCGGCGAAGAACCACGCGAACGTGGCCGTCGTCGTCTCGCCCGATCGGTACGACGAGGTCGTCTCGGCCGTCCGTGCAGGGGGCACGACCCTCGCGCAGCGCCGCGACCTCGCGCGCGAGGCGTTCCGCCACACCGCGACCTACGACATCGCGGTCGCCTCCTGGATCGGCGGCGCCGTCGCCCCCGACCAGCCCGGCGAGGAGTCGCCGTTCCCCGCGTGGGTGGGTGCGGCGTGGACGAAGGACGCCGACCTCCGCTATGGCGAGAACTCGCACCAGCGGGCGGCGCGCTACTCCGCCGTCGGCGGTCGCCCGGGCATCGCGCAGGCCCGCCAGCTGCACGGCAAGGAGATGTCGTACAACAACTACGTCGACGCGGATGCCGCGGTGCGGGCGGCCTACGACTTCGACGCGCCGGCCGTGGCGATCATCAAGCACGCCAACCCGTGCGGCATCGCCGTCGCGGCACCCGGTGCGGCCGACCCGATCGCCGACGCGCACCGCCGCGCGCACGAGTGCGACCCGGTGTCGGCGTTCGGCGGCGTGATCGCCGCGAACCGCACGGTCACGCGCGAGATGGCCGAGACGGTCTCCGGCATCTTCACCGAGGTGCTCGTGGCGCCCGGCTTCGAGCCCGAGGCGGTCGAGGTCCTCACGCAGAAGAAGAACCTCCGCCTGCTCGAGCTGCCGGAGGGCTTCACGCCGCCCGTCACCGAGATCCGGCAGGTCTCCGGCGGGCTCCTGCTGCAGGAGGCCGACCGCTCGTTCGCGCCCGCCGCCGAGTGGACGCTCGCCGCGGGCGAGCCGGCCGACGAGGCGACCCTCGCCGACCTCGAGTTCGCGTGGCGCGCGTGCCGTGCCGTGAAGTCGAACGCGATCCTGCTCGCCTCGGGCGGCGCCTCGGTCGGCGTCGGAATGGGGCAGGTGAACCGGGTCGACTCGTGCAGGCTCGCCGTGGAGCGCGCGGGCGATCGTGCGGCCGGCTCGGTCGCGGCATCGGACGCGTTCTTCCCCTTCGCCGACGGGCTGCAGATCCTGCTCGACGCCGGCGTGACGGCCGTCGTGCAGCCCGGCGGGTCGGTCCGGGACGAGGAGGTCGTCGCCGCCGCGAGGGCCGCCGGCGTGACGATGTACTTCACGGGTGAGCGGCACTTCTTCCACTGACGTCACGGGCCGTCGAACGTGCCCGGAGCGGCATCCGCGCCGGAGTACCCTTGGAGGCGAGGCGCCCACGAAGCGCCGGCACAGCCACGCCCACAAGGCGATGAACAAGGAGACCGATCGATGACGATCACCCACGACCCGGCACCGTCCCCCGAGGTCCACGCCGCACTTCCCGTCGACGCACCGGACCACGAGCGCGTGCTCATCACGCGCGGTCCGCGATCGGGCCTCACCATCGTCGTCGCGGTGCATTCCACCGCGCTCGGCCAGGCGCTGGGCGGGGCCCGCGTCTGGCACTACGAGCAGTGGACCGACGCGCTCGCCGACGCCCTGCGACTTTCCCACGCCATGACCCTCAAGAACGCGGCGGCCGGCCTCGCCCGGGGCGGCGGCAAGTCGGTGGTGTGCATCCCCGCCGGCGAGATCCTCGACGAGGCGCGCCGCCACGACGCCATGCTCGACCTCGGCGACGCGGTCGAGTCGCTCGGCGGCGCCTACATGACCGCGGAGGACGTCGGCACCAGCGCGGAGCTCATGGCGGTCGTGCACGAGCGCACCGAGCACGTCTGCGGCCTGCCCGCCGAGCAGGGCGGCGTCGGCGAGCCGGCGGATGCCACGGCGGCGGGCGTCCACGCCGGCATCCTCGCCACCCTCGACCACGTCTTCGGATCGCGCGACGTGGCGGGCCGCCACTTCGTCGTCGCCGGACTCGGGCAGGTCGGCGGCCGGCTCGCCCGCGCCCTCGCGGCCGGCGGCGCGCGCCTGACCGTGACGGATGTCGCCGAGTCCAAGCGCGCCCTCGCCGAGGAGCTCGGCGCGACGTGGGTGCCGCCGGTCGACGCGCACCGGGTCGAGGCCGACCTGTTCGTCCCGTGCGGCCTCGGCGGCGTGCTGACGCCCCGGGTGGTCGAGGAGTTGCGGGTGCGCGCCGTGGTGGGCGCGGCGAACAACCAGCTGGCCGAGCGCGACGTCGCCCGGCTCCTGCGCGGTCGCGGCATCGTCTGGGCGCCGGACTTCGTCGTGAACGCCGGCGGCGTGGTCTACCTCGACCTCGCGTCGACGCCCGGCATCGGCCAGGAGGAGCTCGACCGCCGCATCGCCGGGATCGGCGACGTGGTCGGCGCGGTGCTGCGCGACGCGGACGCCGCGGGCATCACGACGCTCGACGCGGCGGAGCGCCTCGCCGAGGCGCGCCTGGCCGCCGCCCGCTGATCCACCCCACGTCGACCGGCCCCGGACCCGGGCCGCGGGCGCCGCTCCACGAGGGCGCCCGCGGCCGTGTCCGCCGCGCGCCCCGATAGGCTGGCGCCATGACGACGCCCCCCGCGATCCGCATCCCGGCCGCCCCCGACCGGTCGCCGGCCCAGGCGACGGTGGCACGCCGGAGCGTCGCGGTGATCGCGTCGGCCGCGGCGGTCGCGCTCGTCGCGTTCGCCGCGGGCGTGCTGGCCACCTCCATCGCACAGGGGCAGAGCCCCGCGGTGTTCGGTCAGGCCGTCGGCTACTTCGGGCTCGCTGCGCTCGCGCTCTGGGCCCTGCTCTGCGTCGCCAACGCGGCCGGTGCGCTGCGCGCCTGGTTCCTCGCCGCGCTCGTCGGCCTCACGTCGGCCGTCCTCGCCTCGCTGCTCGCGGCCAGCACGAACGTCCTCACCCGCGGCATCGAGGTCAGCAGCCAGGTCTTCTCGGTCGTGCTCGGCTCCCTCGTGGGCATCAACCTCGCGTTCATCGTCGCGGCCGTGCTCGCCGAGGTGTTCCTCGCTCCGCGCGTCGAGCGCGCCGTGGTCCGACGCCGGCCGCGGCGACTCCACCGCAAGATCGCGCTGGTGCGCATCCCCGCGTCCAACCTCGCCGAGGGCCAGCTCACCCACCTCGAGCGGCGACCCGTCGACACCGCGCGTGCCGACGAGCAATGGGACGACTACTGCGCCGCACTCGTGGCCGAGGGCTGGGACACGGTCGAGGTCGACGCGGCGCCCGACCTCCCCGATTCCGTCTTCATCGAGGACACGGTGGTCTTCTTCGGCGACCTCGCCGTCCTGGCCAATCCCGGTGCGGAGTCGCGCACCGCGGAGGTCGAGGCGGTCGAGCGCGCGGTGCGCGCCATCCCGGGCGTCTCGATCGCGCGCATCGCCGCGCCGGGCACCCTCGACGGCGGCGACGTGCTGAAGGTGGGCGGCACCGTCTACGTGGGCGCGTCCGGCCGGACGAACGCCGAGGGCATCCGCCAGCTCCGCGCCATCCTGTCGCCGCGCGGGTACACCGTCGTGGCGGTCCCGATGACCAAGGCGCTGCACCTGAAGAGCGCGGCGACGGCGCTGCCGGACGGCACCGTGATCGGCCACCCCGACCTGCTCGAGACCACGTCGCTGTTCCCGCGGTTCCTCGCGGTGCCGGAGGCCGAGGGCGTCGCCGTCGTGCTGCTCTCCGACGAGACGCTCCTCATGTCGGCGTCCGCGCCGCGCACCGCCGAGCTGCTCTCGGACCTCGGCTACCGCGTCGTGACCGTCGACATCGGCGAGTTCGAGAAGCTCGAGGGCTGCGTGACCTGCCTGTCGGTGCGCGTCCGCTGAGGGCGCGCCGTTCGCACGAATCCGCTCTTGCGCGATCGGCTCGTCGAGCCGTACTCTGAAAGGCTGGCTGCGCGGGGAACCGTCCGCACGGCCGTGGGTTCGTGACAACGACGCAGGAGGACGACATGCAGACCACCGACACTCTCGCCCGTACGGTCGCGGCGTTCGGTCCTGCCGTTCCGTCGCCCGTCACGGACCGCATCGGCTAGCGCCGACCCGGACCGTCCGCCGGCACGCAGCCGGCCCTCACCGCGAGCAGCGCGATCCGCGGCCCCTCGTCCGCGCGCCTCCACGCGCGCCTCCACCCTCCCTCGACGTGTCCCGTTCGCCGGCGACCCGTCGCGCACCCGGAAGGACCCGGCGTGACCGCCACCCATTCCCAGCCCACCCCTCCGCACGCCACGCGCACCGGGACGGTGCGGGCGCTGCTGCGCCTGCGCGAGTTCGCGCGGCCCGCGATGCCGTGGCTGCTCGCCGGCATGGCTGCGTCGCTCGTCTCGCAGCTCGTCGCGCTGTCGATCCCGCAGGTGCTGCAGGCGATCGTCGACGGCCCGCTCAGCAACGGCGACGCGGCATCCGTCGTGCCGCTGGCGCTGCTCGTGCTCGCGCTCGGGATCGTGGAGGCGCTGCTCGTGGCGCTGCGCCGCTGGTTCGTGCTGCGACCGGGCACGCGCGTCGAGGCGGCCATGCGCAACGCGCTCTACGCGAAGCTGCAGGACCTGCCGGTCGGCTTCCACGATCGATGGCCCAGCGGCCAGCTGCTGTCCCGGGCGATGGGCGACCTCAACCTGATCCGCCGATGGATGTCGTTCGGCCTCGTCCTGCTCACCGCGAACCTCGTGGTGATCGTCATCGGCATCGGCATCCTCGTGTCGATGAACTGGATGCTGGGCCTGGCGTTCCTCGTCGGCTCCCTGCCGCTCTGGGTCATCGGCTACCGGTTCGAGGGGCGGTACTCCGAGGTGTCGCGTCGGAGCCAGGACCAGCAGGGCGACCTCGCGACCGCCGTCGAGGAGTCCGTGCACGGCATCCGGGTGCTCAAGGCGTTCGGACGCGGCAAGCACGCGCTCACGACGTTCCGCGCCCGCGCCGAGACCCTCCGCTCCACCGAGCTCGAGAAGGGCCGGCTCGAGGCGGCGATCTGGTTCTGGCTCATCGTGATCCCCGCGGTCGCGCTCGCGGCATGCCTGGCGCTCGGCGTCTGGCTCGCCGCGCAGGACCGGCTCACCGTCGGCGAGCTGGTCGCCTTCTTCGCGACGGCGGGCGTGCTCGCCTGGCCGATCGAGTCGATCGGGTTCCTGCTGGCGTGGACGCTCGACGCCCGCGCGGCGACCGACCGCTACTTCGACATCATGGACACCCGCAACGACATCGTCGACGCCGAGCGGCCGGCGTCGATCGGGCGGCCGCGCGGCGAGCTCGCCTTCCGGGACGTGCACTTCCGCTACCAGGACTCGCCCGAGCGCTTCGGCGACCTGCTCGACGGGGTCGACCTCGTCGTGCGACCGGGCGAGACGATGGCGCTCGTCGGGCTCACCGGCTCGGGCAAGACCACGATGACCGCCCTGGCCACGCGCCTGTACGACGTGACCGCGGGCGCCGTCGAGCTCGACGGCGTCGACGTGCGCGCCCTCAGCCGGGAGGAGCTCCGCCGCCACGTGGCGATGGCCTTCGAGGATGCCACGCTGTTCTCGGCGTCGGTGCGCGACAACGTGCTGCTCGGACGCCCCGACCTGACCGGCGACGCGGCATCCGACCCCGTCGTGGCGGCCGAGGCGGAACGCGTGCTCGCCGACGCCATCCGGATCGCGCAGGCCGGGTTCGCCCACGGCCTGCCCGACGGACTGGACACGATGGTCGGTGAGGAGGGGATGAGCCTCTCCGGCGGCCAGCGGCAGCGGCTCGCGCTCGCGCGCGCCGTCGCGGCCGACCCGGCGGTGCTGGTGCTCGACGACCCGCTCTCCGCACTCGACGTCGCGACCGAGGCGAGGGTCGAGGCCGAGCTGCGGCGGGTGCTCGCGGGCACGACCGCGCTGATCGTCGCCCACCGCCCGTCGACGGTCATGCTCGCCGACCGCGTCGCGCTGCTCGAGGACGGCCGCATCAGCGCGGTCGGCACCCACTCCGAGCTGCTCGCGACGAGCGAGCACTACCGGTTCGTGGTCTCGAGCCTCGTCGACGAGGAACGGGAGCGGCGCGAGGGTTCGGGCGGCCGCATCGAGGCCCGAGACGAACCCGTCGAACGAGAGGAGGTGGCCCGATGAGCGTCACCGGTGTCGCCGGCGAGGAACGCCACGACTTCACGAAGGCCGAGTCCGCGCACATCCGCCGCCGGTCGCTGCGACTGCTGCGCTCGCTGCTCCGGCCGCTGCGCGGCACGCTCTGGCTCACCATGACGGTGGTCCTCGTGTCCACGCTCGCGCAGGTGGCCGGTCCCGCGCTGATCGCGTACGGCATCGACACCGGCCTGCCGGCGCTCGTGCGCGGCGAGTGGATGCCGACCGCCCTCGCCGGCTTCGCCTACCTGTTCACCGGGATCGTCGGGGCGTTCCTCATCGCCTGGTACATCCGCCTCGCGGCACGGATCAGCCAGGCGGTGCTGATCGACCTGCGCACGCGGATCTTCCTGCACACCCAGAAGCTCTCGCTGGAGTTCCACGAGTCCTACACGTCCGGTCGCATCATCTCGCGGCAGACGAGCGACCTCGACGCGATCCGGGAACTGCTCGACGAGGGGGTGAACTCGCTCGTCCGCGGCGCGCTCTACATGGGGTTCACGGGGGTCGCGCTGGTGCTGCTCGACCCCGTGTCGGGGCTGGTGCTGGCCGGATCGCTCATTCCCCTCGCGCTGCTCACCCGATGGTTCCAGCGCCGGTCGCAGCGGCTCTTCCGCCGCTCGCGCACGGCCTCGGCGAACCTCATCGTGCAGTTCGTCGAGACGATGACGGGGATCCGGGCCGTGCAGGCGTTCCGCACCGAGCGCCGCAACCAGCGGGTGTTCGGAGGCCTGGTGGAGGACTACCGGCAGGTCAACGCGCGCGTCATCCAGCTGTTCGGGATCTACGACCCCGGGCTGATCCTGATCGGCAACGTGGCGGTGGCGATCGTGCTGCTCGTCGGCGGCCTCCGGGTCATCGACGGGCAACTCGAGATCGGCGTGCTGCTCGCGGCACTGCTGTACACGCGCCGCTTCTTCGACCCGCTCGAGGACATGGCGGTGTTCTACAACGGCTACCAGTCGGCGTCGTCGGCCCTCGAGAAGATCTCCGGCGTGCTCGAGGAGGACCCGAGCGTGCCCGATCCGCGCGATCCGGTCGACCTCTGGCAGGCCGACGGGCGGGTCCGGTTCGAGGGCGTGGAGTTCGCCTACACGCCCGAGCGGGTGGTGCTGCCGAGGTTCGACCTCGACATCCCCGCCGGCAGCACGGTGGCGCTCGTCGGCTCGACGGGGGCGGGCAAGTCGACGCTCGCCAAGCTCGTCGCGCGGTTCTACGACCCGAGCGACGGGGTGGTCGAGCTCGACGGCGTCGACCTGCGGCGCCTGCACCCGAAGGACCTGCGACGCGCGATCGTGATGGTCACGCAGGAGGCCTACCTGTTCTCGGGCTCCGTGGCCGACAACATCCGGCTCGGGAAGCCCGATGCGACCGCGGCCGAGATCGTCGCCGCCGCCCGGGCGGTCGGCGCCCACGAGTTCATCGAGGGACTGCCGAACGGGTACGACACCGACGTCAACAAGCGCGGCGGGCGGGTGTCGGCCGGCCAGCGGCAGCTCATCTCGTTCGCGCGGGCGTTCCTCGCCGACCCTGCGGTGCTGATCCTCGACGAGGCGACGTCCTCGCTCGACATCCCGTCGGAGCGTGCGGTCCAGCAGGGACTGCAGACGCTCCTCGCCGACCGGACGGCGATCATCATCGCGCACCGCCTGTCGACGGTCGCGATCGCCGACCGCGTGCTGGTGATGGAGCACGGCCGGATCGTCGAGGACGGCTCGCCCGCCGAGCTCGTCGCCGGCGAGGGCAGGTTCGCCGCGCTGCACACCGCCTGGCGCGACTCGCTCGTCTGACGGGCGGCGGATGCCGCGGGCCCGGCCCGCGGCATCCGCCCGCCACGGCGTCACGCGCGGGGGAGGACGACGACGCGGGTCGGCGCGATGCCGTTGAAGCCGGTCGCGGTCGCCCAGGTGTACGCGCCCATCATCGGCGAGACCAGCAGGTCGCCGTCGGCGAGCGGCGGAAGCGGCAGGTGCCGGGCGACCACGTCGACGCTGTCGCACGTCGGGCCGGCGAGCGTCACCGGGACGCGCGTGCGCGTCACCACCCGCCGCGCCGCGCGATCGTCCGCGGCGTCGCCGGCGGGCGGCAGGCCCAGCTCGGTCGCGGCGAACACGGGCGCATGCACGTCCTCCGCGATGATGTTCGAGTAGGCGCCGTAGACGCCCTCGTCGAGGTGGTGCCATCGTCCGTCGGCGCGATCGGCGGTGCCGATCACCCGTGAGACGAGCGTCATGGCGGGGGCGGCGACGAAGCGCCCGGGTTCGGCGACCACGCGCACGTGCGGGGGCACGGCGGCCAGGGCCGTGCGGATGCCGCGGGCGAGCACGCCGAGCGACGGCACGGGCTCGTCGTAGGCGACCGGGAAGCCCCCGCCGAGGTCGAGCAGTTCGAAGCGGATGCCGTGGCGCGCCTCGAGCTCCCGCATCAGGCGGAGCGAGGTCGCGATCGCCCGCAGCCAGGGCTCGGCCGAGGTGGTCTGGCTGCCGACGTGGAACGTGAACCCCCGCACCGGCAGGCGAGCGGCGAGGCACCGCTCGACGAGTGCCGGCGCGTCCTCGGGCGCCACGCCGAACTTCGACGAGAGGTCGGACTTCGCCGCCGGGTTCGGGAAGGACAGCCGGACGAGCACTCCCACCTCGCAGCAGGGCAGGCCCGCGAACTTGCCGATCTCGGAGGGGCTGTCGACCACGAAGGTGCGGATGCCGCGGAGGTAGGCGCTGGTCACGTCGGCGACGGTCTTCACCGGATGCGTGTGCAGGCATCGGGCGAGCGGGACCCCGCGTCGCTCGAGCAGGTCGACCTCGCCGCGCGAGGCGACCTCGAACGAGGCGCCGGCAGCGTGGACCGCGTCGATGACGGCGGGGTGCGGGAGCGACTTGGTGGCGAAGTGGATGCCGACGTCGGGCAGTTCGCGTCGGAGTTCCCGCAGCTGCCCGGCGACGCGGTCGAGGTCGAGCAGGAGCAGCGGCGACCCGTGCCGGCGGACCAGCGCGCCGAGGCCGATGCGCTGCGCATCGGCCGCGAGCTCGCGGCGGACGCGTTCGCGGTGCGGCAGGTCGGGGTCGGCCGCGACGGCGTCGGCACCGTGGCGCAGTCGCGGCGCGGTGCGCGGCCGGCCGGGTGCGGCGGCGGGCACGACCGGGCGCGGGCCGGTGCGGGTGAGCAGGCTCATGGGACCACCGCCGGGCTCGGGCCGGCGGGCGCCGTCTTCGGTCCGCCCGCAGCGCCGTGGAGGCCCGATCGGCCGTCCGGCAGGATGATGCGGCGGCCGAGCTCGAACGACGCGATCGTCACGGCGTAGAACACCGCGTCGGCGGCCAGCTTGCCGGCGAGCCAGGCCATCGGGTCCGGCCCGAGCCAGGCGGCCGCGGCGACCAGGAGCGCCGGCCGCACCAGGAGGGTGTCGAGCACCTCGGCCGGTCCGAACTCGGCGATCATGCCGCGCGCGGTCAGCGCGCACGCGAGCCCGGCGCGGGCGGCCGGGTGCGCGAGCCGGGAGACGCGGCGCGATGCGAGATGGTCCCGGATCCCGCGGATGACGACGAGCGCGTAGTAGCCGACGCCCTCCGCGACGGTGCCGGCGATCGCGGCGACGACGATCGATCCGCTCGCCTCGTACGCCGCCCACGACCCGGCCACGGCGGTGACGGTGCCGAGCACCTCGAGCGGCAGGTACCGCGCGACCCACGTCGCGACGCGGCTGCGCCGCGTGCGAGGTCCGCCAGTGCCGTGCGACATGCTCCGAGCGTGGCAGCGCGTCGCGCGCCCGGAATCCGGATGCACCCCTCGAACCGTTCGGGGCGACCCCTGAGATCCGCGTTCGGCTACCCGAGCGGAGCCCGCTGCACCTCGTCCGCGATGGGCGGCACGTCGCGCACCCACTCGGGCATGACCCAGAGCAGGAAGGCCCAGACCACGAGGAACACCCCGGCGGTCACGGTGTCGGCGAGCAGCGGCGCGATGCCCGCCGTGGCGAAGTCGTCGGCGATCCAGGCGGCGACCGCGGCGATGCCGACGGAGGCCAGGGTGACCGTGATCCAGTTGACGCCCCGGGTCGCGGCGACCTGCGCCCGGTCCGCGCCGATCCGGAGCCAGTCGACGGTGAGCGCGATCGTCACGGCGACCGCGCCGGCGCTCAGCACGGCGAGGTTCAGCAGGCCGGACGGGGCCAGCAACGGCGGAAGCTCGCCGACCGCGTCCAGCCAGAGCTGCGCGAGCGGCAGCAGGCCGCCCAGCACGCCGAAGACGACGAGCATCGTGATGGTGCGACGGTCGCGGCCTGGTACGGCGGCGCGCCGGGAGGCCGAGGCCAGGCGACGGGCGATGACGCCGAGCACGACCGTGACCCCGATGCCGAGCACCATGAGCAGGAAGTTCCATTGCAGGAACGCGATGACGAGCGGGACCAGGCTCGCGGTGGCGACGCCCGCCATGACGTAGGCGCGGCCCCGGGCTGCGACGCGGGCCTGCTCGGCCTCGCGGCCGAGCGCGCCCCCGAGTTCCACGGCGACCGCGTGCCAGCGGCGTTGGACGCCGACGACCGCCGCCCAGATGGCGATCGCGGCCGCGATCGCCAGCACGGCGACCACGACCGACCACCCGGGCGGCAGGTCGCCGAGCGGCTGCCAGGTGAGCGGCCAGACCGCGGCCGCGACGAAACCCGCGATGAGCGCGAGCCGTGGCGGGTCCGCGATCGCCGGGACCGCGACGAGCAGCGGGCGGAGGAGGGCGAGGATCGCCTGCGCGGCGATCCGCATGGGCGTGCCGACGGGCTGGACGAGCACGCGGACCAGCAGCCGCACGGCCCGCGAGGCGATCGCGAAGCGGTACGACGGCGTGAGGTTCACCACGGAGTCGGTGCCGGCGCGCAGGCGCGCGCGGCGCTCGGCGGCGTCGGTCGCCGCGGTGGCGGCATCGGCGAGCGCCGTCGTGCCCTCCACGTCGTGGGATGCCGCGGCGGCCCGGCTCTCGGGCGACGCGGCCTCGGGCCGTGCTCCGGGTCGGGGCTCCAGCGGGGAGAGGCCGGTCTCGACGTGGCGGGGATCGTCGGCCTCGGCGAGCACCGCGTCCTGCAGCAGGCGGACTGCCGCATCCGTTCGAACGCGCTCCGGGGTCAGCGACGTGAAGAAGCGCGCGAGTCCGGCGGCGGCGTCGAGCCGGCCCCACCACCAGTCGTTGACGCGCCACTCCTTCGCCAGGAAGCCGTAGAAGTTGCCGAACCCGTAGCCGGCGAGCTTGGCCCCGCGGTCGACGACGGGATGCTCCGCCGCGAACCTGACCGCATCGGCCACCTCGTCCACGCCCAGCCCGGGCGACCGGAGCGCGCGGCCGAGGACGGCGTACCGACGATCGGCCATGAGCGCGCCGAATTCGGCGGGGGAGTCGGGCTCCTCGTCGACCCCGATCGCCCAGTACCGCACGTGCGAGAGCGCCGCGGGGATGCCTGCGGCGTGGTAGAGCGGCGGAAGGTCGACCGCAGCCAGCGACGTGATCGCGACGAGCGGGCGCCACGCCGAGTCTGCCCAGGTCGTCGACATGGTCCGGCGCCCGGCCGCGGCCTCGCGCTCGATGCCGACGCTGGTGATGCGGAGGCGGGCGACCGCGTTGTCGAGCTTGGTCCACTCCTCGAAGGTCGGGAGGCGCCCGGACGACGTGAGCCACGCGTCGACCCAGCCGTCGATCTCGGCGGTGGTCGGCGTGCCGCCGCCGGCCGCGGCCCGATCGGTGAGGTCGAGCACGCGCGCCGTGAGTTCGTCGCGCCACTCGGTCGCGACCCGCAGCACGGCGTAGGCGGTGTCCCGCACCTCGCCGAGCCGGATGGCCTGACGTGCACCTTCGCGCTCGTGCATCGTCTCGAGCGCTCTCGTCCAGCCGAGCACGCAATTGGCGGCATCGGCGAGGGCGAGCGGCGACTTCGCGACCCTCGCCGTGTCCGCGACCCCGAGCGCGGCGAAGCGCCGGTCGAGCACCGGCCCCAGGGCGACGAGGCGATGCCGGGGGATCGGGCGGTAGCGACGGCGCGTGGACAGCGACGAGTTCAGTTGCCAGAGGCTCGGCGCCGAGATCGTCTCGGAGAGGTGGTCGGCGAGGTCCGCGGCGAGGGCGCGCACGTAGGCGACGCGACGCGCCTGGACGGCCTCCGACGTCCAGGGCGCGCTCGCCACGAGCGGTGCGGCCTCGGCGAGCCGAGCCGCGGCCACGAGCCGTTCGCCGTTGAACCGCTCGAGCTCGGCCACCTCGCGGGCCACCGACTCGCTGCGCATCTGCTTGGACACCATGGCCCGCAGCGTGCGGAAGAAGCGCGAGGCGTCGGCGTCCCACTTGGTCGCCCCGCCGACGGGCGGGTCCGGCTCGGGGTCGAGGAAGAGCATGACCCGGTCGGCGCGTCGGCGGGAGAGTCGCGTCCGGGCCGATCGCAGCGCCCGCTCGATGGGCACGTTGTCGAAGACCGCCCCGTCGACGATGCGGTAGGGGGTCCCCGGCTCCTCGCGGTGGGCGGCGAACGCGAAGCGCATCCCGCGGTCGGCCGCGGTCTCGGGTTCGCCGGCGGCGCCGTTCGAGGAGTCGATGTGGGCCGGTTCGAATCCGCCCGCGAGGGACGAGGTGGAGCGGGCCGCGAGCGCGAGTCGCTCGAGGCTCGCCCGGTCGTCGAGGTCGCGCGTGCGGTCGTTCCCGTCGTCGCGGCGGGGGATCCGGTTGTCGAGCAGGTGCTCGTCGCTGCCGATGAAGCGGAAGTGCCCGCGTCCCTCGTTGGCGTCCTCCTCGTACTCGTCGTCGCCGTCGATCACGGTGGCGGACAGGTCGACGCTCACGAAGTCGGCGACGAGGTCGTCGTGGCGCTCGCCGGTCTCGTAGAAGTCGGTCAGGGCGCGCAGCACCTCCGGTCGGAAGTAGCCGTCGCCCTGCATGAGCGCGACGATGCTGCGGGCGCCCGGGGGGTGCAGCAGGCCCCAGAAGCCGCCGACCTCGCCCCAGGTCTCGAGCAGGCGATCGAGTCCGGTGCCGGCGCGCTGCGCGACGGCGTAGACCACGGCGTTCAATCCGCCGGCGCTCGCCCCGGCCAGCAGGTCGAATTCCACGCGGTCGTAGCCGGCCGCGTCGAGCATCTCGGCGTACGCCTGGAGGCGGGCCAGGACGGGCGGGGTGAGCGGCCGTCCGGCGGGTTCGGGCACGAACGCGAGGGTCTCGCCGTCCTGGTCGTGGAGGCGGATGCGACGGATGAGGTCGAGCTCGGCGACGGCGCCGCCGATCCACACCGCGAGGCTCACTCCACCGCGCATCGCGAGTGCGATCCGCAACGTCCGGTTGAAGGAGGGGGACGCGTGACGGGCGGCCGCCATCGCCTCGACGGTGGATCCCGCCGGCACGGGGACGAGCCGGACGCGGCGATCCGCATCGGTGACCTGGGCGGGATCGTTCGGCTGCATGGCGCTCCTCGGGTGTCCGGGCGCCCGGGGCGCCTCGTCGTCCGCGCGGTCGTCAGGGGGCGCGGCGATCCCAGCGTGGCATGCCGCCCGGCGCCGCCGCATGCCCGCGGGCGGGTCGTGTCGGAATACCCCCACAACGGGGATGCCCCGGTCCCCCTCCGAACGCGGTAGCCTCACGATGGGCGGCGCATGGACGTCGACGACTGACGCACGCCTTCGACTGGAGGGTGGCATTGGAGCAGTCCGGTGAGCAGGCACGCCTGCGAGTGGCGATCGCAGACGATGCGTTGCTCCTGCGCGAAGGGATCGCCAAGGTCCTCGAGGGCGGCGGCATCGAGGTCGTCGCCTCGGTCGGCACGGCCGACGAACTGCTCGAGGTCCTCGACCGGGACCACCTCGATGCGGCGATCCTCGACATCCGCATGCCGCCCACGCACCGCGACGAGGGCATCGTCGCGCTCGAGCACATCCGGCAACGCGGCGACGACCTGGGCGTGCTCCTCTTGTCGATGTACGCCACCCCCGAGTACGCGCTCAGGGTCATGGGCGCCGGCAGCGGCACGGGCTACCTGCTGAAGGAGCGCGTCTCCGAACCGCAGACCCTGGTGCGCGCCGTGCAGACGGTCGCCTCGGGCGGCTCGGTGGTCGACCCCGAGGTGGTCGAGCAGCTGGTCAAGCGCACCCGCGCCGACGATCCGCTGGCGCGTCTCACCGAGCGCGAGCGGTCGGTGCTCGAGCTCATGGCGCAGGGGTACTCCAACGGCGGCATCGCCCAGACGCTGTTCCTGGGGCTGAAGACCGTGGAGACGCACGTGCGCAGCATCCTGCAGAAGCTCGACCTCGAGGAGTCGCCCGAGCACCACCGCCGCGTGCTCGCGGTGCTGACGCTCCTCGGCGAACGCTAGGACCCCGCGGTGAGCGTGCAGGAGCGTCGCCGCCGCATCGCGATCCGCGCCGCGGTCCTCATCGTCGCCGTCGCCTTCAGCCTGTGGATGGAGGTCGCCGGCTTCCTCGCGACGCCGGTCGCGGAGCAGAAGGAGGTCGCCTACGTCACGGTGCACGCCACGGTGCCCATCGTGTTCGCGGCGTGCGCGGCGATCGCCTGGTCCATCGGGCCGAACGACGTGCCGGCGCGCCTGATGGTGCTGTTCGTGTTCCTCTGGATCCCGCAGTCGATCTACGCGGTCATCGGCGACATGGGATGGCTCTGGCCCTTCGTCCGCGGCATCGACCTGGTCTGGGCCGTCGTGTCCGGCCTGCTCGTGCTCGTCTACCCCCGGGGCTGGCTCGGCGACCGGCTCGACCGGGTGATCGCGCGGACGGCGGTCGGCGCATCGGTGGTCAACCTGGTGGCCGTGCTCGCCCTCGCCGGGCCGGAGGCCGTGCCGTGCGATTGCGCGCCCAACGCCTACCGCGTCGCCGACGCGCCCGTGCTCTTCGCCGTGCTCGACTACGGCTACCGGGTCGTCGGCGTCGGGCTCGCACTGCTCATCGCCGGACGCCTCCTCGTCCGCTGGGTCCGCGGCAGCGTTCCGGCTCGCACGATCGCGTTCCTCATGCCGATCTCGCTGCTGGCCTGGGCGGTCGCGATCGCCGTGCAGGCGACCGGCTACATCACCGCGACCTCGACGGGGATGGTCATCGACACGGTGGCCCTCCTGGCCATGGCGGCCGTGCCTGTCACCTTCGTCGCGGGCATCTCGCACACCCGGAACATGCGGGCCCGAGTCGCCGACCTGATGCGGATCACCCGCGAGGGCGCCGACCGTGCGCTCTGGGCCGAATCGCTCGCGCGGACCCTCCGCGACGAGAGCGTGCGGGTCTTCTGGTGGGACGAGGAGCGCGGGCGCTACGTCGACGCCGCCGGGCACCTCATCGACTCGCAGGAGGAGGGCCGCGGCCACAGCATCCTGCCGGTGGCCTCGCCGTCGGGGCTGCCGATCGCGCTGATCCGCCACGACAAGGTGCTCACCGACAACATGCGCCTGCTCGACGGGGTCTCGAGCGCACTGCGGCTCTCGGTCGACAACGGCCGCCTCCGCTCCGACCTGGAGCGCACCCTCGACCAGGTGCGCCAGTCGCGCCAGCGCATCGTCGAGGCCGGCGACGAGGCGCGGCGGCGCATCGAACGCGACCTGCACGACGGCGCCCAGCAGCAGCTCGTCTCGCTCGGGATGCGGCTCCGGCTCGCGGCCAACACCGCCCGCGCCTCCGGCCAGGACGCGCTCGCCGAGGACCTCGAGGGGGCCATCGCGACGCTCAACCAGGGCCTGAAGGAGCTGCGGGAACTCGCCCACGGCATCCACCCGAGCCTCCTCTCGCAAGGCGGGCTCGCGCTCGCGGTGCCCGAGCTCGCGGGGCGGTGCCCGGTGCCGGTCGAGGTCGACGTGCAGGCCGACGGGGCGTTGCCGGAGCTCGTCGAGTCGACCGCCTACTTCGCCATCGCCGAGTCGCTGGCCAACATCGCGAAGCACTCGCAGGCGACGCGCGCCTGGGTGCGCGCGCGCATCGAGGACGACGAGGTCGCCATCGAGGTCCGGGACAACGGGGTCGGCGGTGCGTCGCTCGACCATGGGTCCGGCGTGCTCGGGATCGCGGACCGGATCGAGGCGGTCGGCGGAACGCTCGAACTGGTGAGCCCGCCCGGGTCGGGGACGACGGTCACGGTGCGGATGCCGCTGCACGCCCCGGCCACGGAGGGTGCCGCCGCCTCGGGGTCGGCCCTGCTCGTCGCGGTCGAGCCGGTCGAGCGGCAGGCCGACGTGCCCGGCGCGGCGGGCGTCCCGGCCGGCGGGATCGGAACGCCGCTCGACGGGTGACGCGGCACCGTCATCCGTCCCAGCGGCAGGCCGCCAGGTCGATGCGGTACCCGTCGTCGTCCGAGGCGGGGCGCAGCGGGACGCCCTCGGCGTCGTAGTGGCCCCGCGCCGCATCGGCGTGGCCGGCCGGAGGCCGGCCCCCGGCGCGGACCACGCGCCACCAGGGCACGGCATGGCCGTACCGGGCCATGACCTGCCCGACGGCCCGCGCACCACGAGAGCCGAGGGTCGCCGCGACGTCGCCGTAGGTCATGACCCGCCCCGGCGGGATGTCCTCGACGACGGCGAGCACGGCCTCGACGAAGCCGTCGGCCCGCGGCATCCGCTCGGCCCCCCGGGCCGGTCGCCCGGTCAGCTCGCGAGCTCGAGCGCGCCGATCACGTCGCCGTACTGCGTCTCGCCGATGTCGTGGAATCCGATGCGGTGGAAGAACTCGCCGGGCCCCTCTGCTCCGGGCTCCCAGAGCACGGTGATCCGGTCGAATCCGCGGCGCTTCGCCTCTTCTGCGAGGGCGTGCGCGAGGAACCGGCCGACGCCCTTGCCCTGCGCCTCGGCGTCGACGTTGATGCGCCAGATGCAGGCCCGGAACTCCTCGTGCTCGTTGTCGGGGTCGAAGTTGCCGTGGATGAAGCCGAGCACCTTGTCGTCGTTCAGCGCGACCCGCTGCCAGGCCGTCGCGGGGTTCACGACCGCCTGCTCGGCGGCGTAGGTCACGGGGGCGATGAACTGCTCCTGCCCCGGCTTCAGCGACAGGTTGTTCGCGGCAACCACGTTCGTCGCGTTCAGTTCTTCGAGTCGCAGCTCAGCCATGCAAGGCAGCCTAACCCGTCGATCGGCGCGCCGGGAAGGCGAACCGTTCTCTCGATGTCGAGATATTCCCGCGACGCGCTAAGCTGGCAGACGGCGTGTCGGACACCCCCGAGACTTCCTCGCTTTTCCAGCAATCCCACGAGATCCCAAGGAGACCGCCCCTTGAAGAAGATCAAGGTCGAAGGAACCGTCGTCGAACTCGACGGCGACGAGATGACCCGCATCATCTGGCAGGCCATCAAGGACCAGCTCATCCACCCGTACCTCGACGTCGACCTCGAGTACTACGACCTCTCGATCCAGAAGCGCGACGAGACCGACGACCAGATCACCGTCGACGCCGCCAACGCGATCAAGAAGCACGGCGTCGGCGTCAAGTGCGCGACGATCACGCCCGACGAGGCGCGCGTCGAGGAGTTCGGCCTGAAGAAGATGTGGCGGTCGCCGAACGGCACCATCCGCAACATCCTCGGCGGCGTGATCTTCCGCGAGCCGATCATCATCTCGAACATCCCGCGCCTCGTGCCCGGCTGGAACAAGCCGATCATCGTCGGCCGCCACGCGTTCGGCGACCAGTACCGCGCCACCGACTTCAAGTTCGACGGCCCCGGCACGCTCACGATGACCTTCACCCCGCAGGACGGCTCGGAGCCGCAGCAGTTCGAGGTCTTCCAGGCCCCGGGCTCCGGCATCGCGATGGGCATGTACAACCTCGACGCGTCGATCCGCGACTTCGCGCGCGCCTCGCTCAACTACGGCCTCGCCCGCAACTACCCGGTGTACCTCTCGACGAAGAACACGATCCTGAAGGCCTACGACGGCCGCTTCAAGGACATCTTCCAGGAGGTGTTCGACACCGAGTTCAAGGAGAAGTTCGACGCCGCCGGCATCACCTACGAGCACCGCCTGATCGACGACATGGTCGCGGCCTCGCTCAAGTGGGAGGGCGGCTACGTCTGGGCCTGCAAGAACTACGACGGCGACGTGCAGTCCGACACGGTCGCGCAGGGCTTCGGCTCGCTCGGCCTGATGACCTCGGTGCTCACGACGCCCGACGGCCGCATCGTCGAGGCCGAGGCGGCGCACGGCACGGTCACGCGCCACTACCGCCAGCACCAGCAGGGCAAGCCCACCTCGACGAACCCGATCGCCTCGATCTTCGCCTGGACGCGTGGCCTCGCGCACCGCGGCAAGCTCGACGGCAACCAGGAGCTCATCGACTTCTCGCACACGCTCGAGGACGTCGTCATCAAGACCGTCGAGTCCGGCGCCATGACGAAGGACCTCGCACTCCTCGTCGGCCCCGACCAGGAGTTCCAGACGACCGAGCAGTTCCTCGACACGATCGACGCGAACCTCAAGGCGCGCCTGGCCGCCTGAGCCGCCGCGCTCGAACCGTCCGAAGGGCCGGATGCCGCATGGCATCCGGCCCTTCGCCGTTTCCGGGACCACCGCGGTGACGGCTCGCGTCGCATCGGCGAGGATGGAGGCATGGCCCGCGGCATCCGTCTCATCCGGCGCTACCCGGCGGTCTCGCTGACGATCGCGATCGGGCTCGTCGGCATCGTGCTGGCGCTCTCGGGCCAGGGGTGGCTCGTCGCCTGGGTGTTCGGCGTCTACGCGCTGGGCGTCGCGGCCTGGCAGGCCGTCGGCATGGTGCGCGACATCCTGCGCGGGCACTTCGGGCTCGACATCCTGGCGGTCACCGCCATCGTCGCCACGGTCGCGGTGGGGGAGTACGTCGCCGCCCTGATCGTCGTGCTCATGCTCACCGGCGGCGAGGCACTCGAGGACTACGCGAACCGGCGCGCCAAGCGCGAACTCGACGCGCTGCTCACGCGTGCGCCGCAACGCGCGCACCGCGTGGTCGACGACCACTTCGTCGACGTGCCGGTCGACGCGGTGGAGCCCGGCGACGTGCTGCTCGTGCGGCCGAGCGAGATCGTGCCCGTCGACGGCACGCTGCGCTCAGAGGAGGCGTCCGTCGACGAGTCCTCGATCACGGGCGAGAGCATCCCCGTCGAGAAGCACTCAGGGGACCCGCTGCTCTCCGGGTCGGTGAACGGCCCGGCCGCCGTCGAGATCGTCGCGACCGCCCGCGCGGCCGACAGCCAGTACCAGCAGATCGTCGCGCTCGTCGCGGAGGCCGCGGCGAGCAAGGCGCCCGTGGTGCGGCTGGCGGATCGGTACGCGGTGCCCTTCACGGTCTTCTCGCTCCTGCTCGCGGGGGCTGCCTGGTGGATCTCCGGCGACCCGGTGCGCTTCGCCGAGGTGCTCGTGCTGGCCACGCCCTGTCCGCTGCTCATCGCGGCGCCGGTGGCCTTCATCGGCGGCATGAGTCGCGCCGCACGCAACGGGGTGATCGTGAAGGGCGGCGGCGTGCTCGAACTGCTCGCGCGCGCCCGGACGGCGGTGTTCGACAAGACCGGGACGCTGACGCACGGCTCGCCCGAGCTCGTGGCCGTCCGGCCCGAGGCGGGCTACGGCGAGGACGAGCTGCTGGGACTCGTCGCCTCGGCCGAGCAGTACTCGTCGCATGTCCTCGCGGCGTCGATGATCGATGCCGCGTCCGAGCGCGGCATCCGGCCACGCGAGGCCGCGACCGCGCGCGAGGCGGCCACGAACGGCGTCGTCGCGCGCATCGACGGCCGCGAGGTCGTCGTCGGCAAGTACGCGTTCGTCGCCGAGCACGCACCGGGCGCTCGGCGAACGGAGATCGCACCCGGCGAACTCGCCGTCTACGTCGCCGTGGACGGCGCCTACGCCGGCGCGCTGCTCGCGCGCGACCGGTTGCGCGACGACGCCGCAGCGACGCTCGCCCGACTCGACGAGCTCGGCGTGCACCACACCATGATGCTCACCGGCGACGCGCAGGCGACCGCCGACCACATCGCCGCCGAACTCGGGATCGAGCGCGTGCACGCCGAGTGCCTGCCCGCCGACAAGGTCGCGGAGGTCGCCGGCATCGCCGAGCGCCCGGTCGTCATGGTGGGCGACGGGGTCAACGACGCGCCCGTGCTCGCCGCGGCCGATGTCGGCATCGCGATGGGCGCGCGCGGCGCGACGGCGGCGAGCGAGTCCGCGAGCGCCGTGATCCTGGTCGACGACGTCTCGCGAACCGCCAAGGCGGTCGAGATCGGGCGGGACACGGTCCGCATCGCGCTGCAGAGCATCTGGCTCGGCATCGCCGTGAGCATCGCGCTCATGGTCGTCGCCACCTTCGGGTTCATCCCCGCCACGGTCGGCGCCCTGCTGCAGGAAGTGGTCGACCTCATCGCGATCCTCGCCGCGCTCCGCGCCATCGGCGGCCGCCGGGACGCGCGCGGACCGGACGGCATGGGCGCGACCGCGGCGTCGAGCGGAACCCCGCACTCGGACCGCGCGCACCGCTGAGCGGGCACGCCGCCGCGGTGCGAGCGGGCCGGGCGCCACCAGGTCACGGGTTTGTAAAGAAGCTGAACGAATAACGGCGGAATGCTTGCGCCGTGTTTGTTCGTAAGGTTTACTAACAAACGTGACGGCAACGGAAGCAGCACCCGGGCAGGCGCCCGCAGGCATGGCACTCGGCGGCGAGCGCCCGGCAGGGACGGCGACGGCTGCGGCCCCGGGCCACCTCTTCGCGGGGCGCGCCCTCCGCACGTCGGGCAAGGTGCTCCCCGAGCACGCCCGGAGCCACAACCGCTCCCTGGTCCTGCAGACGCTCTACACCCTGGGCGCGCAGAGCCGGGCGGACGTCGCTCGCGAGACGGGCCTCACGCGCGTCACCGTCTCCGACCTCGTCGCCGAACTGATCGGCGAGGGGCTCGTGGTCGAGCTGGGCCAGCGCGAGGACGCCCGCCCCGGCAAGCCCGCGACGCTCATCGACATCGACCGCGCCGGCCACCACGTGGTCGCCCTCGACCTCTCCGAGCACACGCGGTTCCGCGGCGCCGTCCTCGACCTCGACGGCACGACGGTCGCCCGCGCCGAGGTCGCCCTCGACGGCGCCGCGGGGGAGCGGGCGGTCGACCTCGTCGCCGAGCTCCTCGACGGCCTGCTCGCCCTCACCACCGCCCCGGTGCTCGGCATCGGCGTCGGATCGCCCGGCGTCGTCGGCCCGAACGGCGTCGTCCACTCCGCTCCGAACCTCGGCTGGACCGACCTCCCGCTCCAGGAGCGGCTGCAGGCGGCCTTCCACCTGCCCGTGCACGTCGCCAACGACGCGAACGTCGCGGTGCTCGCCGAGCACGCGTCGGCGCCCGGCGACCTCATCCTCGTGAAGGTCGGCCACGGCGTCGGCGCCGGCCTCATCGTCGGCGGACGCCCGGTGCTCGGCACCGGCAGCGCCGCGGGCGAGATCGGCCACGTCGTGGTCGGCACCGACGGCGGTCCGCGCTGCGCCTGCGGCAAGGACGGCTGCCTCGAGGCCTGGCTCGCCGTGCCCCGGCTCACCGCCGAGCTCGAGCGGCTCGGCGACGCGGATGCCGCGGCATCCGCTCGCGAAGAGACCCTGCGGGAAGCGGGCCGGCGCCTCGGCATCGTGCTCGCCCCCGTCGTCGGTGCGCTGAACCTCTCCGAGGTCGTGCTCAGCGGACCGGCGGAACTGCTCGACGGCCCGCTGCTCGAGGCGGCCGCAGAGACGGTCCGGAACCGGACGATGACGGAACACCACCGGGAACTGAGGCTCCGCATGACCGCGCACGGGCAGGACATCGTCCTGCGCGGCGCGGCCGTCATGGTCCTGTCCGGACAGCTCGGGGTCTCGTAGAGACCCGCCCCGCACCACGGGTGGCAGCGCCCCGCTTCCATCCCCTCCCCACCGAAAGGAACCCTGCAATGAGGAAACTCGGCATCGTGGCGCTCGGCGCCGCTGCTGCGCTCACCCTCGCCGGTTGCGCCACCTCCGGAAGCGACGCCGCTTCCGACGAGGGCGCCGAGATCCGCGTCTGGCTCGTCGGCACCGACACGCCCGACGCCGCGCGCGAGTACCTGGTCGAGACGTTCGAGGAGGAGCACCCGGGCTCCACGCTGGTCATCGAGGAGCAGTCGTGGGACGGCCTCGTCGACCGGCTCACCACGAGCCTCTCCGGCTCCGACAGCCCGGACATCGTCGAGGTCGGCAACACCCAGGCCTCGGCGTTCACGTCGGCGGGCGCGTTCATGGACCTGACCGAGCACTACGACGAGCTCGGCGGCGACGACCTCCTCCCCGGCTTCGTCGAGGCGGGCTCGTACGACGACAAGTTCTACGCCGCCCCGCTGTACTCCGGCGCGCGCCTGGTGTTCTACAAGAAGGACGCCCTCGAGGCCGCCGGGCTCGAGGTGCCGACCACGCTCGACGAGTACGTCGCCAACGGCGAGGCGCTCGCCGCGGCGAACCCGGGCAAGTCGGGCATCTGGTGGCCCGGGCAGGACTGGTACAACGCCCTCCCGTACATCTGGGAGAACGGCGGCGAGGTCGCCGTGCCTGACGGCGAGGAGTGGGACGCGCAGCTCTCGAGCGCCGAGTCCGTCGCCGGCCTCGAGCAGGTCCAGCAGGTCATGACGGCGGCGTCGCTGGCGCCGAAGGACGGCAACGAGACCAACCCCCAGGTCGGCTACTGCGACGGCACCACGCTGCAGCTCTCGGCACCGAGCTGGGTCAAGTGGTCGATCCTCGCGCCGGCCGACGCCGAGACGCCGGGCTGCCCCGATGAGGAGGCCAACCTCGGCGTCTACGCCCTCCCGGGCGCCGACGGCGACGCGGCCCAGGTGTTCGCGGGCGGCTCGAACATCGGCATCTCGGCGAACTCGAAGCACCCCGAGCTCGCGCTCGACGCGCTCGAGATCATCCTCTCGGACGAGTTCCAGACCATCTACGGCGAGAACGGCCTCGTGCCGGCCAAGCTCTCGCTCGCCGACACCCTCGGCACCGACGACGTCGCGCAGGCGATCGCCGCCGCCGCGGGCAACGCCAAGCTCACCCCGGCCTCGCCCAAGTGGGCCGACGTCGAGGCGGCCGGCATCCTGCAGGACCTCTTCGTGAAGATCGCGCAGGGCGGCGACGTCCAGGCGCTCGCCGAGGAGGCCGACCAGAAGATCGAGGACATCCTCAACGGCTGATCCTTCCCATCCGGTGCGGCCGCGCGCACACTGAACGTGCGGCCGCACCGGGACACCGGGCCCAGGGGGGGGGGGGGGGGGACAGCCCCCCCCCCCCCCCCACAAAAATAAGAGAGACCCCCCACCCTCCCCCCCCCCCCTCGCCTTTACTCCATACTCATCAAACAAAAAGGCACCGCCGAC
>NZ_JBRBDK010000006.1:0-214916 GCF_052805135.1 Agromyces arachidis
CTTCTCTGCCTAATTTGCTATGGTTAGAGGGGGGGGCTGTGTGTCTTGGGTTGTGGGGGGGGGCGGAGAATCCGGTGGTGACATGGGTGGGGGGGGGGGCCCCCCCCCCCCCCCCCCCGCCCGGGTCCGGACCGCTCAGGCCCTCCAGACCTGCACGACCGAGGGCCTGGGCGCGACCACGCCGCCGTCGGCGGTCGAACCGAAGTCCGGGAACAGGGACGTGGGCGACGCGAACGTGCCGTCCTCGCCCGGGTGCTGCACGGCGACGAGGACCATCCCCTCCTCGGCGCGGATGACGGGACCGCAGGTCTCGGCGTCCCGCGGCACCGAGAGGAACTGCTGGACGCGGCCGCGCTCGGCGCCCTCGAGCGGCACCTTGAACAGGCCGTCGTTGCGGCGGATGGTCGACGGGGCGCCGTCGGTGGAGATCCACAGGTTGCCCTCGCTGTCGAACGCCACGTTGTCGGGGCAGGAGATCGGCGAGACGAGCTCCTTCGGGTACCCGGCGAAGTAGGTCTGCCCGATTCCGGCCGGGTCGCCGCACAGCAGCAGGATGCTCCACGCGAAGCGCGTGCCGCCCTGCCCGTCGAGCTCGGTGAGCTCGATGACGTGGCCATCGCGGTTCGTCGCGCGGGGGTTCGCCTCGTCGACGGCGTAGTCGAGGCCGCGTCGCGTGTTGTTGGTGCACGCGATGTAGACCCTGCCGGTCGTCGGGTGCGGTTCGACGTCCTCGCAGCGGTCCATCTTCGTCGCGCCGACGAGGTCCGCCGCGAGGCGCGTGTTCACGAGGACCTCATCGATCGCCATTCCGGGGACGACGCTCCGGCCGTTGCGGGTCAGGGCGACCCACTCCCCCGAGCCGTCGAACGCGCCGTCGGTCGGCAGCGCCCCGGTCCCCGTGATCTCCGCCGCGGGAGAGTTGCCCGAGAACCGGGCCACGAACAGGTCGCCCTCGCTCAGCAGGCGAAGGTTCTGCTTCCGCGCCGCGGCGTCGGCACGGTTCGGGTTGAACCGGTGCTTCGACACGAACTTGTAGAGGTAGTCGCCGCGCTCGTCATCGCCCATGTACGCGACCACGCGGCCGTCCTCGGCGACGTGGACGTTGGCGCCCTCGTGCTTGAAGCGTCCCATCGCGGTGTGCTTGACCGGCGTCGAGGCCGTGTCCTGCGGGTCGATCTCGACGATGTAGCCGAACCGGTTCGCCTCGTTCGCGTACCCGGCCGCGGTGCCGTCGAATCGAGGGTCCCATGTCTCCCAGCCGGTCGACGTCGCGGACTGGCGGAAGCCGTACCGCGCTCGCGCGGGCGTATCGGCGGGTGCGGAGAAGTAGCCGTTGAAGTTCTCCTCGCCCGACAGCACGGTGCCCCACGGCGTCGTCCCGCCGGCGCAGTTGCCGAGGGTGCCGCGCACGATGCGACCCGTCGGGTCGGCCGCGGTCGTGAGCAGGTCGGAGCCGGCGGCGGGACCGGTGAGCTCGAACTCGCTCTCGACGGTCAGACGGCGGTTCCGACGCCCATCGACGACGATCCGCCAGGGACCGCCGACCGCGTCGCGCTCGACCTCCACGACCGCCATCCCCTGGGCCATCTTGAAGATCTCGCTGCGGGTCCGCAGTTCGGCGGGGTCGCCCGTCGGCGGGAACATGATGCCGGGGTTCACGTACTCGTGGTTCGCCACGAGGACGCCGGTGAGCCCGCCTTCGTCCGCGATCACGTCGAGGTAGTCGTTGTTGTACCCGAACTGCCGCGCCTGCGCCGCGGGCGTCTGGTTCGCGAGGTCGAAGACCGGGGCGTCGGAGAAGATCGGGTCGCCCCAGCGCACGAGCGCCTGCCAGCGGTAGCCCGTCGGCACGGTGAACTCGTCGACCGTCGAGGCGACCGGGGCGATGGGGGCGAACGGCAGCCCGGATGCCGCGGCTGAGGCGACGCCCGGGATCGCCTGCGCGGACGTCGCACGGAGGGCGTCGCCGAGCCCGATCGCGATCGCGCCCGCGGCCCCCAGGCCGAGGACGGACCTGCGCGACAGCGCGGTCGACGCGAGCGCGCGGAACTCGGGGTTCGCCGAGGTGTTGCACTCCGGTCCGAGGCACGCGTCGGCGCACTTCAGCCGGCACGTCACCGGCGAGCGCTTCCCCTTCGCGTGGTCGACGACGGAGAGTCGGAGTTCGGGCAGGGCCATGGCAGCTCCTCGTTCTGGCGCGCATGCGCGACGCGGGTCGGCGGATGCGGCGAGCCTCGCGGCGACGGGTGACCGGCGCGAGGATCGCCGTCGACCGGGAGGTGAACGCCGATGGTCCCGTTCGCGAACGCCGAGCGGCTCCGAGCGTCGCCGTCGCGCCGTAGCACCCCCTCGGAGCCGGACGCAACCTCCGTCGTACCCCTGCCGCCGAGCGGGGCGCTTTCACTACGCTGTGCGCATGACATCATCGGCATCGTCGACCGGCAAGTCCGCTGCCAGCGCAGCGCAGAATTCGCGCATCTTCGAGATCGTGGCCCGCATCGGCTACGTGGTCCTCGGGATCGTCCACATCGTGATCGGCGCGATCGCGGTATCCGTCGCGCAGGGCGCCGGCGGCGAGGCGGATCAGGGCGGGGCGATGCAGCAGGTCGCCAGCTGGCCGTTCGGTCTCCTCCTCCTCTGGGTCATCGCCCTCGGGCTGTTCGCCCTCGCGATCTGGAACGTCACCGAGGCGTTCCTCGTGCGCGAGGACGACGCGAAGAAGAAGTGGGGCTACCGGATCAAGTACGTGGGTACGGCGATCGCCTACATCGCGATCGGCATCACCGCGCTCACCTACGCGCTCGGAGGGCGATCGAACTCCGACCAGTCCTCCGAGACGCTCAGCGCCCAGCTGCTCGCCGCGCCCGGCGGCGTGTTCGTCCTCGTCCTCATCGGCCTGGTCACCCTCGGCATCGGCGTCGCCTTCGTCTACCGCGGTGCGACGCGCAGGTTCGAGAAGCGCCTGCTGCTGCCGGGCAACGAGGCGACCCGCAAGGGCATCCTGACGTTCGGCATGGTCGGCTACATCGCGAAGGGCATCGCCGTCGCCATCATCGGCGTCCTGTTCGTCATCGCCGCGGTCACGGCCGACCCCGAGGCCGCGGGCGGGCTCGACGCCGCGCTGAAGAGCCTCGTGGGCCTGCCGTTCGGCGTGTTCATCCTGTGGCTCATCGGTGCCGGCCTCGTGGTCTACGGCATCTTCTGCTTCGCCCGGGCACGCTACGCGAAGATGTGAGCCTCGCCCGTCGAACGCGACGCCGAACGCCCCCGCCGCCCGTCAGGGCGCGGGGGCGTTCCGCGTCGGCGACTCCGGCGGGCTCAGCGCCCGAGCGCGGCGCGCACGCCGTCGATCGGCGTGCTCGTCCGGTCGCCCGTCGCCCGGTCCCAGACCTCGACGACGCCGTCGGCCACGCCGCGACCGGCGATCACGATCGTCGGCACGCCGATCAGCTCGGCGTCGGCGAACTTCACGCCCGGTGAGAGCTTCGGGCGGTCGTCGAAAAGCACGTCGAGGCCGGCGGACTCGAGGTCGGCGACGATCCGCTCTGCGGCGTCGAACGCCGCCTGGTCCTTGCCCGTGGCGAGCACGTGCACGTCGAACGGCGAGACCGACGCGGGCCAGACGAGCCCCTTGTCGTCGTTGTGCAGCTCGGCGATGATCGCGAGGATCCGCGTCACGCCGATGCCGTAGGACCCCATCGTGACCGTGGCCAGCTTGCCGTTCTCGTCGAGCACCTTGAGCCCGAGGGCCTCGGCGTACTTGCGCCCGAGCTGGAAGACGTGCCCGATCTCCATGCCCCGCGCGAGTTCGACCGGTCCCGAGCCGTCCGGTGCCGGGTCGCCCTCGCGGACGTTGGCGGCCTCGATCGTGCCGTCGGCGACGAAGTCGCGGCCGGCGACGAGGCCGAAGACGTGCTTCTCGTCGAGGTTCGCGCCGGTGATCCACTCGGTGCCGTCGACGACGCGGGGGTCGACGAGGTAGCGGATGCCGGTCGACGACTCGGCGCCGAGCACCGCGCCCTCCGCCGACCACGGACCGATGTAGCCCTTCACGAGTCCGGGGTGCTTGGCGAAGTCCGCGTCGGTGGCGGCCTCGACCTCGGCCGGGGCGAAGGCGACCTCGACGCGCTTGGCGTCGACCTCCCGGTCGCCCGGGATGCCGACCACGACGACCTCGCGACTGCCGTCCGGGTGGGTGAGGGCGAGCACGACGTTCTTCAGCGTGTCGGCGGCGGTCCACGCCCGTCCGTCGGGCCGCGGGTACTCGCGGTTCGCCAGGTCGACGAGCGTGGCGATCGTGGGCGTGTCCGGCGAGTCGAGGATCTCGGCGGCGGGCAGCCCCTCGAAGGGGATCGACTCGGGCGCGAGCGTCGTGAACGCCTCGACGTTCGCGGCGTAGCCACCGGCCGAGCGCACGAACGTGTCCTCGCCGACCGGAGTGGGGTGCAGGAACTCCTCGCTCTTGGAACCGCCCATCGCGCCGGCGTCCGCCTGCACGATGACGTACTCGAGTCCGAGGCGGGTGAAGATGCGCTCGTACGCGTCGCGCTGCGCCTGGTACGACGCGTCGAGGCCGGCATCGCTGACGTCGAACGAGTACGCGTCCTTCATCGTGAACTCGCGGCCGCGCAGCAGACCAGCCCGGGGGCGCGCCTCATCGCGGTACTTGTCCTGGATCTGGTAGATCGTGAGCGGCAGCTCCTTGTACGACGAGTACAGGTCCTTCACGAGCAGCGTGAAGACCTCCTCGTGCGTGGGCGCCAGGAGGTAGTCCGCATCCTTGCGGTCCTTCAGCCGGAACAGCGCGTCGCCGTACTCGGTCCAGCGGCCGGTCTGCTCGTACGGCTCGCGCGGCAGCAGCGCCGGGAAGTGCACCTCGTGGGCCCCGGCGGCCTCCATCTCCTCGCGGACGACTCGCTCGATCTTCGCCTTGACCCGCAGACCGAGCGGCAGCCAGGCGAACACGCCCGGCGCCTGGCGCCGGATGTAGCCGGCGCGCACGAGCAGCTTGTGGCTCGCGACCTCGGCGTCGGCGGGGTCTTCGCGGAGTGTGCGGAGGAAGAAGTTCGTCAGGCGTGTGGGCACCCGAAGATTCTAGCGAGGCGCGGATGCCGCGCCCGCGCCGCCTACGGGGTGACGACCGTCGGCGAGCCCACGGGTGCGTCGGCGCCCATCTCGTCGGCGATGCGGTTGGCCTCGGCGATGAGCGTCTCGACGATCTCGGCCTCGGGCACGGTCTTGATGACCTCGCCCTTGACGAAGATCTGGCCCTTGCCGTTGCCGGACGCGACGCCGAGGTCGGCCTCGCGCGCCTCGCCGGGACCGTTCACGACGCAGCCCATGACGGCGACGCGCAGCGGCACGCTCATGCCCTCGAGCCCGTCGGTGACGTCGTTGGCGAGCTTGTAGACATCCACCTGGGCGCGGCCGCACGACGGGCACGACACGATCTCGAGCTTGCGCTCGCGGAGGTTGAGCGACTGCAGGATCTGCAGGCCGACCTTGACCTCCTCGACCGGCGGGGCCGAGAGCGAGACGCGGATGGTGTCGCCGATGCCCTCGCCGAGCAGGATGCCGAACGCAGTGGCCGACTTGATGGTGCCCTGGAACGCGGGGCCGGCCTCGGTCACGCCGAGGTGCAGCGGCCAGTCGCCCCGCTCCGCCAGCATCCGGTACGCCTTGACCATGACGATCGGGTCGTTGTGCTTGACCGAGATCTTGAAGTCGTGGAAGTCGTGCTCCTCGAAGAGGCTCGCCTCCCACACCGCCGACTCGACGAGCGCCTCGGCGGTCGCCTTTCCGTACTTCTGCAGCAGGCGCGGGTCGAGCGAGCCGGCGTTCACGCCGATGCGGATGGAGACGCCGGCCTCCTTCGCGCGACGCGCGATCTCGCCGACCTGGTCGTCGAACTTGCGGATGTTGCCGGGATTCACGCGCACCGCGGCGCACCCGGCGTCGATGGCCGCGTAGACGTAGTTCGGCTGGAAGTGGATGTCGGCGATGACCGGGATCTGGCTCTTCTTCGCGATGATCGGCAGGGCCTCCGCGTCGTCGCGGCTCGGCACGGCGACGCGCACGATGTCGCAGCCCGACGCGGTGAGCTCGGCGATCTGCTGCAGGGTCGCGTTGATGTTCGGCGTGGGCGTCGTCGTCATCGACTGCACGCTCACGGGAGCGTCGCCGCCGACGAGCACCTTGCCCACCTTGATCTGGCGCGACTTGCGTCGGGGAGCCAGGACTTCGGGGACCTTGGGCATTCCGATGTTCACTGCAGGCACGCTGCCAGTCTAGGGCGACGCCGCTGGGCGGCACCTCCATCGAACGGATGGCCCGTGACACCCGCGGGGACCGCCAGCGGACTCAGTCCGACGCGTCGGACCGTGCGGCGGCGGCCTCGCGGCGGATCGCGCGACCGAGCCGGCGGTCGCGCCATTCGGCCTCCTCCGCACTCGCCAGCCGGCTCGTCCCGCGACGGGGCAGGTTCATCCGCTCCTCCGCCGGGATGCCCGCCTGGAGCTGGCGTGCGCGCTCCAGCTCGGCGTTGAACTCCGCGCCGAGCAGCAGCGCCGCGTTGGAGATGAACAGCCAGAGCAGGAACACGACGATCCCGGCGAGCGACCCGTACGTGCGGTCGTAGTTGGCGAAGTTCGCGACGTAGAGCGCGAATCCGGCCGAGGCGATCGCCAGCAGCGCGATCGCGAGCAACGCGCCCAGGCTGATCCAACGGAACCTCGGCTGCCGCACGTTGGGCGTCGCCTGGTAGAGCAGCGCGACCACCAGCACGACGACGACGGCCAGGATCGGCCACTTGGCGATCTCCCAGGCGACGCGCACCGTCTCGCCGAGGCCGAGCAGCGAGCCGATCGCCTCGGTGACCGGCCCCGAGACCACGAGGATCACCGCGACGATCGCGACGAGCACGATCGCCGCGACCGTGATGAGCAGTTGGTAGGGCCGCAGCTTCCAGAACGGCCGCCCCTCGTCGACCTCGAAGATCCGGTTCATGGCCCGGGTGAAGGCCGCGATGTACCCGGATGCCGACCAGAGCGCGATCACCAGCCCGGTGACGAAGCCGAGGCCCGCTGCGCTCGAGCCGGCGAAGTCCCGCAGCGGCTCCGCGACCACCTCCAGCGCCGATCCGGGTGCCACCTGCTCGGCCAGGCCGAGCAGTTCCCGGATGGCGCGGCCGTCCTGACCGACGAGCGCGAGCAGCGAGGTGACCGCCAGGAGCCCCGGGAACAGCGCGAGGGTGCCCCAGTAGGTCAGGGCGGCAGCGGTGTCGAGGCACTCGTCGTCGATGAACTCGCGGGCCGTGCGGCGCGCCACGTACTTCCACGCGCGCGGCGTGATCTCGGTGAGCGTGTCGGGCTTGCGCGGGTCGCGCGGGTCGAGCTGTTCCATGGCTGCCCCCTCGGCCTGGTCCGTCACCCCATCCTCGTCGCGACCACGACATCGCGCGAGGGGGTGGCGCCCGCCGAGCCTCAGGCGCAGCCCTCCGCGACGTCGGCGGGAGCGCGGAGCAGGGTCACGGTCTCGTCGGCGGACGGCGGCGTCTCGCGCATGCCGATCGCCCCGGAGAACGTGAGGCTCACCCCCACGGTGTTGGTTGCTCCTCCGGCGCGCGCGACCTCGAGGGTCTCGACCGCCCACCCGCTGCAGGTCCACAGCTCGGGGTCGATCGGCTGCGAGAGCTGGTCGGTGCGGTCTCCGACCCGGCCCGCGGCCGAGGTGATCGCGGCATCCCCGACCTCGGACGCCTCCGCCAGCGCGATGAGGCGCGGCCAGACCAGGTTGTCGAGATCGGCGTCGACGCGGCGCTGCTCGTCGTACTGCGTCTCGATGAGGCGGAAGCCGTCCCAGCGGTGCTCCACGCCGCCCGGGAAGTGCGGGGACGCCTCGATGGGATCGGAGACGGGATCGGCGCCGAACACCGTCGTCAGCGTCGCGACCGCCTCGGCCGGATCGCCCATGTAGTCCACCTCGGCCACGACCGAGCCGCCGTCATCGATGAGTTCGAGCACGTCGGGTCGCAGCACCACCGCGACGACCGCCTCGAGCGGGTCGGCCGGTTCGGCGGATGGCGATGCGCTGACGGGCGCCGGCTCGGCCGGCGGGGCCGACGCCGGGGCCGGCTCAGCGGCGCAGGCTGCCAACGGGAGGACGAGCGCGGCGACGAGCGCGGCGCGGAGGCGCGAGTACCGGGTACGGATCATGACGGCTCCCTCGGTGTTCATTCGCAGACGTCGGTGGAGATCGGCGAGCTGATGTATCTGACGGTCGGCGAGCCCTCCACGGCGACGCCGCGCGTGCCGACGATCTCGGCCATGAGCGAGTTGCAGGCCGTGCGTTCGAGGTCGTCGGGAGCCGGATCGCCGACCGCGAGCCCATCGACGGTGACCAGTCGGAGTCCACCCGCCGCGGCGGCATCGAGCTGGACGCCCCACGTCGGCGCGTCGGGAACCTCGGCCACCATGCCGACCGGGTACTCCATGACGGCCAGCCCGTTCCAGCGATGGAAGGTGCCGGTGCCCTCGGTGAACTGCGACTCGTAGGTCTCGACGGCGGGCTCGCCGAGCAGGTCGGTGAGCCGGGCCAGCGCGGCGTCGACGGGCTCGGCGTAGGGATCGCGAGCGCCCTCGATCGGCTCGCCCGCTCCGTCGAAGTACTCGACCGCATCGGCTCGTACGAGGATCGCGGCGACCTCCGGCTCGGGGTCTGGGGCGTCGGGCGTCGGCGACGCCGTCTCGACGGATGCCGCTTCGGAGGCCGTGGGCGTCGGCGAGCCATCCGAGCTCGGCGCGCAGGCGGCGAGGGCCAGGCTCGCCGCGATCACGAGGGCGGGAAGCATCGCGGCACGGGTTCGGCGGATCATGGGACTTCGCTCGTTCGATCCGGGCATCATCAGACCGTGTTCGCGCCGAGGTTCACGGGCGCGATGAGCGTCGGCTCCGCGACGGGGCCGGCCACCTGCACGATGACGGAATAGGCGTTCGGCATCCCCTCGATCACCTCGGGTCCGAGCTCGGAGCCCGTCTCGAGCGGGACCTGGACCCAGTCCGGGCCGCCCGGATGGTCCACGCGTCCCTCGAGTGCGTCGATGTCACCGCCGACGGCGAAGCCATCGCCGGCCATCACTGCGACATCGCCGACGGCGGCTGCGGCGGCGACGACCGAGACGTTCATGTTGCGCACATCGGGCCGGTCCTCGTCGATCCAGTCCCGCTCGTCGTCGTCGGTGAAGTACCCCATGTGGTCGTCGACGACACGGAAGCCGTCCCAGTGGTAGATCGTCATGCGCGGTGCCTCGCAGCACACCCCCGCGAACTCCTCGATCTCGGCGTCGCTGCCGAACACGGCGGCGAGGGTCTCGACGATCGCGACGGCCTCGTCGTCGTACGAGACCTCGGCCACGACCGTTCCGCCGGCGTCCGTGAGGTCGAGGCCCTCCGGGCGCATCACCACCGTGGTGACCGACTCGAGCGGATCGGCACTCGGCGTCGGAGCCGGAACTGCGGTCTCGGGCGCACCCGAGGGCTCGGCCGCGGGAGCGGGCTCTGTGGCGCAGCCGGACAGCGCGAACGCGAGTCCGGCGGCGAGGGTCAGGGCGGGCAGCGCGGCGCGGCGCGAGGGTCGGGTCAACGGAACTCCTGTTCGGAAGGGCGGTGGGGAACCGTCGTGCCCAGCATGGCAGCGGGGGTGCGCCGTCAGGCGCACCCCCGCGTCACGAATCGGTATCGCTTCTCCGCTTCAGGCGGCGGCCGCATCCTCGCCGCCCACGTGCGCGAGCAGCTCGCCGACGAACCGCTCGGGCTCCTCGAGCAACGGCGAATGGCCGGAGGCCTCGAACACCGCCTCACGATAGGTGCCGCCCTGCTCGGCGTAGCGGTCGAGCACCGCCCTGGTCTGCGCGATCATCGGCTGCGGCGGTGCGACGTCCGGCCCGGGCCAGCCCGGGATCACGCCGAGCGCGCCGAGGTGGTTGAGGTCGAACAGCGACGTGTCGGACACGATGACGTCGTTCGCACCGCGGATCCACAGGATCGGCGGCTTCCGCTCCAGGTCGGCGATGCCGCTGACGTCGAAGTGCGTCGGCGCCATGGTGTTCAGCACCCCGCGGTCGCCCGGCGCGAAGCCGGGCCAGTTCTCGGAGGCGCGCGAGTCTCCCGGGTAGTTGCCCTCGCCGATCGCGGTCGTGAGCATCGACTCGACCCAGAGGTCATCGTGGTCCGACGTGAAGCCGGGCGTGACGTAGGTGCCCAGGTAGACCGAGCGCGGTGACGACGGCGCGTCGGCGGTCCGATCGCCGCCTTGGAGCCGCGCGATGAAGTCGGGGTTCGCTCCCCCGCCGCCCGAGCCTGCGGCATCCGGCGTGAGCAGCCGGCCCGCGGCATCCGTCGCCCCGAAGCCGTAGGGCGACACGGGGTTCACGAGCGTGACGGATGCCACGGGCAGCTCGTGCTCGAGGAGCGCCTGCATCACGACGCCGCCGCCCATGCTCCACCCGACCAGGTGCACCTCGTCGAGCCCGAGGGCGTCGACCACGGCCGCGACGTCCTCGGCGTAGTCGCCGAGGCCGCGGGTGGCGTCGACCGGCCGCACCTCGCTGCCGCCGAAGCCGCGGAGGTCCACGGCCAGTGCGCGCACGTCGGCCGGGAGGGCGAGCATGGTCGGCTGCCAGAACAGCGACGACGACACGTTGCCGTGGACGAAGAGCACGGTCGCACGCGGGGCGTCGGCGTCTTCGGCGGGGCGCTCGATCACCTGCGCGGTGTAGCGCGGTGTCACGAGCTCGTGCACGACGATGCCGGGGAGGATGTGGTCCATGTGGCGCTCCTTCGGGCCTGCTGGGTGTGATGCGGATGATGCGGGTCGGAACGGTGGATCGGGGCGGCCGCCGGCGGGCCGGGACCGCCCCGGAATCGGCTACGTGGCCAGCGCGGTGACGCCGGAGGTGTCGAGGGCGGGCTGGGTCTTCTCGACGACCTCGTCGACGGTGACGCCCGGCGCCACCTCGACGAGCTTCAACCCGTCGGGCGTCACGTCGATGACGGCGAGGTCGGTGATGATCCGGTCGACGACGCCCTTGCCCGTGAGGGGCAGCGAGCAGGTATCGACGATCTTCGGCGAGCCGTCCTTGGCGACGTGCTCCATGAGCACGATGCGCTTCCGGGCGCCGTGCACGAGGTCCATCGCGCCGCCGGGGCCCTTGACCATCTTCCCGGGGATCATCCAGTTCGCGAGGTCGCCGTCCTTCGACACCTGCATGGCGCCGAGGATGGCCGCGTCGACCTTGCCGCCGCGGATCATGCCGAAGCTCGTGGCCGAGTCGAAGTAGGCCGCACCGGGGAGCACGGTGACGGTCTCCTTGCCAGCGTTGATCAGGTCGGGGTCGACCTGGTCCTCGGTCGGGTACGGTCCGACGCCGAGGATGCCGTTCTCCGACTGCAGCACGACGGTGACGCCGTCGGGCACGTAGTTCGGGACGAGGGTCGGCAGGCCGATGCCGAGGTTCACGTACGAACCGTCGGCGAGCTCCCTCGCCGCGCGCGCGGCCATCTCGAGCCTGGTCAGCGCCATGGTCAGTTCCCCTCTCGCACGGTGCGGCGTTCGATCCGCTTCTCGATGTCGCGACCCACCTCGACGATGCGGTCGACGAAGATGCCGGGCAGGTGCACGGCGTCGGCGTCGATCTCGCCCGGCTCGACGAGCTCCTCGACCTCGGCGATGCAGATGCGACCGGCCATCGCGCAGAGCGGCGAGAAGTTGCGGGCCGACTTGTCGAAGACGAGGTTGCCGTGCCGGTCGCCCTTCAGCGCGTGCACGAGCGCGAAGTCGGTCGTGATCGCCTCCTCGAGCACGAACTCGCGATCCTCGCCGCGCATCGTGAAGGTCTGCACTGGCTTCGGCTTCGAGGCGATCGCGATCGACCCGTCGGCGGCGTACTTCTGCGGCAGGCCTCCCTCGGCGACCTGCGTGCCGACGCCGGTCTGGGTGAAGAACCCGGCGATGCCCGCACCGCCGGCGCGGAGCTTCTCGGCGAGCGTGCCCTGCGGCGTCAGCTCGAGCTCGAGCTCGCCCGAGAGGTACTGCCGCTCGAACTCCTTGTTCTCGCCCACGTACGACGAGGTCATCTTGCGGATCAGGCCCGCACCGAGCAGGACCCCGAGGCCCCAGTCGTCGACGCCGCAGTTGTTCGAGACGACCGACAGGTCGCCGACCCGGCGCTCGAGCAGCGCCTGGATCAGAACCATGGGGATGCCGCAGAGCCCGAACCCGCCGACGGCGAGCGACGCGCCGTCCGGGATGTCGGCGACCGCCTCAGCGGCCGATCCGACGGTCTTGTCCAGTGTCATCGTGTGACCTCCTCGTCAACGCGTCCCGACGGATGCCGCGGCGTCCGCCTCGGCGAGCCGAGGTTCCACGATCGCGGCGACCCGCGCCGCGCCCGCATCCGTCATGACGATGGTGTAGTGGTTGAGCTCCGCGACATCGGTGACGCGGAGCGCCGGCATCCGTTCTGCGGTCGCCGCCACCCGATCGGCAGGGTACAGGGCCTCGGGCTGGTCGAGCAGCCCGCGCCCGGCGCGGATGAAGTCGACCGGCGCGGGAAGGCCCTCGAGCTCCGCCGCGTAGCCGTCGCCGCCGTCGAGCTCGAGCACGTTCTGCGCCACCGCGTCGGCGACGGACGAACTGCGCAGCTCGGGGGCACTGCCGACGAGGTCGTAGGCGACGTAGTCCGCGATGCGCTCGTCCCACGCGGGCCCGATCGCGGGATGGGCCTTCCAGAACTGGTCGTACGCGGCCCCGTCCGCAAACCGCATGGCCAGCCGTGCGATCGCCGGCCCGAGGACCGCCGCGGCCACCTCGTCGGGCGCGAGGCCCTCCGGATGCGGGATCGGCAGCCCACCGTCGACGAGCACGACGCCCGCGACCCGGTCCGGGTGCGCCGCCGCGAACCGCACGGTCACGAAGGCGCCCATCGAGTGGCCGACCACGAGCGCGCGGTCGATCCCGAGCGCGTCGAGCAGGCGGGCCTGGTCGTCGGCGTGGTCGCGCAGCGACCACGGTCCGGGCAGGTCGGCCGAGCGCCCCCGACCGCGCAGGTCGGGAGCCACGATCCGGCGCGCGGGCAGCGCGTCGGCGACGTGGTGCCAGGCGCGGTGGCTCGCGGTGATGCCGTGGATGGCGAGCATGGGCGTTCCGGCGGCGTCCGCGCGCCACTGGCCGCCGGCGAGATCGCCGCCGCGCACGGGCGCGGTGAACGGGGCCGGACCGGTCATCGCGCGCTCCATCCGCCGTCCATCGTGTAGCTCGCGCCAGTCACCATCCGGGCGTCGTCGCCCGCGAGCCACCGGACGAGGCTCGCGACCTCGGCCGGCTCGGTGAGGCGCTTGATCGCCGATTCGGTCAGCATCACCTTCTCGACGACCTGGTCCTCGGGGATCCCGTGGACCTTCGCCTGGTCGGCGATCTGCTTCTCCACGAGGGGGGTGCGCACGTAGCCCGGGTTGACGCAGTTCGACGTGACCCCGTGGGGTCCGCCCTCGAGCGCGGTCACCTTGCTGAGCCCCTCGAGTCCGTGCTTCGCGGCCACGTACGCCGACTTGTAGGGCGAGGCGCGCAGCCCGTGCACGCTCGAGATGTTGATGACGCGACCGAACCGGCGCTCGTACATGCCGGGCACCGCGGCCCGGATGAGCAGGAACGGCGCCTCGAGCATGACCCGGAGCAGGAGCGAGAACCGCTCCGGCTCGAACTGCTCGATCGGGCGCACGTGCTGCAGGCCGGCGTTGTTCACGAGGATGTCGACGTCGAGGGCGAGGTCGGCGAGCGCCGCGGTATCGCCGAGGTCGACCGTCCAGGCGGCGCCGCCGATGCGCTCGGCCGCGGATGCCGCGGCCGCCCCGTCGAGGTCGGCGATGGTCACGTGGGCACCCGACTCCGCGAGCGCCTCGGCGCACGCCAGTCCGATGCCGCTCGCACCCCCGGTCACGATCGCCCGGCGTCCGGAAAGCTCGGTCATGCGTCCTCCTCGTCGCTGCGGCGCGCGCCCCGTCCGAGGGCGCCGCCGATGAATCGCATCATCTCGTCGAGCACGTGCTCGGGCACCGCGCTGGTGCCCGACGCGGTCGGGTCGGCGTCGTCGCCGGCCCCGCCCTCGCTCCCCCACAGCACCCAGCGCATGCCGATCATCTCGCCGATGCCCATGAGCGCCCAGGCGGCGACCGTCGGGTCGACGTCGCCGATCTCGCCGTCGAGCTGCGCCAGGCGCAGCCCGTCGATGTAGCCCTCGACGATGCGCGTGTAGTGCAACCGGAGCGACTCCGGCGAGACGAACTCCGCCTCCCGGACGATCCGGTACAGGGCCGGGTGCTCGGCGGTGAACCGGAAGAACGCGGCGAAGCCCGCGCGCTCGGCCTCGAGGCGCGTGGCCGCGGAGGCCGCGCCCTCGCTCATCGCCTTGCGCACCCGCTGGTTCAGGTCCTCGACGAGCTCCTCGAAGATGCGCAGCTTCGTGTCGAAGTACAGGTAGAAGGTGCCCTGGCCGACCCCGGCGCGCTCGGTGATCCGCGAGACGGACGCCTCGGTGTAGCCGTGCTCGGCGAACACGTGCTCGGCGGCCTCGAGCAGCCTCCGGCGCGTCTTCTCCCCGCGCGCGGTGCGCGGCGCGGCGGCGGTCACGATCGCACCGCTTCCGACTCGCGGACGGCTCGTTCGGCCAGCACCCGCCGCAGCGTCTTCGACGCCGTCGACCGGGGGATCTCGTCGATGAACCGGATGTCGCGCGGCACCTTGTACCCGGCGAGGGAGCCGCGGGCGAACTCCGTGAGCTCCGCGGCATCCGTGATCGCGCCGGGCCGCAGGACCACCCATGCCGAGCCGGCCTCGCCCCAGCGTTCGTCGGGCACGCCCACGACGGCGACGTCGGCGACGGCGGGGTGCCCGATGAGCACCGCCTCGACCTCCGCCGGCGAGACGCCCTCGCCCCCGGAGATGTAGACGTCGGTGAGCCGGTCGACGATCGTGAAGTAGCCGTCGGCGTCGCGCCGGACGAGGTCCCCGGTGCGGAGCCGGCCGCCGCGCAGTGCCTCGGCCGTGGCGTCGGGATCCCGGAAGTAGCCCGCGAACACGCCGGGACCCGAGACGAGGAGCTCGCCCTCGGCCTCACCGTCGAGCAGTTCGCCCGTGGCCGGGTCGGCGACCGCGACGTCGACGTGGGCGTACGGCAACCCCGCCGAGCCGACGCGGCGGGTGGCGTCGCGATCGGGCAGGCAGAGCACGTTCGGCGACGCCTCGGTGAGCCCGTATCCCTGCGTGAGGGCGACGCCCCGCGCGTGCCAGGCGCGCAGCAGCGCCGGGGGCATCGGCGCACCGCCGACGACCGCATGCCCGAGGCTCGAGAGGTCGGTCGCGGCGAAGTCCGGGTGCTGGGCGAGGAAGAGGTAGTTCGCCGGCACGCCCATCATGGTGGTGATGCGACGCTCGGCGATGAGGTGCAGCACCCGGCCCGGATCGAAGGTCCGCTCGAGCACCACGGTGGCACCGGACCACCACGCCAGCAGGGGCTGGATGTTCCAGCCCCCGACATGGAACTGCGGCATCACCGACAGCACGACGTCGTACTCGGCGATCGGGATCGTCTTCGACAGCGAGAGGTTGGTCCAGAAGCAGTTGGCGTGCGTGAGCACCGCGCCCTTGGCGCGCGAGGTCGTGCCCGAGGTGAACACGATCAGCAGCGGGTCGTCGTCGTGCACGGCCCGGCGCGTGGCCGGCGGCACCGCGCGCGGGCCGGGATGGGGCACGTCGCGCTCGACGCCGTGCGCGCCGAGGGCGCTCGTCGGCAGCCGGCGGGCCAGCCGCTCGAGGGCGGCGCGCGCCAGGCTCGCGAACTCGTCCTCGACGAGCAGCAGGACCGGATCGGCGAGCTCGAGCTGCTCGGCGAGCTCCCGCGGCGAGAGTCGCCACGACAGCGGCACCAGGACGAGCCCGGCTTTCGCGCAGGCGAAGAACAGCACGACGTGGTCGGCGCTGTTCCCGGTGAGCGTCGCGAGCCGGTCGCCGACGGCGTACCCGGACCCGCGGAGCGCCGCGGCGAGGCGCTCGGCGCGTTCGTCGAGCTCGCCGTAGGTGACGACGACCCCGCGATCGTCGATGGCCACGGCGTCGGGCGCGGTCCGCGCGCGATCGGCGGTCCATCGGCCCAGGGTGCAGGGCCCGTCGTGGACGGGGGGTGCGTCAGGCATCGACCGCCTCCTCGCGTTCGGCCGGATGCTGCCGCCTCCCGGTGCGGATGCGATCGGGAAGTCCGGCGATGCCCCCGGGGAGGAACAGCACCACGAGCACGAACAGCGTGCCCAGGATGAACAGGGGCTCGGACAGCGGCACACGGAGCACGTCGGGCAGCGCGGCGACCGCGTCCGAACCGGCGAGCGCCGTGAGCCGCTGGTCGAGCAGTGTGTAGACGATACCGCCGACGATCGCGCCCCAGCGCGCACCCACCCCGCCGAGCACCACGATGACGAGGAGGGTCAGCGTGAAGTCGGCCGTGGCCACCCGCGGCGCTGCGCCGGACTGCAGGAGCAGGTAGCCCATGCCCGCGACCGCGGCGAGCACCGAAGCGACGATGAACACGAGCAGCTTCACGTCGTACGGGCGGATGCCGATGACGTGCACGCGCAGCTCGTTCTCGCGGATCGCCTCGGCGACGTGGCCCGCGCGGCTGCGTTCGACCCACAGCACCACGAGGTACACGACGACGAGCACGCCGAGCGCCATCCAGTAGAGGTTGCGGGTGTCGACGACCCCGACGAGTTCGGGCGGCACGTTCGCGGTGTCGAGCGAGAGCCCCTCCTCGCCGCCCGTGGCCCCGGCGGGGTTGCGGCGGATGAGCACGGAACCGGCCTGGGCGAAGGCGAGCGTCACCATCGCGAACGAGATGCCCGTGACGCGGAGCGCGAGCGAGCCGACGGTGGCGGCGAGCAGCAGCCCGGCGACCAGCGTGATGCCGATCGAGACGACGAAGATCGCCGGGCTCGGCCAGTCCGACGGCCCGAACGCCTCGAGCGTCATCGCGAGGCCGTACGCTCCCGCGGCGAAGAAGAGCGCGTGCCCGAAGGACAGGAGGCCGGCGAGGCCGAACATCATGCGGTAGCTGAGGGCGAGCGCCGCGATGAGCAGCGCGAACGCGAGCATCTGCAGGGTGCCCGGCGTGTACGTCGGGCCGGGCAGCACGCCCGGGATGTCGATCGCGAGCAGCGGCAGCACCGCGAGTCCGGCGACGAGCAGGATCCCGCCGATGACGAGGCGGAGCGACGTGGCGGTCATGCGGCCTTCCCCAGGAGTCCACGCGGGCGGATGAGCAGCACGGCGGCCAGGAGCACGACGACCACGAGGTCGCCGGTGCCGCCGAGGAAGAAGTTCGCGAACTGCTGCAGCACGGCCACGAGCACCGAGGCGATCGCGGCGCCGGTGAGCGAGCCGAGTCCGCCGATCACGGTGACGATGAACGCGAAGATGAGCAGCACCGAACCGAGGTGCGCCGAGACGTACCCGTAGTAGACGGAGGCCAGCACGCCGCCGAGGCCGGCGGCGGCGCCGCCGATCGCGAACACCAGGGTGAACGAGCGTCGCACGTCGATCCCCAGCGCCGTGACCATGTGCCGGTTCTCGACGCCGGCGCGGATGATGAGCCCGTACCGCGTCCGGCGCAGGAAGAGCACGATGCCCCCGAGCACGAGGCCCGCGCACAGGATGAGCAGGAACCGGTCGTTGGGGATGCGGGCGCCGAGGATCTCGGTGGTCTGCGTGAGCCACGCCGGCCGGTCGGTGTAGATCGGGTCGGAACCCCAGATGCCCTCGAACAGCGCGACCGCGGCGAGCGAGATGCCGACCGTCACGAGCGCCTGCTCGATGTGGCGCTCGTAGAGCCGGCGGATGACGAGGACCTCCGTGAGCACCGCGACGGTCGCGCCGACGACGATGCCGACGGCCATCGAGACGAGCAGGCCGGTCCAGGTGCCGTCGGAGATGCGACGACCCGCCTCCCAGCCGAGGAACGCCGCGATCGTGAGGAACGCGCCGTGCGCGAAATTGAGCACGCCCATGAGCCCGTAGATGAGCGAGAGCCCGCTCGCGACGAGGAAGTAGAGCGCGCCGAGCCCGAGCCCGGTGATCAGGAGGAGGACGACGGTGTCCATCAGGCGGCCTCCCGTTCGTCGTGCACGCCGAGGAAGCGCTGCACGCGGTCGTGGTCGTCGAGGAGCTCGTCGGCCGTGCCGGTGAACACGACCCGGCCCGACGAGAGCACCACCACGCGCTCGGCGAGGCGGCGCACGACGAGCAGGTTCTGCTCGACGAGGAGGATCGGGGCGGTGCGCGCGGCCTCGGCGAGCGCATCGGCGACCTCGTCGACGATGCGCGGGGCGAGCCCCTTGGTCGGCTCGTCGACGAGCAGGAGCCGGTTCTCGTTGACGAGCGCCCTGGCGAGCGACACCATCTGCTGCTGGCCGCCCGAGAGCGTGCCCGCGCGCTGCTCGAGCCGGGCCTGCAGGTCGGGGAACAGGGACGCGACGAGTTCGCGGCGCGGCGTCCGGTCGCGTTCGGCCAGGCGCAGGTTCTCGGCGACGGTGAGCGAGCCGAAGACCTCGCGGTCCTCGGGCACGTAGGCGACGCCGCGCTGCACGATCCGGTGCGTCGGCATCCGGTCGATGCGCTCGCCGGCCAGGCGCACCTCGCCGGAGCGGTCGATGAGGCCGAGGATCGACCTGATGGTCGAGGTCTTGCCGACGCCGTTGCGGCCGAGGAGGGCGGTCACGCCGGTCGCGGGCACGTCGAAGGAGACGTCCTCGACGACCTGCTGGCCGGCGATGCGTCCGTGCAGGCCCCGGATGCTGAGGATCGGCTCGGCGGCCGTGGGCTCCGCGCTCATGCGGCGGTGCCGAGGTAGGCGGACTGGACGGTGGGGTTCGCCATGACGGCCTCCGGTGAATCGACGGCGAGCAGTTCGCCGTGGTGCATGACGGCGACCCGGTCGGCGAGGCCGAGCACGACGTCCATATGGTGCTCGACCATGAGCACGGTGCGCCCGCCGCGGTGGAGCCCGCGGATCACCTCGGTGAGCGCGGGGACGTCGGCTGAGCCGACGCCCGCCATGGGCTCGTCGAGGAGGATCACGCGGGGCTCCATCGCGATGAGCATCGCGATCTCGACCTTGCGCTTCTCGCCGTGGGCGAGGCCGGAGGCGACGGCGTCGGCCCGGTGGGCCATGCCGACCTCGTCCAGCGCCGCGAGGGCCCGCCGGGTGGCGGCATCCGTGCGCCGCGGCGTGCGGAACACGGATGCCGCGCTGCCCTCGCGCACCTGGGCGGCGAGCCGAACGTTCTCGCGGACGTCGAGCGCCGGGTAAAGGCTCGAGGTCTGGAACGTCCGGCCGAGTCCGGCTGCCGCGCGTCGGTGCACGGGATGCCGCGTCACGTCGGCGCCCGCGAGGCGCACCACGCCGCCGGTGGGCCGCAGCACGCCGGAGGCGACGTTGAACAGCGTCGTCTTGCCGGCCCCGTTCGGGCCGATGACGCCGAGCATCTCGCCCTCGGGCACGGCCAGCGAGATGTCGTGCAGCAGCTGCGCGCCGCCGATGCGGAGGGTGACGTGCTCGAGCTCGAGCGCCGGCCGGTCGGTCATGTCGGTGCGGTTCCGATCGTGAGGTGGCGGATCAGGTCACTTGCCGTCGACGACCGGCGGTGCGACCGTGTCGGCGTCGACGGTCTCGACGAGCTCGGGCTCCCACCCGGCGTCGCCCTCGGCCAGCGCGACCTGGAACATCGGCTGGATGAGCGCGTGGTCCTCCGCCCGCACGGTGACCTCGCCCTTGACCGAGTCGAAGGTCCAGCCCTCGAGCGCGTCGATCATCGACTCGACGTCGTCGCCCCCGCCCTCGCGGACGGCCTGCACGATCATCTGCGCGGCCACGAAGCCGTCGACCGAGAACAGGTCGGGCTCGGCGCCCGCCTCCTCGAGGTGCTCGATCATCGCCGCCTCGACCTCGGTGCCGGCCGCGCCGCCGAAGTAGTGGTTGAGGAACGAGATGTCGCCCGACGCGTCGCCGTACGCCTGGTAGGTGGCGACGTCGCCGAGCCCGGTGACGACCGTGGTGGCGTCGAACACGCCCTGCTGCTGCAGCGAGGTCCACATCGCGCCGGAGGAGGCGCCGGCCCATGCGACGAACACGAGGTCGGGCTGCGCGGCGATGATCTGCTGCGCGAACGGCGTGAACTCGGTCGCGTCCTCGGCGACGAGCACGCCCTCGACCTCGGCGCCCTGGCCGCCGAGCACGCCCTCGACGCCGGCGAGGTTGCCCTGGCCGAACGCGGTGTCCTGCGCGAAGACGACGATCTTCTTGCCGGCGGGGTCGCCGATGAAGGTCCCGGCCGTCGCGACGTCCTGGTAGGTCTGCCGACCCGAGCGGAACGTGTACTCGTTGACGCCGGTGACGGCGTCGGTCGCGGCGGGACCGGAGATGTAGAGCACCTCGTTCTGCTCGGCCTGCTCGGCGAGCGAGGTGGCGATCCCGGACACGACCGTCCCGGCGAGGATCATCGTGCCCTGGCCGATGAGGTCCTTCGCCTTGGCGACGGCGGTGTCGGGGTTGCCCTGGTCGTCCTCCCACGTGATCTCGAGCTCGCGTCCGTCGACCGCGCCGGTACCGTCGGTGGCGTAGTCGAGCCCGGCCTCGAAGCCGGCGGTGTACGCCTCGCCGTAGGCCGCGAGCGGACCGGTCTGGGACGTGATCATGCCGATCGCGACGGGCGCGGCGTCCGCGCCGTCGTCCTCGCCTCCTCCGGCGGCGCTCGTCGGTGCGCAACCGGCGAGCGCGATGGCGGTGGCCGCGGCGGCGACGAGCGCCGGCGCGAGGTACTTCGGTGTAACTCGCATGCTGAGAGCCTCTCTGGGTGACGACGATGTCAAACCTGACAACTGGTTCAGGTCTCAGGAACGTACACTAGGGGCCAACGCGCACGACGCGCAACCCGATCCGGGTGCGCACCATCCCCGCGCACCCCGAGACGAAGGAGTCCACCCGAATGAGCTTCCCCGACGTCGTCATCGTCGCCGGCGCCCGCACCCCGTTCGGCCGCATCGCCGGCAACCTCGGCGGCCGCACCGCCGTCGAGCTGGGCACGGTCGCCATCCGCGGCGCCCTCGAGAAGGCCGGCGTCTCACCCGACGACGTCGATGCCGTGATCATGGGCCAGGTGCTGCAGGCCGGCGCCGGCCAGAACCCCGCCAAGCAGTCGGCGGTCGCCGCCGGGATCCCGTGGCGCGTGCCGGCGATCACGCTGAACAAGGTGTGCCTCTCGGGGCTCGTCGCCGTGACGGATGCCGCCCGGCTCATCCGCCTCGGCGAGGCCGACGTGGTCGTGGCCGGCGGTCAGGAGTCGATGACGAACGCCCCGCACGTGCTCCCGGGCTCCCGGAAGGGCCACCTCTACGGCGCGATCGAGCTGCTCGACACCACCGCGCACGACGGCCTGACCGACGCGTTCGACCACGAGTCGATGGGGGCGTCGACGGAGCGGTTCAACGAGCGGTACGGACTGGGCCGTGCCGAGCAGGACGAAGTGGCCGCCGCCAGCCACGTCCGCGCCGGAAGGGCGCAGGCCGACGGCCTCTTCGACGCCGAGATCGTGCCCGTCGAGATCCCGCAGCGCAAGGGCGATCCCATCGTCGTGACGACCGACGAGGGCGTGCGACCCGACTCGACGCCCGAGACGCTCGGCCGGCTCCGCCCGGCCTTCGCCGAGGGCGGCGCCATCACGGCCGGCAACTCCTCGCCCATCTCCGACGGCGCCGCGGCCGTGGTCGTCGCGAGCCGCGCGTGGGCCGAGGAGCGCGGCCTGCCCTGGCTCGCGATCGTCGGCGCCTCCGGCCAGGTCGCGGGGCCCGACAACTCGCTGCACTCCCAGCCGTCCAACGCCATCGCGGCCGCGCTCGACCGCGCCGGGTGGCAGGCCGGCGACCTCGACCTCGTCGAGATCAACGAGGCGTTCGCCGCGGTGTCGCTGCAGTCCATGAAGGACCTCGCGCTCGACCACGAGAAGGTGAACGTCCATGGCGGTGCGATCGCCCTCGGCCACCCGATCGGCGCGTCCGGCGCCCGGCTCGCCCTGCACGCCGCGCTCGAGCTGTCGCGCCGGGGCAGCGGCAAGGCCGCGGTCGCGCTGTGCGGCGGGGGCGGCCAGGGCGAGGCGCTCCTGCTCTCGCGCTAGTCGCCTCCGGTCCGGGTGACGCGCCCGCGTCGACGCTGATGCAGACTGTCAGCACGACGCGGGCGCGAGCCCGCCCCGGGAGGGGCCGCATGAGCGAGACCAGCACCGACGACGCCCGGCACGCGGCATCCGCGCCCGCGCGTCTCGACCACCGACTCCGCCGGATGACCGGCCGCGATCCCGCGGAGCCGCACCGCTCCGCCACCCCGCTCGAGCTGTTCTTCGACCTCGTGTTCGTGGCCGCGTTCAGCGCCGCCGGGAGCCAGACCGCGCACCTGCTGGAACTCGGCCACTTCGCCGCCGCCACGGCGGGCTTCGTCTTCGCGGTCTTCGCCATCGCCTGGGCGTGGATCAACTTCACGTGGCTCGCCTCCGCGTACGACAACGACGACGTGTACTTCCGCGTCGCCACGATGGTCGTGATGATCGGCGTCATCGTGCTCGCACTGGGACTCCCGGCGACGTTCCGCTCGATCGACGAGGGCGGCGAGCTCGAGAACGGCGTCGTCGTCCTCGGGTATGTGATCATGCGCGTCGCCGTCGTCGCCCTCTGGCTCCGAGCGGCGCGCCACGACCCGCCACGGCGGCGCACCGCGCTCACCTACGTCGTGCTCGTCTCCACGGCCCAGGTCGGTTGGATCGCGCTCCTGCTCGTGAATCCGCCGCTCCCGGCGACCTTCGTCGTGTGGCTCGTGCTGGTCGCCTACGAGATGGCGGGACCGGTGATCGCCGAACGGGTGGGCGGCGGCACGCCGTGGCATCCGCACCACGTCGCCGAGCGGTACGGCCTGCTGGTCATCATCACGCTCGGCGAGATCGTCCTCGGCACCATCCTCGCGATCAACGCCGTGGTCGAGGAGCAGGGCTGGGACCTCGAGGCCGTGCTCGTCACCGTGGGCGGCACGACGCTCGCGTTCGGGCTGTGGTGGGTGTACTTCACGATGCCGTCGGCTGCGGTGCTGGCCCGCCACCGCGAACGCGGGTTCGTCTGGGGCTACGGCCACATCGTGATCTTCGGCTCGCTCGCCGCCACCGGCGCGGGCCTGCACGTGGCCGCCTACGTGATCGAGGGCCTCGCGCACATCGACGACACCCTCGCGGTGCTCACCGTGGCGGTGCCCGTCGCCGTGTTCTCCACCGCGCTGTTCGCGATCTACACCGCGTTGCTGCGGCAGTTCGACCCGTTCCACATCCTGCTCTACCTCGGCAGCCTGGTGCCGCTCGCCGCCGGAACGGCATGGGTCGCCGCCGGAGCGACCATGGGCACCGGACTCCTGGTCGTCGCGGTGTCGCCGCTCGTCGTGATCGTCGGCTACGAGACCGTCGGACACCGCCACCAGGCGGCCGCGCTCGAGCGCGCGCTCGCCTGAGCCCGCCGGGCCCGCGGCATCCGATCGCCGCGACCGACGGGCGGGTCAGAGCACGCTGATCGGCTTGACGAGGTCGGCGTAGATGAGCAGCGCACTCATGCCGCCGAGCACGACGACGACGGCGAAGGTCAGCGGCATCAGCTTCGCGAGGTCGACCGGCCCCGGGTCCGGCCGGCGACGCAGCTTCGCCCACCCGCGTCGGATCGCCTCCCAGAGCGCACCGGCGACGTGCCCGCCGTCGAGCGGGAGCAGCGGGATCAGGTTGAACACGAACAGCGCCACGTTCAGCGACGCGAGCATGCCGATCATGAACGCCGCGCGGGAGGCCACCGGCACCTCGTCGAGCGCCGCGACCTCGCCCGCGACGCGTCCGACGCCGACGACGCTGATGGGGCCCTCCGGGTCGCGCTCCTCGGGGCCGAACGCCGCTTCGGCGACGTCGACCATGCGCTGCGGCAGCGTGAACACGATCCCCGCGACGCCGGCGAGGGTGTCGCCGACCGTCGGCAGCACTTCGGAGGCGGGCTGCCGCACCGTCTCGGACACCGGCGCGATCCCGATGAACCCGACGTCCACGGTGACCGGCTCGCCGGCGCCGTCCTCGACGACCCGGCCGCGGTCGTCGGTCACGTAGCGCTCGCTGAGCAGCGGCGTGACCTGGAGCGTCAACTCCTCGCCGTCGCGCACGACGACCACGTCGATGGTCTCGTCGGGGTGCTCGCGGATGATCGCCGTCGACTCCGCCCAGCTCGAGACCTCGGTCCCGTCCACCGACACGATCAAGTCGCCGGGCTCGAGGCCGGCCTCGGCGCCCGGGGCGGCGGGGTCGCCGGGCTCGCAGGCCTGGCGCTCGCTCGTCGCCGGCAGCGCGCATTCCGACACCGACGCGATCGTGGTCGAGGGCTGCGCCACGCCGAATCCCATGAGCAGGACCGCGAACAGGATGACGGCGAGCAGGAGGTTCATGAACGGTCCGCCGAGCATGATGACGATGCGCTTCCAGACCGGCAGGAGGTAGAACGCGCGGTGCTCGTCGCCCGGCGTGATGGACTCTGCGCTCGAGGCCCGCGCGTCCTGCACGAGCGCTCGGAGGAAGCTGGTGCTGCCCTCCCCGGTGTGCCCGTCCTTGCCGGGCGGGAACATCCCGATCATCGCGATGTACCCGCCGAGCGGGATCGCCTTCACGCCGTACTCGGTCTCGCCGCGCCGCTTCGACCAGATCGTCGGGCCGAACCCGATCATGTACTGGGTCACCTTGACGCCGAAGAGCTTGGCCGGAACCAGGTGGCCGATCTCGTGCAGGCCGATCGACACGGCGAGCCCGACGACGATGATCAGGACGCCGACGATGAAGGCGAGCACGGATTCCACCCCGTCATCGTAGGGCCGTCGGCTCTGCGCGCGCTGTCCGGGGGCTGTGAGCCGGTGCCGCGCCACCGCGGCTGCGGCGGCTCAGCCTCGCGCGATGCGCAGGTCGGCCCGCCTCCGCGCCTCCTGCTCGGCCGCGGCGAGCGACTCCACGCCGAGCTCCCCGGTGGACGCCTCGTACGACTCGACGACCTCCCGGACGATGTCGACGATCCCGGTGAAGCCGATCCGCCCCGCGTGGAACGCGGCGACCGCCTGCTCGTTGGCCGCGTTGAACACGGCCGGGTACTCGCCGCCGGCGCGTCCCACCTGCTTCGCGAGCCGGACCGCCGGGAACGCCGCCTCATCGAGCGGCTCGAACGTCCAGTGCTGCGCCGTGGTCCAGTCGAGGGGCCTGCCCGCGGCGGCGACCCGGTGCGGCCAGTCGAGCCCGAGCGAGATGGGCAGGCGCATGTCGGGCGGCGAGGCCTGCGCGATCGTCGAGCCGTCGATGAACTCGACCATGCTGTGCACGATCGACTGCGGGTGGACCACCACGTCGATCCGGTCGTAGTCGACGCCGAACAGCAGGTGCGCCTCGATCACCTCGAGCCCCTTGTTGACCAGCGTCGCCGAGTTCGTGGTCACCACGAGCCCCATGTCCCAGGTCGGGTGGGCCAGCGCGTCGGCGGGCGTGACGTCCGCGAGCTCCTCGCGGGTCCGGCCCCGGAACGGGCCGCCGGAGGCGGTGAGCACCAGGCGGCGGACCTCGTGATCGGTCCCGGCGCGGAGCGCCTGGGCGATCGCGGAGTGCTCCGAGTCGACCGGGACGATCTGCCCCGGCCGGGCGAGGCGCGTGACGAGGTCGCCGCCGACGATCAAGGACTCCTTGTTCGCCAGCGCCAAGGTCGTTCCGCGCTCGAGCGTCGCGAGGGTCGGGCCGAGCCCCACCGAGCCGGTGATCCCGTTCAGCACGACGTCGGCGTCGACGTCGCGGACCAGCTGCACCGCCTCGTCGATGCCCACCGCCGTGTGCTCGACCCCGAACGCCTCCGCCTGCCGCTCGAGCTCGGCGCGGTTCGAGCCGACCGCGAGCCCGACCACGTCGAATCGGTTGGGGTTGGCGCGGATGACGTCGAGCGCCTGCGTGCCGATGGAACCCGTGGACCCGAGGATGATGACGCTGCGCACACGGCCACTCTAGGCGGCCCGCGTGCACCCCGTGCCGGTCAGGCGCGCGGCAGCACGGCGACGGATGCCGCGAGGCGCCCGGGCACGGCTACGTCATGCAGCCGGATCTCCGCCCAGCGGGAGCCGAACTCGGGCAGGCTCCGGGAGATCCGGCCGATGCCGTCGTCCTCCAGCGGGCTCGTGATCGCGACCAGCGACGGCTCGATCGCGCCGACGTGGCCCACCGCGCGCAGGAGCGCCGCCTTCCTCGCCCAGAGCCGCGCGCGCACCATCGCCTGCGTGGGCGGGTCGAGACGCTCGAGGTGCGCCCGCTCGAGCGGATGCAGGGCCGCCTCGTCCACGAGGCGCGTCGTCGTCTCGGTCGCCGGCTCGAGGCCGACCCCGAGCGGATGGCGGTTGCCCACCGCCGCGACCACGACCCCGGCCGCGACGGCGGCGTCCGCGTACCACGGCGCTCCGGCCGGGGTCGCCGGGTACCGGACGGCGGGACTGCCGTGCCGGGCGCCGCAGACCGCGCACGCGTGGTCGAGTTCGACGTCGTCGGCCGGGACGTCGGCGGTCGCCGCCAGGTGCGCGCGCAGCACGCCGTCGACGGCGGGCGTCCGTCGCCCCCCGCCGACGACCACGACCCGGACGCCGGTGTCGCCCAGTACGACGACGTCGCTCTCGCTGAGGTCCATGCGCCCATGATGGCGCACGCCCGCGGGGGCGTCCTGCCCCACGGGATATTCCGCGGCGTGCATGGGCCGTGACGTAGCGTCGGAGGGTGACCGAGATCGAGGCCGACGCCGTGCCCGCCCCGCCGTCGAAGCCCGGGCCGGTGTACTGGATCGTCCGCGGCGTCCTCCGACCGCTGGTGCGCCTGGTCTACCGACCGGTGATCACCGGCGCCGAGCACGTTCCCCGGCGCGGACCGGTCATCCTCGCGTCCAACCACCTCTCGTTCGTCGACAGCGTGGTCATCCCGCTCGCGGCGCCGCGCCCCGTGCAGTTCCTCGCCAAGTCGCACTACTTCACCGGCACCGGGGCGAAGGGCTGGCTCTCCCGGACCTTCTTCACGGCCATCGGCGCGGTCAGCGTCGAACGCGGCGCCGGCGCCCAGGCCCAGGCCGCCCTCGACCAGGGTCGCCGGATCCTGGAGGCCGGCAGCGCCTTCGCCCTGTACCCGGAGGGGACCCGATCGCTCGACGGCCGACTGTACCGGGGGCGCACGGGCGTGGCCTGGCTCGCGCTGACCACGGGCGCCGTGGTGGTCCCCGTCGGCCTGAGCGGCACGCAGGAGATCCAGCCCGTGGGCGCGAAGCTCCCGCGCGTGCGGCCGGTGCGGGTGCGCTTCGGCCCGCCCATCGACGTCTCCCGGCACGGGGCCGCGACCTCGGGGCGCGCCCGCCGCGCCGCGACCGACGAGATCATGGCCGGGATCCACGCCCTGACCGGCCAGGAGCTCGCCGATGCGTACAACGAGGCGCCGCCGCAGGGCACGTTCGCCCGCATCGCCGACCGCGTGGCCCCCCGCGAACGCGTCTGACCTGCACCGGCTCCCAGCCGCGCACGAGCCCGGCGCGCTATCGTCGAGCCGATGACGACGTCGATGCGGACCTGGATCGCCGCGGTCGCGGCATCCGCCGCCCTCGTGCTCGCAGGCTGCGCGGCCCCACCCGGATTCGATCGCACCGGGGCCGGTGAGCCGGGCGACCGCCGCGTGCCGTCGACCGAGTCGTTCGATCCCGGCTTCATCGTGAGCGACGACTCGTTCTACGACGCCACGGCGATGGACGAGGACGAGATCCAGGACTTCCTCGAGTCGCGCGACTGCCGACCGGTCGATCTCGTGCCCTGCCCGGCCGAGTACGTCGAATCGGTCGACCGCGTGCCCGCGGTGGGTCCGCGGCACTGCCGCGCCGTCGAGGGCGGCGAGGACCTGCCGGCGAGCCGCCTCATCGCCGAGGTCGCGCGCGCCTGCGGCGTCAACCCGCGGGTGCTGCTCGTCCTGCTCCAGAAGGAGCAGTCGCTGCTGACCCGCCCGAGCGCCCGGGGCTACGAGCGCGCCACCGGCTACGCCTGCCCGGACGACGCGGACTGCGACGCACGCTACTTCGGCTTCTTCAACCAGGTGTACCGGGCGGCATGGCAGTTCCGGCAGTACACCGCCGAGCCCGACCGCCGGTACCGCATCGGCGCGGTCGACGTCGGCTACCACCCGGACGACGCGTGCGGCGCGAGCACCGTCCGCATCCGCAACCAGGCCACCGCCAACCTGTACAACTACACGCCGTACCAGCCGAACGACGCGCTCCTGGCCGACCCGTCCGCGGGCGACGAGTGCTCGGCGTACGGCAACCTCAACTTCTGGCGGCTGTGGCACCGGTGGTTCGGGGATCCGCAGTCCGAACGCCTGCCCGCCTACTTCCCGCCGTGCTCGCGCCTCGTCGGCGGGTACACCTGCCCGCCGGTCGTGCCGCCCGTGAGCGACGCCGATCCGCGGACGGGCGGCTGAGCGGACGCCGGCTCAGTCGACGGCACCGCGCGCGATCGACGTCGGCTCGTGTCGCACCGGGAAGTTGACCGACGCGGCGATGAAGCACTTCCCGGATGCCTCGTGGTGGAGGGCATCGGCGAGTTCGCGCATCCCCTCGTCGGCGACCACCACCCGCGGCCGCAGCACCGCCTCCACCAGGTGGCCACCTCCCCGGCCGTCCTCCCGCATGGTCGCCGTGGCGGCATCCGTGTAGCCGACGACCACCACGCCGTGGTTCGTCGCCACGTGCAGGTACGAGAGCATGTGGCACTGGCTGAGCGCCGCGAGCGTGAGCTCCTCCGGGTTCCATCGATCACGATCGCCGTGGAACGCGCGATCGCTCGAACCCGCGATCTCGTGCAGCTTGCCCTCGGCCCGCACGGCGTGCCCGCGGCCGTACGACCGGTACGACGCCGTGCCCTCGCCGCGATCGCCCTGCCATTCGAGGGCGATCGCATAGCGGTGCTCGCCGAGCATGGGGACTCCTCACCGACGCCGGAACCGCGTCATCGTCGTCGATTCTGCAGCACACCGCCGACAGCGGGCCCGGGGCGCGGCGATAAGCTGGTCCGATCATGACTGACACGCAGATCCCCGTCGAGTCCCTCCCCGCCGAGTCGAGCGCGCACGCCGCCGCCGTGCCGCAGGAGCGCCGGGTCGTCACCGCCGTCCCGGGCCCCCGGTCGCAGGAGCTGCACGCACGCCGCACCGCGGTCGTGTCCGCCGGCGTCTCGAGCGTGCTGCCCGTCTACATCGAGCGGGCCCACGGCGCGATCCTCGTCGACGTCGACGGCAACCGGTTCCTCGACTTCGGCGCCGGCATCGGCGTCACCACGGCCGGGCACACCCCCGCAAGGGTCGTCGAGGCGATCACCGCGCAGGCGCGCGACGTGCTGCACACGCTCTTCACGATCACCCCCTACGAGGAGTACGTCCGCGTCGCGGAGCTGCTCGCCGAGCGCACTCCGGGCGACTTCGCCAAGAAGACCGTGCTGGTGAACTCCGGCGCCGAGGCCGTCGAGAACGGCGTGAAGATCGCCCGCAAGCACACCGGTCGCCGTGCGGTGGCCGTGCTCGACCACGCGTACCACGGTCGCACGAACCTCACCATGGCCATGAACTACAAGGCCATGCCCTACGCCACCGGGTTCGGCCCGCTCGCGGGCGACGTCTACCACGCGCCGAGCTCCTACCCGTACCGCGACGGCCTGTCCGGCGAGGACGCTGCGAAGCGGACCATCGGGTACCTCGAGAAGGTCGTGGGCGCGAGCGACCTCGCCTGCCTCGTCGTCGAGCCCATCCAGGGCGAGGGCGGCTTCATGGTCTACGCCGACGGCTTCCTCCCGGCCCTGCAGGAATGGTGCACCGCGAACGGCGTCGTCATGATCGCCGACGAGATCCAGTCGGGCATGGCGCGCACGGGCCGCTACTACGCCGCCGAGCACTTCGGCTGGACGCCCGACCTGGTCCTCACGGCCAAGGGCATCGCCGCCGGCATGCCGCTGGCCGCAGTGACCGGACGCGCCGAGATCATGGACGCGTCGCAGCCGGGCGGCCTCGGCGGCACGTTCGGCGGCAACCCGGTGGCGTGCGCCGCCGCCGTGGCCGTGTTCGACGCCATCGAGGAGGAGGACCTCCTCGCGGAGGGCCGTCGGATCGAGGCCACGCTCACGGCCGGGCTCGAGCGGCTCCGGGAGAAGTACGACGTCATCGGCGACATCCGCGGCCGCGGCGCGATGATCGCGATCGAGCTGGTCCAGCCGGGCACCGCGCAGACCACCAAGGAGCCGAACCCCGGCGCCGTGGCATCGCTCGTCTCGTACGCCGCGCAGCAGGGCGTGCTCTTCCTCAGCGCCGGCACGTGGGGCAACGTGCTCCGCTTCCTGCCCAGCCTCCGGATGACCGACGAGCTCATCGAGGACGCCCTCGGCGTGCTCGACGAGGCGTTCGCGACGCTCGCGTGAGCGTGGCCGGCACCTTCCGCGCCGCCGACGCCGCCGAACTCGCCGTGGTGGAACGCGGCGGCTTCGTCGAGTCCCGACACGTGGGCTCGGCGATCGTGCTCGCGCCCGACGGCGAGATCGCGCGGGTGCTCGGCGACGCGCGCTCCCCCGTGCTCCCGCGCTCGAGCATGAAGCCGTTCCAGGCCGTCGCGGCCATGACCTCGGGCGTCACGCTCCGGGGCGAGGATGCGGCCATCGCGACCGCCAGCCACAGCGGGACGCCCGCGCACGTCGCCGTCGTCCGCGGCCTCCTCGCCCGTGCCTCGCTGCCCGCGACGGCGCTGCAGTGCCCGCCCGATCTCCCGAGCGACCGCGCCGCGCGCGACCAGATGGTGCGGCAGGGTCAGCGCGCCGAGCCGATCACGATGAACTGCTCCGGCAAGCACGCGGCGATGCTGCTCGCGTGCCACGCGAACGACTGGCCGATCGAGGACTACCTCGCGCCCGACCACCCGATGCAGCGGCGCGTCCTCGACGTGCTCGAGCGCCTGACCGGCGAGCGCCCCTCGGCCACGGTGATCGACGGATGCGGCGCACCGGTGCACGCGCTCAGCCTGACCGGCCTGGCCCGCGGCGTCCAGAAGATCGCCACGTCGTCGCCGTCGTCGCCGTTCGCCCTCTTCCGCGAGGCCGCGGCGCTCACCGAGGCGGTCCGCGCCAACGGCTGGGCCGTCGCCGGCCCCGGGCGCCCGGACACCGTCGCGATCGACCGACTCGGGGTCTTCGCGAAGTTCGGTGCCGAGGGCGTGCAGGTCATGACCGCGCCCGACGGCACCACCGTCGCGCTGAAGATGCTCGACGGCGCACCCCGCGCGCTGGCGATCGTCGCGTTGCGGCTGCTCGTCGCCGCCGGGGCGCTCCCCGGCGCCGCCGTCGACGCGGCCGAGCCGGAACTCGGACTCGAGGTGCTCGGCGGTGGAGCGGCGGTCGGCCGCATCCGCGCGACGGTCTGACCGCGTCCCGCACCAGACGAGCGGATGCCGCGACCCGTCGGGCCGCGGCATCCGGTCGCTTCGGTCGGGTCCGCCGACCTCAGCCGGTCTTGGCCAGGCGCTTGGCCCGCGCCGCCCTGGAGACCTGCGCGACGACCACCAGCACCAGCGCGATGATGAACACCGCCGACGCGATGACGTTCGCCTCCGCCGGGATGCCGCGGGACGCCGAGATGTAGACGTACTTCGGGAACGTCGTCACGGAACCCGAGTTGAAGTTCGTGATGATGAAGTCGTCGAAGCTCAACGCGAAGGCGAGCAGCGCCGCCGCCACGATGCCCGGGACGAGCAGCGGGAACGTCACGCGCCAGAAGACGGCCCGCGGCGAACCGTAGAGGTCGCGCCCCGCCTCCTCGAGCGCCGGATCGAGGCTCGCGACGCGCGCCTTGACCGTCACGACCACGAAGCTGATGCAGAACATCGTGTGCGCGAGGATGATCGTGAGCATGTCCTTCGGCACGCCGACCGCCAGGAACTGGGCGGCCAGGCCCGCACCGAGCACCACCTCGGGCGTCGCCATCGGCAGGAACAGCAGCAGGCTGATGGCCGAGCGGGCGCGGAACCGGTAGCGCACGAGCGCGATCGCGATCATCGTCCCGAGCGTCGTCGCCGCCACGGTGGCGACCAGCGCGATGATGATGCTGTTCGCGAAGGCCTCGCACACCGCGCCGCCCTCGACGTTGCAGACGTTCAGCCACTTGTCGAAGGTGAAGCCGCGCCACGAGATGTTCGACTTGATCGAGTCGTTGAACGAGAACACGAACGTGTACGCGATCGGGATCAGCAGGAAGATGAACGCCAGGGTCACGTAGACCGGCAGGAGCCAGTCGCCGAGCCCGATCCGCCCACGCCGCGGGGCCTGCGCCGGACGCCGGTCCTCGAGTTCCTCGCTCTCCGCGAGTCCGCCGAGGACCGCCCCGGCCTGTCCTTCGCCGCTCACAGCAGGTCCTCCGTTCCGGATCGCTTCACGTAGACGCCCACGAGCACGAGGATCGCTCCCATCAGGATGATCGACAGCGCCGCGGCCGCCGGGTAGTTCAGCAGGACGAGGAAGTTCGCCTCGATCACGTTGCCCATCATCTGCGTGTCCGGACCGCCGAGGAAGTCGCGGCTCGCGTTGACGTAGTCGCCCGCCGCCGGGATGAAGGTCAGCAGGGTGCCCGCCACGATGCCCGGCATCGAGAGGGGGATGGTGACCTTGCGGAACACGGTGAACGGGTTCGCGTACAGGTCGCTGCCCGCCTCGAGGTAGCGGGTGTCGAGGCGCTCGAGCGTGGTGTACAGCGGCAACGTCATGAACGGGATGAAGTTGTACGTCAGGCCGAAGATCACCGCGAACGGCGTGCCGGTGAAGTACGCGTCGGGTGCCATCAACGACAGCGCCTTGAGCGAGGTGATGATGATCGACTCGTCCGAGAGGATCTGCTTCCAGGCGAGGGTGCGCAGGAGGAAGCTGATGAAGAACGGGGCGATGACCAGCACCAGCAGCAGGCTCTGCAGCAGCGGCCGGCTGCGCGCCTTCACGCCGATGAAGTAGGCGATCGGGTAGCTGAACAGCAGCGCGAACACCGTCGCGGTCAGGGCGTAGCCGAACGAGCGCAGGATGTGCGGCCAGTACGCGTTGACGACGTCGACGTAGTTCTGCCAGTTGAACGCGTAGTCGTAGACGCCGATGTCACCGAACTCCGAGGGCGCCTGGAGCGACGTCAGCAGCAGCGAGATGAGCGGCGTGAGGAAGAACAGGACGAGGTAGAGGATGCCGGGCAGGAGCAGGAACAGCGCGATGCGGCTCCGCTTCTGCTGCGCCTGCGGCTGCGCCTCCGTCGTCGCGAATGCAGCGAAGGCCATGGCTCAGCTGCCCTCGAGCTCCGACAGGAGCGCCTCGCGCCGCTGCACCGCGATCGACCGCGTGTCGTCGTCGGCCGGGAACCGGTCCGACTCCTGCGGCTCGTCAGCGAGGCCGAACCCGTGCTCGACGTCCCAGCTGACCCAGACCTCGTCGCCGTCGTGGGCGACCGGACCGAAGCCGACGTTCTGGGCGAACACCGACAGCGTGCCCGCGCCGGGCACCGCCACGATGTACTCCGTGCTGACGCCCGCGAACGACACGTCGATGACCCTGCCCGGTCCGAGCACGTTCCGCGACGCGGTCTCGACGGGCGCCTCGGTGTGCAGCGCGACCTTCTCGGGACGGACGCCGATCGTGACCAGCCCCTGGTGGCGCTGGGCACGGGCGACAGGGACCGTGATCCGCTGCCCGGCGATGTCGACCGACAGCGCATCGCCGGTCGAACCCGCCACGTCGCCGGTGAAGAGGTTGGACTTTCCGAGGAAGTTGGCGACGAACGCGGTGCGGGGCAGCTCGTAGAGCTCCTCCGGAGCGCCCATCTGCTCGATCGCGCCCTTGTTCATCACCGCGACCGTGTCGGCCATGGTCATGGCCTCCTCCTGGTCGTGCGTGACGTGGAGGAAGGTCAGGCCGACCTCCTCCTGGATCGTCTTCAGCTCGAGCTGCATCTGGCGACGCAGCTTCAGGTCGAGCGCACCGAGCGGCTCGTCCAGCAGGAGCAGCGCCGGGCGGTTGACGATCGCCCGGGCGAGCGCGACGCGCTGCTGCTGGCCGCCCGAGAGCTGCGCCGGCCGGCGCTCGGCGAGGTGGTCGAGCTCCACGAGCTTGAGCGCCTCGTGCGCCTTGCCCATCGGGTCGTCCATCCGGCGCCGCTTCAACCCGAAGGCCACGTTCTCGATGATCGACATGTGCGGGAAGAGCGCGTAGCTCTGGAACACCGTGTTCACCGGGCGCTGGTGCGCCTTGGTGTCCGTGACGTCCTTCCCGCCGATGAGGATGCGCCCGCGGGTGGGCTCCTCGAGGCCGGCCACGAGGCGCAGCGTCGTCGTCTTGCCGCAGCCGGACGGGCCGAGCAGTGCGAAGAACGACCCGGCGGGGATCGTGAGGTCGAGCTCCTCGATGGCGGTGAACCCTGGGAAGCGCTTCTGGATGCCGACCAGCTCGAGATCGGCGCCGCGCTCGGCGAACTCGCGACCCGACATCACGAACCCAGGAGGATCTGCTGGAACTGCGACTGGTACTTCTGCTCCTCGGCACCCGAGAGGGCGCGGAAGATGTACGCGTTCGAGAGGAACTCCTCGTCGGGGAAGATCAGCTGGTTCTCCGCGAGCTCGGGGTCGATCGCGACCGCGGCCTCCTTGGCGCCGACGACGGGGGTGATGTAGTTCACCCACGCCGCGACCTCAGCGGCGACCTCGGGGTCGTAGTAGTAGTTGATCAGGGTCTCGGCGTTCGTCTTTCGCGGCGAGCCGACCGGGATGAGGAAGTTGTCGTTCCACAGCGTGCCGCCGGCGTCCGGGATGGCGAACTGCCACTTGTCGCCCGCCTCGGCGTTCAGCACGGTGATGTCGCCCGACCAGCAGATCGCGGCGAGCGTGTCCTCGCTCTTGAGGTCCTCGAGGTACGAGTTGCCCTTGATGTTGCGGATCTGGCCGTTGGCCACCTGCTCGTCGAGGATCTCGATCGCCGCATCGAACTCGGCATCGCCCCAGTCGCCGGAGATGTCGACGCCGTTCTGCAGCATGATGAGGCCCATCGTGTCGCGCATCTCGGAGAGGACGCCGACGCGACCCTTCAGGTCGGCGCTCCAGAGGTCCTGGACCTCGCTGAGGCCGCCGGGGACCTTCTCGGTGTTCCAGCAGATGCCGGCGAACCCGCCCTGCCACGGCAGGGAGTGCTTGCGTCCCTTGTCGAAGTCCGGGTCCTGCAGGGCCGGGGCCAGGTTGGCGATGTTGGGGATGTTGTCGTGGTTCAGTTCCTGCGTGTAGCCGAGGCGGATCCAGCGCGACACCATCCAGTCGGTGAGGCACACCGTGTCGGCGCCGATGTCCTGACCGAGCGCGAGCTGGTCCTTCACCTTGCCGTAGTAGGTGTTGTTGTCGTCGACGGCGACGTCGTAGTTGACCGAGATGCCGGTCTCCTCCTCGAAGCGAACGAGCGTCGGGTAGTTGCCGTCGTCGTCCTCGTCGATGTAGGCGGCCCAGTTGGCCCAGTTCAGCGACTTGTCGGAGTCGGACTGGTCCGCCGCAGCGGTCGGCTTCGCCTGGCCGCCGCCGGTGGAACAGGCCGCGAGCGCGAGCGCGGACGCCCCCGCAGCGCCGCCCGCGAGGAGCGTGCGACGGGTGAGCTGGGCCTGGCGCGCTTGCGCGATCAGGGCGCGGACGATGGGGTCCTGGGGAAGGGGTCGGCTGGTCACGCGTGGCTCCTCATCGGCTTCGATGTATTCATGCAGGGGTGCGAAGATGATGACACACTGCGTGGCGGAAATCACGAGATGATGACCGAATCGTTAATTTCTCGCGTCGGAACGAACGGAATCAGTGCTCTTCGATGCCGAAGACGCTCGGATTCCGTTGTCCGCGGCCACCCAGACCCGCCGATCCGGCAGTCCTTCCGCCGGCACCTCCCAGCACTGCCCGGCAGCGTCGTCGAGCAGCGGGGGCGGTCCACCGCCGCGCACGAGCGCACGGTACTCCCTGACGCCGCCGTGCACCACGACGACCGCGCGGCTCCGCGCCTCCGAGGCGAGCGACCAGTTCGCCGCCCAGGCATCGGCATCGCCGATGACGACACGGACGCCGTCGGACGGAGCCTCGCCCAGCATCGCCGCAGCCCGGGCCGCCGAATCCGCCTCGCCGAGCACGACGACCTCGGCATCCGGCACGGCACGTCGCACGGCGGCGGCGTCGGTGCGCGGCGCCGAGCTGCAGATCGCGGTCGGCGAACGCGTCGACGGCGTGAATCGCGGCGGCGGCGGGATCAGGACGGGGCTCGGCCGGGGGGCCGCGAGGAACTGCGCCCGCAGGCCGCGCCACTGTCCGGACCCCGAGCGCGACTCGGCGTCCCACAACCGCCCGTCGCCGCCCGCCTGCACCAGGTCGGCCCGCGACGGGTGGCGCAGGAGCACCACCGCCGTCAGGCCGTCGCGGACGCCGGCTGGGAGCCCCATCGTCCTCGTGGCGGACGCGATGACCGCGAGGCCACGGGCACGGGCACCCTGGAGCACGGTCGCGAGCCGGTCCATCGCGTGGAGCCTGGCGTCCTCGGGCCAGGTCGCGAGCCTCGTGTCGACATCGTCGACGACGAGCAGCCTCGGCAGGTCTCCGCGGCCCGAGGTGATCGCGTCCGCCAGCTGCGTGAGCGCATCCCACGCCCGGCTCGCGGGTCCCTCCATCCGCAGCACGGCGTCCGGACCCTCGGTGGCGGCCACCTGCGCCGCGACCGCGTCGAGGAGCGCCGTGCGGCCCGAGCCCGCCATCCCGACCGCCACGAGCGGGCCGTCGACGGCGGGCTCCCACCTGGCGGCGACCCGTCGCTGCCGTTCCGGGTCGTCCGCGACCCCGAGCAGCAGGCCGGTCGGGCCGGGGTCGCCGCCGAGCACATCGGCGATCGTTCCGAGCTCGATCGACGATGGCAGCGGATCCAGCCAGGTGCGCCGCGGGACCGGGACTCCCCGATGCCGCTCGAGGGCCCGGCCGATCGCCGTCTCGTCGGCCATGGCGGATTGGAAGCGGACGACGCGCCCATCACCGCGATCGGCGACCGCCCGGCCCGGAATCGCGGCATCGAGCTCGGCGGCGTCCGCACTGCCGACGACCGCCAGGCTGTCGGCGCGATCGAGCACGCGGAGCGAGACGCGGATGCCGCAATTGGCCGTCACACTCTCGCGGACCACGCCGTTCGGGCGCTGCGACGCGAGCACCAGGTGCACGCCGAGGGAACGACCGCGGGCCGCGACGTCGGCGATGACCGCGCCGAGCTCGGGGAACCGCTCGACCATCGCCTGGAACTCGTCGACGACGACCACGAGCCGCGGCAGCACCACCTCGGCGGGCAGGCCTGCGAGGTCGCGCACGCCGGCGTCGGCGATGACGCGCTCCCGGTACCGGAGCTCCGCCCGGATGCTCAGGACCGCCCGCCCGGCCTCGGCCTCGGCCAGGTCGGTGACCACGCCGGTGACATGCGGGAGGCGGCGTACCGGCTCGAAGGCCGCTCCGCCCTTGAAGTCGACCAGGAGGAACGCGACCAGGTCGGGCGGATGAGCGACGGCGAGCGCGGTGATCCAAGCCGTGAGGAACTCGCTCTTGCCGCTGCCCGAGGTGCCCGCGACGAGCGCGTGCGGGCCCGTCACGAGATCCAGCTCGAGCGGGCCGTCGTCCGCGGCGCCCACCGCGACCCGCAGTCCCGCGCGCCCCGACCGATGGTCCTGCGGTGCGGGGACGTCGGAGAGCGCGACGCGCTGCGGCAGCGCCGACCCCGCGGCCAGGCCCGCGCGGCTCGCGGCGACGGCGGTCCGTCGCGCCCAGGCCGCCGCCTCGGCGGCGCCGCTGAGTTCGGGGACGACGGTCGTCGGCGAGTCGCCGCCGACCACGGCACTCCCCCGGTGGCGCAGTCGCACGAGCGTCGCCAGCCCGGGCGGGAGGTCGGCGACCGCCTCGCCGAGTGCGATGACGTGCGCGCGATCACCGCGACCGGGACGCCCGCCCGGCGCGCCCGAGTCGACGACCGTCAGGACCGCCGGTGCGCGCGGCGCGGCGTGGGGCAGTGACTCCAGCCACGCCCATTCCGGCGTGGGCGGGCCCTCGATCGAGAGCGCGTCCGGCGGGACGAGGTGCGCGCACTGCAGGACGGCCGCCCGGGCCGCGGCCAGTGCGAGCGGACGAGGCCCGACGAATCCGATCCCGCCGGCCACGGGGACGGTGAACGGCGCGCCGGTGAGCCGCGCGGCCCGGCGCAGCAGCCCGGCGTCGGCGTCGTCGGAGGGGACGCCGTCGATCCGCACCGTGCTCGGCACGACGGCGACCCCGACGACGACCTCGCCCGGTTCGCGGGCCAGCCAGCCCGGCGCCTCCTGCCGCACGACCCCCCGCGCGCCGGGCGCATCGAGCCACGCCCGGTCGCGCTCCGCCGCGTGGCGTTCGGCGACCTCCGATTCGAGCCGTCGCAGTGCGTCCTCGCGTCGCGCCGCACTCCGGCGCCGCTCGCGAGCCGACTGTCGCCGGGAGTCGAGCATCGAGGCGACCGCGACGAGCGGGCCGAGCACGGCGAACGCGATCGCCAGCAGGGAGCCGGTCACCGCCCACACCACGAGCGCACCGGCGACGGGCGCTGCGGACGCGATCCACGGGAACCCGGCACGCCGGGGCTCCGGCGCAGGCGGCGGCAGCGTCAGCGGGATCACGCCGACGCTCGGCCGAGGACTCGAGGGGTGCACGCGACGAGCCCATCACGCCGCCGGCACGGCGAACCCCTGCCGTCGCCACCGGTGGCCCGTCTCCGTGACCTCGGGGCGGTGGGGAGGACCGGTCAGTCGACCGTGAAGGCCTGCTCGCCGATCTCGACCTGGCTCCCCCGCGGCACGAGCACGCGACGACCGGGTTCGCATCGGACGCCGGCCTCCCCCGGCCGGCGGACCACCGTCCCGTTCGAGGAGAACCGGTCCGCGACCCACAGTCGGCCCTCGTGCTCGCCGAACTCGAGATGCGTCTTCGAGACCGAGAGCCCCCGGTCGACGATCTGCACGAGGTGCGCGAACCGCTCCCCGGGCTGGGGCATCGGCCGACGGCCGACGAGTCCGCTGCCGCCGACGGTCACGACCTCGCCCGTGGTGAAGCGGAACTCCCAGCTCGCCGACGGCGTCGCGCCCTCACCGTGCTCGCCGGCGGGACGCGGTTCGGCGGGCCACGACGCAGCGGCGGGCTCGGGAGCGGCCGCCGGGGCCGGGGACTCGACGGGCGCTGCGGTGTCCGGGGCCGGCGGAACGGGGACGCTGATCACGCCGCTCTCGGATCGGTGCAGCACGTACGTGTCGCCGGGTCGCGGGTCGACGGGTCGACGCGATTCCGGCGTCGCCGAGGTCGAGCTGCCGCATTCGCCGCAGAACATCGCCCCCTCGGGGAGGTCGGCACCGCAGATGGCGCAGTTCACGAGCCGTCTCCCTTCCGGCTGCCAGCGTAGCGCCCGAAGGACGCGAGCGAGACCGCGGCCCTCAGCCGCTCGCGCATCGGACGGGGTGCGGCGAGCCGCTGCTGCAGCTCCTCGACCGCCTCCCAGACGCGGTCGTCGTCGCCCTCCGACGGTCCTCCCGGGGCGTAGACCGCCCGGTCCACCACCGCGGCCAGCACGAGCGGGCCCATGCCGCCGACGGACGAGGCCTGCTCGGCACGAGTGGCGGCCGGCTGGATCGGATACCCGTAGTCGGCGGCCGTGTCGGTGAACTCCTGCCATCCGCCTTCGATGCGCTCGACCGGCGTCGGGGCCCGCCGTCGGAGCCGACGACGCCGCGACTTGGCCAGCACGACGGCGAGGAAGGGGCTGGCGAGCAGGAGCAGCACCGCGAGCGCGATGCCGACCACGCGAGCGGCGGCGAGCAGCGCGTCGAGCCACCGCGCGTCGTCGTCCGCGCGGTCGTCGGCACCGGAATCGGGTTCGACGGCGAGCTCCTCGATCGGCGTGCGGTCCTCGGGCGGGGGAAGCGCGGATTGCGGACGCGACACGACGGTCGGCTCGTCGGGCAGTCGCTCGGGGATCTCGCGCGGCTCCGGGTTCGGGTCCACCTGGATCCACCGCCCGTCGGCGGCCTGCACCTCGATCCACGCCTGCAGGTCGGCTCCACGGAACACGCGGTCGCCCGAGGCGTCGCGTCGATCGCCCTCGGCCGGGAGGTACCCGACGACGACCCGTGCGGGGAAGCCGATGGCCCGCGCCATCAGGGCGGCCGCCACCGAGTACTGCTCGCCATCGCCGAGCATCGGCTTCACGCTGGCGAACTCGGCGATCCGGTCGAGCGAGTGGCCGGATCGGCTCGGCTCCTCCTCGCCGATGCCGTGGCTCACGTACCCCTGGGTGTGGAAGGCCTCCACCACGCGGGCGAGTCGCTGCCCCGGCGGATCGGAGGCGGGCGCCCAGGTGTCGAGCAGGAGGAGCAGTTCGTCGGGCGCCTCCGGCCCCTCGGGAAGCACGGCTGCGCCCGGCTCGAGGGCCGCGAGGTCCACCTCCCCGACGGAGGCCACGGACCACGCCCGGTACGTGTCCCCCTCCCGCAGGCCCGAACGGACGCCGCCAGCGCCGGTGACGTCGTTGTAGTGGAACTCCTCCGCGAGCGCCTCGGCCCGCGCGGTCCCGCGGGGACCGAACTCGATGCGCTCGAGGCGGCCCGCACCGGGGACCCAGACGTCGTCGTAGGCCAGCACCTGGACCTCGAGCTCGATGCCCTCGCCCGGGGTGCCGGACTGGTCGAGGCGGTACGGCAGCCTGGTGAACTGGCCGGACTCCGCCGACCGATCGGCACCGCCGACCGAGTACACCACCCCGTCGTAGGTGTCGAGCGTCGCGATGCGCAGGCCCACCCCGTCGGGCAGGCCGCGGACCGAGAGCATGCGATCGGATGCCGCCCCCGGGTCGAACGTGCGTCGGAACGCTGCCAGGGGGCTGTCGAAGTCGTTCGGCTCGAACGGCGGCTGCAGCTGCGACCGCACGACCTCGCGCGGGCCGGGCGGGACGACGAAGGAGGCCGCGGTGGCGCCGACGAGGGCGAGGGCGACGAGCCCGGAGGCGCCGACGACGCGGCGGACGTCGGCGAGCGACGCGTCCGCGGAGCGCTCGGACTCCACCGTCCGTCGCCCGGCGATCCCGACCCGGACGAGCCAGGCGATGCTCGTCACGAGGAACGCGAGTCCGGACTGCACGGCGAGCTCGTCGTGCACCACGCCGAGGGCGATGCCGGCGACGAGCAGGAGGGCGGGCGGCAGCGCCGCCGCAGCCGGCCGCGCGGTGCGCAGGGCGATCGTCACCGACGCCGCGGAGGCGACCAGCCCGAGCAGGAACGGGGGCACGAGCAGCGCCTGGTAGCTGCCCACCGGGACGGCGATGGTGACCAGCTGCTTCCACGACAGCGCGGTCCCGGCGACCAGCTCGACGAGGCCCTCGGCGGTCGGGAGCACGTTCGCGAAGGTCCGGCCGGGCACCGCTGCCGGCACGCCGAGCACCAGGTACGCCCCGGCGACTGCGGCGACCACCGCCCACGACGGCCAGGATCGCACGGCGCCGACCAGGGCCACCGCGGCGCCCGCGACGATCGCGACCGCGGCGGCGACGAGGAAGGCGACGCTCTCGTACACGGGCCACCACGGCACCATCGCCGCGGCGGTCATGGCGCCGACCATGGCGACGCCGAGCAGCCATCCGGCCGGGAGCGGGCGGGATCGGATGCGTCCGCCTGCCGGAGCGGGGGCGCCGCCCGCACGGCGCTCCGGACCGATGGACCTCGCGTTCATGCCACGGAGGCCGATCGCGCGACCATCGAGCGGAGGTCCTCGAGGTAGCCGACACCGAAGACCGAGAGCGCGCCGATGCTCCGGGCGCTGGCCTCGCCCTCGGCCGCGCATCGGACCACCACGCCCTCGACCCCGGTCGGCAGGCGGGAGGCGGCGTGCCCGAGCTCCGCGGCGGCGCGCGCCGCACCGGTGACGACGAAGACGAGCGAGACCCCCGTCACCGATTCCGCCGCGGCACGGACGGTGTCGGCGAGCGCGGTCGCACGCGGGTCGGCTTCGACCAGGCACAGGGCGTCGAGCAGGCGATCACGTGAAGCGGTCGGCAGTTCGCGCATCCCGGCACCGGACCGCGTCCCGGCCTGCACGCCGTCGGACCGGGCACGGCCCGAGACGATGAAGCTGATGCTGCGTGCGTCGCGGATGGCGCGCGCGCCGAGCGAGGCCGCCGCGCTGACGGCCAGCTCGAAGTCCTCCGGGTCGTCGTAGGCGTCGGCCGACAGGTCGAGCAGGACCATCATGCGGCTGCGGCGCGTCTCCTCGAACTGCCGCACCATGAAGGTGCCGGTCTTGGCCGAGCTCCGCCAGTGGATGAAGCGGCGATCGTCGCCGGGCTGGTACTCGCGCAGGGCGTGGAACGCGATGTCGCTGGCCGTCAGGTCGCGTGTCGGCGTGCCCTCCAGGTCCCGCAGGTAGCCCGTGCTCAGCGGGGACACCGCGATGGTGCGGGGATGCACGTGCAGCAGTCGCACCCCGGACCACTCGATCTCGCGCCGCATGAGCCCGATCGGGTCCGCTCGGACGGTGCGGACGGGGCCGACCTCGATCACCCCGCGACGACGGGTCGGGATCGCGATCCGCTCGTCGAACACCGCGTCGTGCGCGAGCGCGGGCAGGACCCGCGACGCGACGCGATCGCCCACGGGCAGCTCGAGGCGCGCGGCGGCGAAGCGTCGCCGTCCGGGATTGCGCACCACGAGTCGCGCCTCGGCCGCCTCCCCGACCGGGACGCGGTCGACGGGCAGCGTCAGCTCGACCCGTCCGGCACCGCGCCCGGCGAGGTGGGCCGAGGCGAAGGCGACGAGCAGGAGCAGCCCCCAGCCGACGACGACGAGCTCGCCCCATCCCCATCCGTACCCCGCGACGAGGGAGACGGCCGCCGCGGTCAGGACGCCCCACCCGAGCGGCGTGACCACGCCGCGCGCGGCGGCCGCCCGACGGGCGAGGACGGAGGCGATCGAGCGGGCCCGCGCGACCCCGCGGCCGATGACCACCGCGAGCAGGCCCTCCTTCGCGGCCTCCTCCGGAATGCTCGAGCGCGTCTGGAACGTCACCCGGCCTGCCTCGCGGACGGCGGCGGCGTCTCGATCAGCACCTGGGCGATCACGTTCGAGGCGGTCACGCCGTCGAACTCCGCCTCGGGGTCGAGGATCAGCCGGTGGGCCAGCACGGGCTCGGCCAGCGCCTTGACGTCGTCGGGCACGACGTAGTGGCGGCCGCGGCCGGCGGCGTGCGTCTTGGCGGCGCGGACGAGCGCCAGCGCCCCGCGCACGCTCACCCCGAGCCGCACCTCGGTCGCGGTGCGGGTCGCGTCGACGAGCCGGGAGACGTAGTCGTGGATCGTGGGATCGACGTAGACGCTGCGGGCCAGCGCCGCCATGCGGACCACGTCGTGCGCGCCGATGCGGGGCTCGACGCGCTGGTCGTGCGCACGCTGGTCGGTCCCCTCGAGGATCCGGATCGTGGAGGCGTGATCCGGGTAGCCGACCGAGGTGCGCATCAGGAACCGGTCGAGCTGGGCCTCCGGGAGCCGGTAGGTGCCCGCCTGCTCGACCGGGTTCTGGGTGGCGATGACCATGAACGGCCGCCCGGCCGGATGCGTCCTGCCGTCGACGGTCACCTGCCCCTCCTCCATGACCTCGAGCAGCGCCGACTGCGTCTTGGGGCTCGCGCGGTTGATCTCGTCGGCGAGGACGATGTTCGCGAAGACCGGCCCGGGGTGGAACTCGAAGGCGCCGGTGCGCTGGTCGTAGACCGAGACGCCGGTGATGTCGCCGGGGAGGAGGTCGGGGGTGAACTGGACTCGGTTGCTCGTCCCGTCCACGGACTGGGCCATCGCGCGGGCGAGCGAGGTCTTCCCCGTCCCCGGCACGTCCTCGAGGAGGAGGTGACCCTCGCTGAGCAGCGCGGTGAAGGCCAGGCGGATGACGCGGTTCTTGCCGAGGAGGACCTCCTCGACCGCACCGACCAGCCGGTCGAGGTCGGCGGCGAATCGGGTCGCGTCGTCGGGGGTCATGGTCATGGGTGCTCCCTGGGCGCTCAACGGGTCTCGAATCTCGCGGTCACGCCCGCGACCTCAACATCCAACCAGACGAGGTCGCCGGGCTCGGCGTCGACGACCTGGCACGAGGTCGCCGACTGCGCCACGCGGCCGACCTCGTCGCCTTCGACCCCGCATCGGTACGCGGGCGGCAGGCCGCCGTTCTCGGGGCCGGCGGCCCACGACCAGGTCGAGGTGGCCGGGTCGTAGGTCCTTCCGGACATGGCGAAGGTGAGCGACGGCGACTCGCCGGCGGGCTGCGTCTCGGACCACGGCCCGCACGATCCCCACACCGAGCAGGCGCGGACCTGGAACCGGGCCGTCTCGCCGAACGGTCGGTTCAGCAGGGCCCGGAGCCATCCGGACCCGGTGAAGTCGCGCGGTGAACCCACCCGTGCGCCGTTGGCGTCGACCGCGATGATCTGGAGGCGGCGCGTGCCCGCGTCCACTCCGGCGACGTAGCGGTCCCAGGTCTCATCGTTGAGCCAGTCCATGGTGCTGTCGACGGAGCCGACGCCCCCGGGGGCCGGTCGCACCACGGTGCTCGCGACCGCGGTGCTCGCGCACCCGGCGCGGTTGTAGCCCCAGACGACGAACGAGTACCGGGCGGACTCGGTGGAGGTTCCCGTGAAGGACACGCTCGCGACGTCCGGCCCGACCTTCACCGTCTCGGCGACGGTCCCCCCGACGGACGGCGCCACCACCGTGCCCGGCGCGGGAGTGGTCACCCGGCACGCCTGCGCGCCGGTCGGCACCGCCGACTCCCCCTCGAGCAGCCGCTGCACGAAGTACCCCGCGATCGCGTCGCCGTTGCCCGTGAACGGACTCCACGACACGACCACCGACCCGGCAGCAGGGTCGGCGTCGACCGCGATGTCGCCCGGGACGGGCGCACCGAACGGCGTGCCCGACGTCGTCGCCTCGGTCCACGCGGCCATCGCCGGGAGCGCGCCGTTCCGCGCGCTCACGGTCACCGCCACACTGCTCCCGTTCGCCAGGCGCTGCGATTCGGTCGCGCACACGGTCGCGGTGCAGACCCGCTCGGCCGAGACCTCGACCGGCGAGCCGGCGACCGTGACGACGTAGGTGTCGACCGGGCTGCCCGACCCCGTCGGGACAGGGACCCATTCGATGCGGAGGCGGCCGTCGAGCGGCAGCGCGCGAAGCCCGCTCGGCGGCGCGGGGATCACGTCCGACCACACCGGCGTCGGCAGTTCGACCGGGTCGGAGAGTCCGATGCCGTTGCGCGCCTGGATGCGCACCCGCACGGCCGCGGAGGGGCCGTTGGCCGGCGTGGGCACGCTGCAGGTCGTCGCCGCGCACTCCGTGGCGCCCACCTCCGATCCGCCGGCGTCGACGAGCGAGATGCGGTAGCCCTCGATGGGCGAGTTGTTGAACGCCCCTGCGCCGAAGGCGACATCGAGGACCCGGTCCCCGAAGCCCGTCAGCCTCGCGTCCGTCACCGGGTCCGGGCGGTCCTGGATGGAGATCCGCACCGTACCCCACGCGTAGCGGCTCCGGTCCCCGGTGGCGTCGGCCACCTGGTACTGGACGTCGGCGTTGACGGGCGCCGCACCTTCGGCGACGGTGACGGACAGGCGCGCGCGGTCGGCGTCCGGCGTGATGGTCACGCCGGCGGGCAGTCCCGAGTCCAGTCCGCGGACGGCGACCACGCGCAGCGGCGTGTCGGGGAACGGGTTGCCCGCCGCGTCGTTGGCCAGCACGTCGACCGTCGTCGTCCGGCCGCGCGGCGCGATCGCCTCGTCGTCCGCCGGTTGCGCGAGCGGTCTGGTCGACGGGACGACGCGGAGCTCGATCCGCCCCGGCGTGCCCGCCACGTCGCCGTCGGCCACGCCGACGGTGATCGCCTCCTTCGTGCCGTGCGGGGTCGACTCCGCGGCGCGGATCCGCATGACGTCGTCGTCGAGGGCGACGTCGAAGCCGGGCGGCGGCTCCCCCGCCAACGTGAAGGCGAGGTCGGCGCGCCGCTCCTCGTCGGGGCGGCTCGTGAGCCGCTCCAGGGCGATCTCGCGCGATTGCCCGGGCTCGAACTCGATCACGCCGCCCGTGAACGTCGGCGGCTGTCCCTCGGTGGGGCGGACGTCGATCGGGATGACGATCGTCCCGGTGCGTCCTTCCGGATCGTCGGCCGAATCGCCGTCGGTCACCGTGAACGAGATCGAGGCCGGTCCGAAGTAGCCCGTCTCGCTGCGGAACCGGAGCGTGTCGTCGTCGACCACCAGCTCGCTGCCGTCGGCGTGGGAGGCGCGCACGGCCGCGGCATCCGTCACCCTGACGGGTCGACCGGATGCCGCGACGACGTGGTCGTCGAGCTCGATCTCGACCTCCTCGCCCGTCGTCACGCGGACCTGCGGCGCATCGCGGCGCAGCTGCGGGAGCGCATCGTCGCGTCCGGGCACCCAGATGAACGCGAGCGACGTGAGGCCGGGGTCGTCGGGATGGCCGATCGCGTACGGCACGATCCGCTGCTCGTCGCGCACCTCGACCTCGACGACGCCGTCGGCGGTCACGCGCGCGCCCTCCTCGTACCCTTCGACCAGCGAGACGGGCGCGTCCCGGACGTCGGCGTCGGCGACGAACGCCTCGTCGAGCACGTCGACCTCGACGAGGTCCTCCTCGAGGATGTCGCTCAGGCTCAGCAGGACGTCCGAGGCCTCCGGGCGGATCAGCGGAGCGTCGTCGCGCGCGTCGACCCGGAGGAAGGCGGAGGTCGCCCCGAGCCGCTCGTTCTCGACGGTGTACACGAAGCTGTGGTCGGCCTCGCCCGGCGGGACCACGACGCGGACGACGTCGCCGTCCACCTCCGCCGTCGCCGTCCCGGTGTTCGGCTCGATCGACGCGATGGACAGCTGCTCGCCATCCGGGTCGGAGTCGTTCGCGAGCACGCGGACGGCGAGGGACCGGCCCGGCCGGACGGTGATGCGGTCGTCGACCGCGACCGGCGCACGCGCCTCGTCGAGACCCGGTGCGACGCCGACCCGCACGGTTCCCGTGGCGCGCGCACCGAGCGCATCGACCACCGAGTACTCGAACGTGTCCGTCCCCGCGGAGTACTCGCCGGCCTGGTACTCGAGCCAGTCGGCGCCGCGATCCACGACCGCGCCGCGCTCGGGGTTCGACTCCTGGCCGAGCAGCTGCACGGAGTCGCCGTCCGGGTCCACGCCGCCGAGGGGGATCCGGATCCGCACCGTGTCGCCGGCGAGCACGCGGGCCGTCGCGGCGGCGGGGACCGGCGGCGCGTTCGTGTCCACGTCGGCCTCGCGCACCGTGATCGTCACCGACGCCGTCGCGTTCTGGCCGTCGGGCCCGACCACCCGGTACGACGCCTCGAACACGCCCGGCTCCGGAGGGGCGTGGTACCGCAGCCGGTTCCCCGACGCGAACAGGAGGCCCTGCTCCGGCGCGGAGACGAGCTGCGGGTCGAGGGCGAGGGGGTCGCCGTCGGGGTGCTCGTCGTTGTCGAGCACGGGGATGTCGATCACGTCGCCCGTGCGCGCGGAGGCGGTGTCGGGTGCCGCCACCGGCGGCTGCGGGGCCGGGGGCGGGGGCACCTGGACGACCGTGACCGTGCCCTCGGCATCGGCGAGGCCGTTGCTCACGCGATAGCCGAAGCTCGCCGATCCCTGCTCGAGCGGGCGGATCAGGCTCACGCGGAGCATCCGGTGCTCGATCACCTCGACCCGGACGCCGGCGTCGTCGGGCTCGCCGCCCGGCCCGGTGATGACGAGCAGCCCGCCGGTCGGATCGATGTCGCCGGCGAGGACGTCGACCTCCACGGGCTGGTCGAGGCGGAGGAAGGCCGTGTGGGGCACGGTGATCGGCGTCGTGTCGCGCTCGGGCGGAGCGGCCACCTCGACCCGGATCGTCCCGGTGGCGGTCTGGCCGCCGTCGGTGACCGCGTACTCGAGGAAGTGCGTGCGCACGGCCGAGCTGGAGAACCGGAAGGTGCCCTTGTCGAAGTCGGGGGCGAGGACGGCCTCGGGCTTCGCGGGCACCGCCGAGAGACGGATCTCGCCCGAGCCGCCGCGCACGTGCCGGAGCGGCTCGAGCCGGATCTCCTCGTCCTGCGTCGCGAGCGCGACGAAGGACTCCGCGACCAGGGGGGCCTCTCCGGGAGCACGCACCCCCACGATCAACGTCCCGGTGCCGTCGTCGCGCCCGTCGGACACCAGCAGCGAGATCCGTCGCTCGCGCCCCTCGCCGCCGCGCTCGTCGAACACGACGACGCCCTCGGCCGTCGACGTCACGTCGTCCGGGTCGGCCGTGGTCGCCGCGCGGAGGAAGACGGGGTCGCCGTCGGGGTCGACCCACTCGCCCAGCACGGCGGTGGTCACCCGGCCGCTCGCCTCGACCACCGCGCGCGCCTGGCGGACCTGCACGGGCGCCGAGTTCTCGTCCGGCGGCCGCACCGTGATGCGCACCTCGGCCTGCGCGAGGCCCCCTCGTCCGTCGTCGATGTCGTAGCGGATGGCGAAGGAGCCCTCCGCACGGTCGTCGAGCGTGAGCTGGAGCTGCTGGCGGTTCGCGACCAGGTCGATGCGCGCGCCGTCCGGGAGGTCGCCGGAGGTCGCGGAGACCACGAGGACGTCGCCGTTGGCGTCGTAGTCGTTGAGCAGTACGGGCAGCAGGGTGGCGCGTCCGGGTCGCGCGCCGAACTCGTCGTCGACGGCCACGGGCGGGACCTGGCTCTTCTCGGTCGTGACCGGCGAGTCGGGGTCGTTCTGCTCGATGCGGCGCTCGTCGCGCTCGACCGCGAGCAGCTCGTCCCAGTTGTCGATGAGCTCGTATCCGCGCGCCGCCGCCCAGCTCGCGCCGCTCTGCGGATCGTTCAGCACCAGCGCGTCCCCGTTCGCGAGGAAGCGGAGACCGCTGCCGGGGATCCGCCGGTCGAGCTCGAAGGGCTCGCCCTCGGCGTCGCCCTCGCACGCACGCCACGCGCTGCCGTCGCCCCAGGCCGCGTGGACGCACCCGCCGTGCACGATCGGCCGGGCGGCGGCGCCGGAGCGCCCCCCGACGAGTTCCCGGGTCTCCGAGCCGTCGAGCGCGACCTCGACGAGTCGCTCGCGCGTGGCGATGAGCACCGCGTCCCCTCCGTTCGACGGGCGCTGCAGGACCGCACCGTCCGCCGGTGAGACGAGCCCGGAGAGGTCGACGGTGCGGCCCTCCAGGTGGAGGCGCTGCGATGCCGGGTCGAGCACCGCCCAGCGGCCCGCGACCGAGGTGACCTGCAGGCCGTCGGCGTCGTCGACGGGGTCGAGCTGCCACCGGGCCGCGATCGCCTCGGGTGCCGTCGCCGAGACCTGCCGCACCTCGCCGGTCGACGGCGTGAAGCCGAACACCCGGCCGGCCTCGTCGACCGAGACGACGGACTCCGCGCCGAACTCGAACGCGGGTTCGGAGTCGCTCGCGAAACGCCCGAACTCCTCGATGGGTTGCACCCAGAGGTCGCCGTCCGCGGTCACCACCACGCGGTCCCCGGCGATGGCGAGGTCGGCGCCGGCCGGGGGCACCGCGACCGTGTCGACCACGGCGGCCGTCGCCGGGTCGACGATGCCGACGCTCGCGCGGTCGCGGTCGAGGACCAGCACCGTGGAACCGGCTTGGACGACCTCGGGGCGCGTGCCCCCGGCTTCGACGACGGCGTTCAGTTCACCCACGGCGGTGTTCGCGCGACCGACGGACTCGTAGCCCTCGTTGGACACCCAGACGGCGGCGTCGCCGAGGTCGACCCGCTGGGCGGTGTAGCCTCCCGACGCGACCGCGACCCCCGCGACCACCGCCACCACCGCCGCGACCGCCGTGGCGGTGATCACGCCGGAGCGCCGGTTCCGCCAGAGCTCGAGGAGATCGATCACGGCACGTCCACCTCGACGCAGCGCTCGGCGCTCGGGGCCCCCGGACGCCCGTCGCGCGACACCGTCACGGAGGCGCAGACGGGTCCGTCGGACTCGGCCACGACCGCGGCCGACGTCTCCCTCTGGGGCGGTCGCTCGTTCCCCTCGATGCGCACCACGTAGACGTCGCCCTGGCGCAGCCCCGGATCATCCCACGTGAAGACGACGTTCGGCCCGGCCACCTCCGCGCGCACGTCGACCACGACCGGGATGGTCGTCGCTCCACGGGCTATGGTGAGCAGCCCGGCGACGAGGAGCCCGACGAGCACGGCGGCCGCGACCCCGACCCCCCAGAGCAGCCGGCGGGTCGTGGGGGGCGCGCTGCCGAGTCGCGCGCCGTGCGCATCGCCGCGGGAACGGGAGTCGACGGCCGACGCCCCGATCCGCCCGGAGGGGGCGGGCCGACGCCGCCGCGTGCGCGACGAGCCCTGCGCCACCGAGGCACCGGCCCCGATGCGCGTCCGGTCGTCGAGGTCGACGGCCGTGGCGAGCGCCCAGTCGTCCATCGCCACCTCGAGCGGCGTCTGCGGCAGTGCGAGTTCCTCCTCGACGGCCTGCAGGTCGCGGATGAGCTCCAGCGCGCTCGCCTGCCGCGCCGACGGTCGCTTGGACATCGCGCGGGCGAGGACCGCCTCGAGGCTCGGCGGCACGTCGGGGCGTCCGGTGGGCCGGAGCCTGGCGCGCTCGATGCGCGTCACGATCGCCATCGTGCCGTTGTCGCCGTCCGGCACCTCGAACGGACTGCGCCCGGCGAGGAGCGAGTAGACGGTCGCCCCGAGCGACCAGACCTCGCTCGCGACCGTCCCCGAGACCTCGTCGAGCAGCACCTCGGGGGCGGACCACGGAATCGAGAGCCCGACGGCGTCGCTGGCCTCGGCCTGCCCGAGCGTCGCGGCGATGCCGAAGTCGGACAGCACGGGGTGCCCGTACGCCGTGGTGAGGATGTTCGACGGCTTGATGTCGCGGTGGAGCACGCCCTGCCGGTGCGCCGTCTCGATGGCGCTCGCGATGCGCACGCCGATCGAGAGCACCTCGGCGATCGGGAGCTGCACGGCGCGGTAGCGCTGGCCGAGCGTCGCCGAACAATACTCCATCACGAGGTAGGGGCGCCCGTCGGCGGCCACGCTGGCCTGGTACACCGTCAGGATCGACGGGTGGCCCGAGAGCTGGGCCATCAGGTTCGCCTCCGCCTGGAACATGCGGCGGACGTCGTCGTTGACGACCTCGGCGAGCAGCACCTTCACGGCCACGAGGCGACGCGGCATGTTCTGCTCGTAGAGGAAGACGTCCGCGAACCCGCCGGCTCCGAGCACCCGGATGAACGAGAAGCCGGGGAGGCTCGGCGGCGTGGACGGAAGTCGCCTCGTCACGTTCCTCCCAGCGGTTTCGGGCACCGGCGCGGTCCGGGTGGGCGCACGCCGCCCGACGCATCGCCCCATTGTAGGTCGCCGGGGACGGCTTCGAGCCGCCCGGTTCAGGAGGCGTCGGACGCGTCCTGGGCGGGTCGTTCCACGCGCACGACGTCGACGACCACGACGGTCACGTTGTCGCGCCCGCCGTTGCCGACCGCGGCCTCGACGAGTTGGCGCACGGCCTGCTCGGGGCGACGGCCCGAGATGAGGAAATGGCGGATGCCGTAGGAGGTGAGCTCCTTCGTCAGCCCGTCGGAGCAGACGAGTAGTCGCATCCCCTCCTCGAGCGCGATCGCCCGGTAGTCGGGGACCGGCGCCTCGTGGAACCCGACGGCGCGGGTGATCACGTTGGAGTGCGGGTGCGTGTCCGCCTCCTCGCGCGAGATCTGGCCGGCGTCGACGAGCTCCTGGACGATCGAGTGATCGACGGTGAGCTGCTCGAGCACGCCGCCCACCAGCCGGTACACGCGCGAATCGCCGATGTTGAAGACGATCCAGGCGGGCTGGTCGCCGATGACGCCGAGCGCGACGCCGGTGACCGTGGTGCCGCTGCCCTCGTCGGTGACGCCGGTGCCGCGACCCATGTCCTGCACCGCGAGCTGGAGCGACGCGTCGATGTCGCTCGTGCCCACGGCGGGCTTGCCCCCGTGCTCGGCCAACCGGGTCACCACGGCGGCGCTGGCGAAGTCGCCTGCGGCGTGGCCGCCCATGCCGTCGGCGACCGCGAAGACCGGGGCCTGCGCCACGAAGCTGTCCTCGTTGACCGCGCGGCGGAGTCCGGTGTCGGTCGCCGCAGCCCAGGACAGCGTCACCACGGTGCCGTCCGGCAGCGCGACCCGGTGCCGCGCGTTGGCGTTGCCGATCTGCGTCACCTGGTCCGCCCCTGTCCGGTGGAGGTCATGCGTCGGTCCCGCCGGTATCGGCGAGGATCTCGACGATCGTATCCCCTCCGAGCTGCAGCGTGGTGCCGGCCGCGACCACGACGGACTCCCCCGGACGCAGCCGGCGCACGCCGGCCGGGGAGCGGACCACGGTCCCGTTGGTCGATCGGAGGTCGGTCGCCACGATCCTGAAACCCTCCCTCCGCAGCTCGAGGTGCGTGGCGGAGACGACCTCAGCGGGCGAGTCGACGCGGACCAGCACGACCTCGTCCCGCGGCATCCGCTGCGGCCGGGGGCTGCGCCCGATGAGGACGGGACGATCGATCGGAAGCGGCGCGGCGCCGGCGATCCGGAAGGCGGTGGCGGGGATCGGGAGTTCCAGGGTGTCTCCCGGGTCGTCCGGATCGCCGACGCCGCGATCAGGGACGAGGTCGTCCTCGACGACGAGGTCCGGAGGGGACGACCGCACGGTGGTCCCGGACACGGAGCGCAGCGAGCGCACCGTGTCCGCGTCGTCGAGCACCGGCATCGGGGCGGTCGGCGGCGAGTGCCGAAGGGAGCGGACGGTATCGGAGTCGTCGGCCCCGCCGGGCAGGTGCGGTCGACGGGCGAGCACGGTGTCGGCGTCGAGCGCGTACGGATCGGACGTGCCCGGGAACTCGCGCCAGGACCACTCGACCGCCGCCGCCCGGAAGGCCGAACGCCGGGCCGAGACCGCCTCGCCGTCCAGGGCCGCGTGCCGGACCGCCTCGAGCGGCGACCCGGCGGCGGCCATGCGCAGCCGGGTGACAGCCGAGAACTCGGCGAGGTGCCACGGCGTGATCCCGCGCGAGTCGAGACGCCTCGACCCCCCGGGAGAGGCGAGGTCGACGACCGCGCGGCCGCGGACGAGCGCGGTCAGCGGATCGCCCCCGCGCGGCCACCAGACGAGGGCGAGGTCCTCGACGCCGCCCGCTCCCATCGGGATGCGCGCGACGAGGTCCTCGACCTCGGCGTCCTCGGCCGCGGAGAGCTCGGCGAGCGCGCTCGTGACGCGCTCCGGTGCCGGCGCCGCGAGCGCGGCGATGAAGCGCGCCCCGACGACGACATCCCACTGCGGCGCGGCGGGGTCGAGCCTGCTGCGCACTGCCCCATCGACCATGGGCTCCAGTCTCGCACCCCGCGGGCGGCGGCCGTCAGCCGAGGAAGCTCATGACGTGCTTGATGCGCGTGTAGTCCTCGAAGCCGTACTGGGACAGGTCCTTGCCGTAGCCCGAGTGCTTGAACCCGCCGTGGGGCATGTCCGACACGAAGGGGATGTGGGTGTTGATCCACACGCACCCGAAGTCAAGGTGCTTGGCGAACCGCATCGCGCGGCCGTGGTCGCGGGTCCACACCGAGGCGGCGAGCGCGTAGTCGACGCCGTTGGCCATGGCGAGCGCCTCCGCCTCGTCGCGGAACGACTGGACGGTGAGGACCGGGCCGAAGATCTCCCGCTGGACCGCCTCGTCCTGCTGGCGGAGGCCGGTGACCACGGTCGCCTCCCAGAAGTAGCCGCGCTCGCCGTGGCGGCGTCCGCCCGTCGCGATGTCGGCGTGGTCGGGGAGCCGATCGATGAAGCCGGCGACGTTGGCCAGCTGCGTCGGGTTGTTCAGCGGCCCGAAGAACACGCCGTCCTCGCGGGGACCGCCGGTCCGGGCGGAGCTGCGCACCCGGTCGACCAGGACGGCGACGAGCTCGTCGTGGACCGATTCGTGGACCAGCACCCGCGTGGCCGCCGTGCAGTCCTGGCCCGCGTTGAAGTACGCCGCCGAGACGATCCCCTCGGCGGCCGCGGCGAGGTCGACGTCGTCGAACACGATCGCCGGCGCCTTGCCCCCGAGCTCGAGGTGGACCCGCTTGAGGTCGGCGGCGGCGGCACGGGCGACCTCCATCCCGGCCCGCACGGATCCGGTGATGGCCACCATCTCGGGGGTCGCGTGCTGCAGGAGGGCTGCGCCCGTGCCCCGGTCGCCCGTGACCACGTTGAGCACGCCGGCGGGCAGGTGCTCGGCGGCCACCTCGGCGAGCTTCAGCGTCGCGAGGGGGGTGGTGTCGGACGGCTTGAGCACCACGGTGTTGCCGGCGGCGATCGCCGGTGCGACCTTCCACACGGCCATGTTGAGCGGGTAGTTCCACGGTGCGACCTGGCCGATCACGCCGATGGGTTCGCGACGGACGAACGAGGTGTGGTCGGCGAGGTACTCGCCGGCCGACCGACCCTCGAGGTTGCGGGCGGCGCCCGCGAAGAATCGCAGCTGGTCGACCGACTGGAGGATCTCATCGGCGACCAGGGTGGCGCGCGGCTTGCCCGTGTCCTGCGATTCGAGGTCGGCGAACTCCTCGGCCCGCGCCTCCATCGCGTCGGCGATGCGGAACAGCGCGAGCTGCCGCTCGGCGGGCGTGGTCCGCCCCCAGCCCTCGAAGGCGGCGGACGCGGCGGCGTAGGCGGCGTCGATGTCGGCGGACGTCGAGACGGGCGCGTGGCCGTACACCTCCTCCGTGGCCGGGTCGACGAGATCGAGCGCGTCGTCCCCTCGGGCGTCGACGTACTCGTTGCCGATGAAGTTGCGCAGGGTCTCGGGCACGGGGTCCTCCGGTGGGTGTGCGGATGCCGCGGCGCGCGGCCGGCGGGCGCGACGGCGCCCGGGATGCCGACCATCGTGCCACGGCATGGCAGGGAACGGAAGGGTCGGTCACGATGGAATCCGTTGCGAATCGGCCACGGATCGACGGAATCACTTGTCTTTGAGTGAGGGCACTGTCATGATCGGACGCATGACGAACGGCAACCGCGCGACCGGCCAGCGACCGGTGCAGCTCGACGACGTCTCGAAGGCGATCATCGAGCAGCTCCAGGCCGACGGCCGCCGCTCGTACGCCGACATCGGCAAGGCGGTCGGGCTCTCCGAGGCGGCGGTGCGCCAACGCGTCCAGCGCCTCACGGAGGCGGGCGTCATGCAGATCGTCGCAGTCACCGATCCGATGCAGCTCGGGTTCACCCGGCAGGCGATGATCGGCATCCGCGTCACCGGCGACACGCTCGCACTGGCCGAGGCGCTCTCGGAGATCCCCGAGATCGACTACGTGGTGCTCACGGCCGGCAGCTTCGACCTCATGGCCGAGGTCGTCTGCGAGAACGACGATCAGCTCATCACGCTCCTGAACTCGCGGATCCGAAGCCTCGACGGCGTGCAGTCGACCGAGACGTTCGTCTACCTCAAACTGCAGAAGCAGTTCTACAACTGGGGCACCCGCTGACGCGGGGAGCCCGGAAGGAGATCCCGATGACCACCCTCGACGCAGCCTCCGGCCCAGGTGCGACCGGCCTCGACGACGCCGCGCTGCAGCGAAAGGCGAAGGACCACCTCTGGATGCACTTCGCCCGGCAGTCGACGATGGAGGAGCACGGGGTGCCCATCATCACGCGCGGCGAGGGCCACCACATCTACGACATCCACGGGCGCGAGTACTTCGACGGCCTCTCCGGGCTGTTCGTGGTGAACGCCGGCCACGGCCGCCGTCGCCTCGCCGAGGTGGCCGCGAAGCAGGCCGAGGAGCTCGCCTTCTTCCCCATCTGGTCGTACGCGCACCCCGCGGCCATCGAGTTGGCCGACCGACTCGCCGAGTACGCGCCGGGCGACCTGAACCGCGTCTTCTTCTCGACCGGCGGCGGTGAGGCCGTCGAGACCGCCTTCAAGCTCGCGAAGTACTACTGGAAGCTCAAGGGCCAGCCGACCAAGCACAAGGTCATCTCCCGGGCGGTCGCCTACCACGGGACGCCGCAGGGCGCACTCGCGATCACGGGCATCCCGGCGATGAAGCAGATGTTCGAGCCGCTGACCCCCGGTGGCTTCCGCGTGCCGAACACGAACTTCTACCGCGCGGCCGACGTCGGCGCGCCGGCCGACGACATCGAGGCGTTCGGCATCTGGGCGGCGAACCGCATCGAGGAGATGATCCTGTTCGAGGGACCCGAGACCGTCGCCGCGGTGTTCCTCGAGCCCGTCCAGAACTCGGGCGGCTGCTTCCCGCCCCCTCCGGGCTACTTCCAGCGCGTGCGCGAGATCTGCGACCAGTACGACGTGCTGCTCGTCTCCGACGAGGTCATCTGCGCGTTCGGCCGGATCGGCCACATGTTCGCGTGCGACGCCTACGGCTACGTGCCCGACATGATCACCTGCGCGAAGGGCATGACCTCCGGCTACTCGCCGATCGGCGCGACGATCGTCTCCGAGCGGATCTACGAGCCGTTCAAGACCGGGACCACGTCGTTCTACCACGGCTACACCTTCGGCGGGCACCCGGTCTCGGCCGCGGTGGCGCTGGCGAACCTCGACATCTTCGAGGAGGAGAAGCTCAACGAGCGCGTCCGCGAGAACTCCCCGCTGTTCCGCGCCGAACTCGAGAAGCTGCTCGACATCCCGATCGTCGGCGACGTCCGCGGCGACGGTTACTTCTTCGGAATCGAGCTCGTGAAGGACCGCGAGACGCGCGAGACCTTCAACGACGAGGAGTCGGAGGACCTGCTCCGCGGCTTCCTGTCGAAGGCGCTCTTCGACGCCGGCCTGTACTGCCGGGCCGACGACCGCGGCGACCCCGTGATCCAGCTCGCCCCGCCGCTGACGATCGGCGTCCCCGAGTTCCAGGAGATCGAGCAGACCCTGCGGGGCGTGCTCACCGAGGCCGCCGACCGGGCGTCCCGGTTCACCGGCCACCGTCACGGCGGCGAGCACCTCCTCGTTCCCGCGCGGGTCTGACGGCGGTGGTGCGCCGGCAGCCGTCGACCGACGGCTCGGCGACGGGATACCGGCGCGCCGCGTTCTGGCTCGACGACCTGGCCGCGCGCGGACTGGACGACCTCCGTCCGCGCGCGGCCCTCACCTCGGACGCGCGGTTCGATGTCTGCCTGATCGGCGGCGGCCTCACCGCGCTGTGGACCGCGTACGCCCTGGTCTCCGCCGAGCCGAGCCTGCGGATCGCGGTGCTCGAGCGCGAGATCGCCGGATACGGCGCCTCGGGCAGGAACGGCGGGTGGTGCTCGGCGCTCTTCCCGCATGGCGCTGCCGCCCTCGAGCGCGGACACGGCCACGACGCGGCCGTGGCGATGCGCCGGGCCATGGTCGACACGGTGACCGAGGTCGGCCGCGCGGCCGCCGCCGAGGGCATCGACTGCGACTTCCGCCAGGGCGGGACGGTGCTGTTCGCACGCGACGAGGTGCAGCGCCGCGGTGCGCGAGCGGAGGTGGCCGAGGCCCGCCGCTTCGGCGTCGACGCGCTGGAGTACTGGGAGCCCGACCTCGTCGCGGCCCGCTTCGGCGCGTCCGGACTCGACGAACGGGCGCCCGCCGCGGTGTTCGATCCCTCGACGGCACGCGTCCACCCCGCGAAGCTCGTCCGCGGACTCGCCCGGGTGGTCGAGTCGCGCGGCGTCGAGATCTTCGAGCGCACCGAGGTGGTCGACTTCTCGGCGGGGCGCGTGCGGTTCCGCGCGCTGGACGACGGCGCCGAGGGCACCGTCTCCGCACGGCACGTCGTCGTGGCCACCGAGGGCTACGGTCCTCGACTCTCCCGGGTCCGGAGGCGGATCCTGCCGATCTACTCGTTGATGATCGCGACGGAGCCGCTGCCGGACGCGGTGTGGGATGAGATTGGCATCGCGCACGGCCAGACCTTCAGCGACTACCGCCACCTCCTCGTCTACGGCCAGCGTACGGCGGACAACCGCTTCGCCTTCGGCGGTCGCGGAGCGCACTACCACTTCGGGAGTGCCGTGGACCCGAGATTCGAGCGATCCGACCGGGTGTTCGCCCACCTCCGGCGCACGCTCGGCGAACTGTTCCCGGCGGTGGGCGACGCGGCCGTGACGCACCGGTGGGGCGGCCCGCTGGGCATCGCGAGGGACTGGCATGCGACCGCGAGCTACAACCCGAGGACCGGCGTCGGTTTCGCCGGCGGCTACGTCGGCGACGGGCTGTCCACCACCAACCTCGCCGGTCGAACGCTCGCCGATCTCGTGCTGGAGCGGTCCACGGACCTGACGGCGCTGCCCTGGGTGAATCATCGCTCCCCGCTGTGGGAACCGGAGCCGGTGCGCTGGGTGCTCGCGAACCTGGGGATCACGGGGATGGGCATCGCGGACGCGGAGGAGCGGGCAACCGGCCGCCCGTCCCTCCTCGCCCGGATGATCGGTCCGTTCACCGGGCACTGACCGGACCTGCTCACTCGTCGCCGTTCGCGGGACCGGGGTGGAACGCCCACTCCGGCAGCGACCCGGAGGCGAAGAAACGCGAGAGCAGCCGCGCCATGCCGTGATCCGGATCGGCTTCGAGTGCCCGGCCGATCATCGCCCCAGCGGCGGAACCGCGACCGAGCGCCCACGACCACCACGCCGCCGCGCACAACGCGCCGGCGCGCCGACCGCACGGCGCGTTGGCGGCGGCCACGACGATGGTGCCGAGCGCACGCCGGATGCGATCGGCGTCGGGCCGTGCGGCGGCTCGCCCGAGCAGGAGCCTGGACAGGAATTGGTCGACGGACTCGGCCGGGTCGTCGAGCTCGCGGCGCAGCAGCACGTCGAGCCCTTCCCCCGTCTGCGACGCGCGATCCACGGCCTCCTCGGCCGCGTCGAGCGCCAGTTCTCCGATGACGGGACCGAAGGCCACCTGCAGCATCATGGCATCGCGGAACACCGGCCGGTCCAACAGGTGGATGAGCCAGGCCAGCCGCGCCGGAGCGGCTTCCCGTCCCAGGGCGAGCTCCTCGGCGGCGACCACCGGATCGAGGGCCTCCCCGAGCGTGCGGTCGATCTCGCCGACCAGCCCGAGCGCCGCATCGTCCGCAGGATCGACGCCCTCGTCCGGGCCGTGCCCCCGCCACCGACGCCGGTCGAGGACCTCGAGCGCGTCGAGCATCCGCTCGAGCTCGTCGGCGATCTCCGGATCCGACTCCGGCAGGGCGGCCAGCGCGGCCGGCGAACCGGCGAGCGGCGCATTCGCGGCGGCGCGGGCGCCCGCCGGACTCTCGTCGATGAGCGCCAGGGGCCTCCCGCAGGGAGGGAGCCGCTCGTCGAGCACGGAGCCCCATCCGTCCGCCGCGACGCAGAGCACGTCCCTTACGAGGAAGCCGGCCTCCTCCGCCCGGAGCGCGAGGAGCTCGAGCAGTTCGCGATGCGGCATCCGGCCGTCGGCGAAGCGGTCGTCGGTGTAGACGATCGGCACGACGGCGTCGGCATGGGCGAGCCGGCAGATCGTCCCCACCATGGTGCCGACCAGCGCCTCAGCGGCCTGCGGCTCGTCCGGCAGGTCGTGCCGGAGCACGCCCGCCGTGCGATTGCCGTCGAAGGCCACGCAGAGCACCGATGCCGAGGGAGGGTAGCCGACCAGCGCGGGGACGAGGGCGAGGAAGTCGTGCGCCGACTCGGCGCGGATGATCGTCGTCATGGCCACACGATCGCGCTGCGAACGGTCGTCGCGGCACCGGCCGGCACAGCCCGTGCATCCATGGGCCGGATGGCCGGCCTGTGCAGGACCGGTGCGGCACGCGTTCCGGCCCGTCGCGACCGTTCCTGCACAGTGGAGTCGGACCGGGGCGGTGGCAGCGGTGTCCGATTCCCGCCAGTCGGTGACGGTCCTCGACGCTAGTGTCGAGCCATGACCTCCCCGTACCTCCTCCGATTCGACAGCCCGATCGGGCGCATCGAGCTGCAGGGCGACGACGACTCCGTGACGTCGCTGACCATCGCCGACGATGCCGCGCCGCGCGGCGACGAGCGACCCGCCCGATCGAATGCGCTGCTCGAGGCGGCGCAGCAGGAGCTGACCGAGTACTTCGACGGAACGCGCACCGCCTTCGACGTTCCGGTGCGGCTCGTGGGCACGCCCTTCCAGCAGGCGGTGTGGGCCGAGCTCCGACGGCTGGGCTGGGGCGAGGCGATCTCGTACGGGGCCCTCGCCGCCGCGGTGGGCCGCCCGGGTTCCGCCCGCGCCATCGGCGGGGCGGTCGGTGCGAATCCGGTGCCGATCATCGTGGGCTGCCACCGGGTGCTCGCGTCGGACGGGCGCGTGACGGGCTACTCCGCCGGGGCGGGCGTACCCACCAAGCTCTGGCTCCTCGCCCACGAGCGCATCGGGTTCGCCGCGTGACCGATTCCGGGGTGGTCGTCGGCGACGACGGATTGGCCCGATGCGCGTGGGGTGCCGCCGAGCCGGAGTACCGCCGCTACCACGACGAGGAGTGGGGTGTGCCGCAGCACGACCCGGTGCGCCTCTACGAGAAGCTCTGCCTCGAGGGCTTCCAGGCAGGCCTGTCGTGGATCACGATCCTCCGACGCCGGCCGGCGTTCCGGGAGGTCTTCCACGACTTCGATCCGGAACAGGTGGCCTCGATGACCGAGGCGGACGTCGCTCGCCTCCTGCTCGACCCCCGCATCATCCGCCATCGCGGGAAGATCGAGGCGACGATCTCGAACGCACGCGCGATGCTCGCGCTCGACGAACCGCTCGATCGCTTCCTCTGGGCGTTCGCCCCGCCGCGACGCGAAGCCCCTCCCGCGTCCTTCGACGAGGTTCCGGCGGTGACACCGGAGTCGACCGCGATGAGCCGGGGCCTGCGCGACCGCGGATTCCGGTTCGTCGGGCCGACGACGATGTACGCACTGATGCAGGCCACCGGCATGGTCGACGATCATCTCGCCGGGTGCTTCCGGTCCGACGGTCGCGACGCCGGCTGAAGCGGTCAGGCCGCCAGCTCGAGCTCGGCGCCGGACGGCGTGCCCGCGGCCGCCGGGTCGAGGGCGAAACCGGCGCCTCGAGCCCAGTCGACGAGATCGTCCCGTGTCACGAGGTCCGGGCGCGCCAGGAGCAGATCGCGCGCGAACCGTCCCTTCGCCTGCTTGTTGAAGTGGTTGAGCGCACGGCGTCGACCATCGGGCCCGACGGAGACGACCCTCACGTACACGGCATCGGAGCGGCGGGGAATCGGTCCGAGGTCGGCGTACCCCTCCGACCTGAGATCGACGATGAGCCCGTCGCGCCGCGCGAGCGACGCGGCGATCGGCTCGCGCCAGATCGCCTTGAGCCGCATCCCCGGCAGCCGCGAGTCATGCGAGAGGCGATACGCGGGAATCGCATCCATCCCGCCGACCAGGCCGAGCAGTGCCGAGTGCACCGCCAGGTGATCGCCGGCGAACTCACGTGACCGCTGATCCAGGCTCGGCGCGTCGAGCGCGTCGAACAGCACGCCCGTGTAGCGGTCGACCGCGGGCGACGTCGGCGAATCGAGCAGGGCGCGATTGCGGTCGACCTCGCCGGCCTGGCGAGGTCCGAGCTTCAGCGCGCGCACCATCGCCTCGCGATCCTCGGCAAGCGCGCGGAGCGCACCGACCACGCTCCGACGCGGCTCCATCAACTCGGGGAACGCGAGCCGGCCGAGATCGAGCGGACCGTGGTCGCCTCCGTCGCGCTTGGTCTCGGAGGGTGGCAGGAGGATCAGCACTAGTCGGCGATGAAGGCCAGGGCCGCTTCGACATTCGCGCCGAGCGACAGCGCACTGTCGATGGTGACGCGTGGCAGCGCCGACGACGGTCCGGTCCAGGCCGCGTACCCGTCGAGGCTCTGCTCGACCGCGCGCCACGTCGTCTCATCGAGGTGCGGCAGATTGCGCTCGCGCTTCTCGAGGCGCTCGCGATGCAGCGTCTCGTCGGAGCAGACCACCTCGATCACCCGGAGCCGCACATCGGTGCGCTCCGCGAGGTCGCGCCATTGCAGCCGGGCCGACTCGGCGGCGTTGACCGCGTCCACGATCACCGTGCGTCCCGAGCGGAGCTCCTTCTCGGCGATCTGCTCCGCCACGAGGTACGCGGCGAGCCCGGTGGGCTGATCTGCACCGATCCCCGCACGGAGGATCGCGGACTCGATCGGATCGACCGACACGACCGTGGCGCCGAGGCGGGCGCCGACGATCTCACCGATCGTCGACTTGCCCGCGCCCGGCAGCCCGGCCATGACGATGAGCTGGGTGACGCTGAGGTCACCGAACTGGCGGTCGAACGGCTGCTCCCCCGGCATCCGCGCTCCCTCAGGCCAGTGCGGCTCGCGACGCGACGACCTGCACCGCGTCGGACTGCACCGACAGGAAGCCGTCCTCCGCGTTCGCGGTGATCTTCTCACCGCCGGGCAGGGTGACCCGCACCTCGCCGCCGGCGAGGATCGCGAGCATCGGCTCGTGACCCGGCAGGATGCCGATCTCGCCTTCGACCGTGCGCGCCACCACCATGGCCGCCTCGCCCGACCAGACTTCCTGGTCGGCCGAGACGACGCTCACGTTGAGGGCGGCCATGCTCAGCCGTTCTCCTTCTGGATCTTGGCCCACTTCTCCTCGACGTCCGAGATCGGGCCGACGTTGAAGAAGGCCTGCTCGGCGACGTGGTCGAAGTCGCCTCGGGCGATGGCGTCGAACGACTCGATGGTGTCCTTCAGCGGCACCGTCGAACCTTCGACACCCGTGAACTTCTTGGCCATGTAGGTGTTCTGCGAGAGGAACTGCTGGATGCGGCGCGCACGCGACACCGTGATCTTGTCCTCTTCGGAGAGCTCGTCGACACCGAGGATGGCGATGATCTCCTGCAGCTCCTTGTTCTTCTGGAGGATCTGCTTGACCGTGGTCGCCACGCGGTAGTGGTCCTCGCCCAGGTACCGCGGGTCGAGGATGCGCGACGTCGAGGTCAGCGGGTCGACCGCCGGGTAGAGGCCCTTCGAGGCGATCTCGCGCGAGAGCTCGGTGGTCGCGTCGAGGTGCGCGAACGTGGTGGCCGGCGCCGGGTCGGTGTAGTCGTCGGCGGGCACGTAGATCGCCTGCAGCGAGGTGATCGAGTGGCCGCGCGTCGAGGTGATGCGCTCCTGCAGGATGCCCATCTCGTCGGCGAGGTTGGGCTGGTAGCCCACCGCGGAGGGCATGCGGCCGAGCAGGGTCGACACCTCGGATCCCGCCTGCGTGAAGCGGAAGATGTTGTCGATGAACAGGAGGACGTCCTGCTTCTGCACGTCGCGGAAGTACTCCGCCATGGTCAGCGCCGAGAGGGCGACGCGAAGACGCGTCCCCGGCGGCTCGTCCATCTGGCCGAAGACGAGGGCGGTCTTGTCGAAGACGCCCGCCTCCTCCATCTCGTGGATGAGGTCGTTGCCCTCACGGGTGCGCTCGCCGACGCCGGCGAACACCGACACGCCGCCGTGGTCCTGCGCGACGCGCTGGATCATCTCCTGGATGAGGACGGTCTTGCCGACGCCCGCACCACCGAAGAGGCCGATCTTGCCGCCCTGCACGTACGGGGTGAGCAGGTCGATGACCTTGATGCCCGTCTCGAACAGCTGGGTCTTGGACTCGAGCTGGTCGAAGCTCGGCGGCTTGCGGTGGATCGGCCAGCGCTCGGTGACCTCGATCGTCTCACCGGGCTCGGCGTTCAGCACATCGCCGATGACGTTGAAGACCTTGCCCTTGGTCACGTCGCCGACGGGCACGGAGATGGGCGCACCGGTGTCGCGCACCTCCTGGCCGCGCACGAGGCCGTCGGTCGGCTTCAGCGCGATGGCGCGCACGAGGTCGTCGCCGAGGTGCTGCGCGACCTCGAGCGTGAGCTCGGAGGACTGCTCGCCGATGGTGATTGTCGTCTTCAGCGCGTTGTAGATCTCGGGGATCGAGTCGTGCGGGAACTCGATGTCGACGACCGGGCCGGTGACGCGGGCGATGCGGCCGACGGCGCCGGTCTGGCTCTGGACTGGCGCGGTTGCGGTGTCAGTCATGTTCTCTTCCTTCTGGATGAATCTTGGCTACTTGGAGGAGGAGAGCGCGTCGGCTCCACCCACGATTTCAGCGATCTGCTGCGTGATCTCGGACTGGCGCGCCTCGTTGGCGAGGCGGGTGTAGTCCGTGATCAGCTTGTCGGCGTTGTCGGTGGCCGACTTCATCGCCTTCTGCGTCGCCGCGTGCTTGGCCGCGGCGGACTGCAGCATCGCGTTGAAGATGCGGCTCTCGATGTAGACGGGGAGCAGCCCGTCGAGCACGGTCTCGGCGTCGGGCTCGAACTCGTAGAGCGGGAAGACCTCGGCCTTGCCGCTCGGCGCGACCTCCTCCTCGGCCTCGACGACCTCGAGGGGCAGCAGTCGCGTCACGACCGGGACCTGCGTGATCCGGCTCACGAACCGGTTGTAGACGATGTGGATCTCATCCACGCCGCCGTCGGCGGAGTCGCGGAGGAAGGACTCCAGGACCGCGTCGGCGACCTCCTTGGCCGTGTCGAAGTCGGGGTTGTCCGTCCCGCCGATCCAGCTGCGCTCGTAGTCGCGGCGACGGAAGCTGAAGTAGCCCACCGACTTGCGGCCGACGAGGAAGTAGACGACCTCCTTGCCCTGGCTGCGGAGCAGCTCGGCGAGTTCCTCCGACTCGCGCAGCACCTGCGAGTTGAACGCGCCGGCGAGGCCGCGGTCGGAGGTGAAGATCACGATCGCGGCGCGGTCGACCCGCTCGGGCTCGGTCGTGAGCACGTGCGAGACGTTCGAGTAGCTCGCCACCGCCGACACCGCGCGGGTGATCGCGTCGGAGTACGGCGTCGACGCGGCGACGCGCGCCTGCGCCTTCTGGATCCGCGACGCGGAGATGAGCTCCATCGCTCGCGTGATCTTCTTGGTCGTCTGCGCCGACTTGATCTTCTGGCGGTAGACCCGAAGCTGCGCTCCCATGTTTCTCCTGTGTCCTGACTTCCTGTTCCCGGATCCTCGGCCGACCTGCGGTCGGCGTCGAGGATCCGGGAGACGGAGGAATCGACTAGCGGCGACCCTTGACGATCTTCTCCTGCACGACCTCGTCCTCTGCGATCGCCTCGAACTGCTCGCTGCCGACCGAGGCGAGCGGCTTGCCCTCGCCCGTCTGGAACTCGAGCTTGAACTTGTCCACCTCGGACTCGAGGGTGGCGACGGTCTCGTCGGAGAGCACGTTGGTCTCGCGGAGGTCCGAGAGCACCGACGTGTTGCGGCCCAGGTAGTCGAGCAGCTCGCGCTCGAAGCGCAGGATGTCCTCGACCGGGACCTCGTCGAGCTTGCCGTTCGTGCCCGCCCAGATCGACACGACCTGCTCCTCGACCGGGTACGGCGAGTACTGCGGCTGCTTCAGCAGCTCGGTCAGGCGCGCGCCGCGCTCGAGCTGGCGACGGCTGGCCGCGTCGAGGTCGGAGGCGAACATCGCGAACGCCTCGAGCGAGCGGTACTGGGCCAGCTCGAGCTTCAGCGTTCCCGACACCTTCTTGATCGACTTGACCTGCGCGTCGCCGCCGACTCGCGACACCGAGATGCCGACGTCGACCGCGGGGCGCTGGTTCGAGTTGAACAGGTCGGACTGGAGGAAGATCTGGCCGTCGGTGATCGAGATCACGTTGGTCGGGATGTACGCCGAGACGTCGTTGGCCTTGGTCTCGATGATCGGCAGGCCGGTCATCGAACCCGCGCCGAGCTCGTCGGAGAGCTTCGCGCAGCGCTCCAGCAGGCGGGAGTGCAGGTAGAAGACGTCACCGGGGTACGCCTCGCGGCCCGGCGGGCGACGCAGCAGCAGCGACACGGCGCGGTAGGCCTCGGCCTGCTTCGACAGGTCGTCGAAGATGATGAGGACGTGCTTGCCCTCGTACATCCAGTGCTGGCCGATGGCCGAGCCGGTGTACGGGGCGAGGTACTTGAAGCCGGCGGGGTCGGAGGCCGGTGCGGCGACGATGGTGGTGTACTCCATCGCTCCCGCGTCCTCGAGGGCGCCCTTCACCGAGGCGATGGTCGAGCCCTTCTGGCCGATCGCGACGTAGATGCAGCGGACCTGCTTGGTCGGGTCGCCCGACTCCCAGTTGGCCTTCTGGTTGATGATCGTGTCGATCGCGATGGCGGTCTTGCCGGTCTGGCGGTCGCCGATGATGAGCTGGCGCTGGCCGCGGCCGACCGGGATCATCGCGTCGATCGCCTTGATGCCGGTCTGCAGCGGCTCGTGCACCGACTTGCGCTGCATGACGCCCGGCGCCTGGAGCTCGAGGGCGCGGCGGCCCTCCGAGGCGATCTCGCCGAGGCCGTCGATCGGAGCGCCGAGCGGGTCGACCACGCGGCCGAGGTAGCCCTCGCCGACGGGCACCGAGAGCACCTCGCCCGTGCGGGTCACCTCCATGCCCTCCTCGATGCCGGCGAACTCGCCGAGCACGACGACGCCGATCTCGTCCTCCTCGAGGTTCAGCGCGAGGCCGAGCGTGCCGTCCGCGAAGCGGATGAGCTCGTTGGCCATGACCGAGGGCAGGCCCTCGACGTGGGCGATGCCGTCGGACGCGTCGGTGACGTAGCCGACCTCGGTCTTCTGCGCCGAGCCCGGCTCGTAGTCGCGGGCGAACTCCGAGAGAGCCGAACGGATCTCGTCGGGGCTGATGGAGAGTTCTGCCATTGCCATTTCCTTTTCTGAAGGGCCAGGCCCTTTTCTCTACCGCTTGTACAGCTACTGGTGTGTCGCGGCGCAGGACGCCGGTCGTTGTCGTCCGGCGTCAGCCGGCAAGCTTCTGTCGCAGGTCGTTCAGGCGGCTGGCGACGCTGCCGTCGATGACATCGTCGCCGATCTGGACCCGTACGCCGCCGACGACCGAGGGGTCCACGACGGAGTCGAAGCGGACGCGCCGGCCGGCCTGCGCCCCGAGCGTGCGCTCGAGTCGGGCGAGCTGGTCGTCGGTGAGCGGGACCGCGGTGGTCACGGTCGCCACGTCGAATCCGCGCTGGTCGGCGACCACGGATGCGGCGTGCCGCAGCATCTCGCCGATGCGGCGACCGCGGGGCGACTGCACGAGGTGCCGCACGATCAGCGCGGTGGCCGGCGAGGCGGCGGAGCCGAGGAGCCGGTCGACGAGCTTCACCTTCGCCTCGGTCGAGCCGAGCTTCGACCCGAGCGCCAGCTCGAGCTCGGCATCGGCGGCGACCAGGCGCTGGAACGCGTAGAGCTCCGCGTCGACCTCCGTGTCGCCGGCCGCGTCGGCCGCGACCCGCAGGCCCAGCTCCTCGAGGCCCGACAGGAAGTCGGACGCCGAGGACCACCGCTGCGACGACGCGCTCGCGAGGAGCGAGACGGCGATCGGCGAGACCTTGCCTCCGAACACGCGCTCGACGAGCGCGCGCTTCTCAGTCGCGCCGGCCTCGTTGTCGGTGAGGGCGGTCCGCAGGTGCGGGGTCGCGCCGATCACCCGGCTCGCGGCGAGCAGGTCGCCGGCGACCGGGAGTTCGGCCCGGCCGACCGACGCGAGCTCGGCTCGCGTGCCGGCCAGGGCCCCTCTCGTAGCGCTGCCCATGGACTACTTCTTCCCCCCTGCGGCGGCCTGCTCGGACGCCTCGAGGTCGGCGAGGAAGCGGTCGACGACGGCCTTCGCCTTCTGGTCGTCGGTGAGGCTCTCGCCCACCACGCCCGACGCGAGGTCGATCGCGATGGTGCCCACCTCGGAGCGGAGCGAGACCAGCGCCGACTGGCGCTCCGCCTCGATCTGCGCCTGCGCGCTCGCGTTGATGCGGGCGGCCTCGGTCGACGCCTGGTCCTTGGCCTCGGCGACGATGCGCTTGCCGTCCTCGCGGGCGGTCTCGCGGATCCGGCCGGCCTCGGCGCGTGCATCGGCGAGCTGGGCGGTGTACTCCTCGAGCGCCGCCTCGGCCTTGCGCTGCGCTTCGTCGGCCTTCGCGATGTTGCCCTCGATCGCCTCGGCACGCTCGTCGAGCAGCTTCTGCATGCGCGGCAGCACGTACCGCCAGAAGAAGACGAGGATGATCACGAAGCAGACGGCCGACCAGATGATGTCGTACCACGCCGGCAGGACCGGGTTCGGGGTCGCCTCGCCCTCGGTTGCAGCTCTCAGCACTGCGTGAAGCACGTTGGCCTCCTCAGTTGGGAACGGGCGATCAGACGAAGATGAAGCCGGTGGCGATACCGATGAAGGCGAGCGCCTCGGTGAAGGCGATGCCGATCCACATCAGGACCTGGAGGCGGCCGGCGAGCTCGGGCTGGCGAGCGACGCCCTCGATGGTCTTGCCGACCACGATGCCGACGCCGATGGCGGGGCCGATGGCGGCGAGGCCGTAGCCGACCGTCGCGATGTTGCCGTTGATCTCAGCGAGAACGGTGGTTGCGTCCACGTTGGGGTTTCCTTTCTTGGGGTTGCGTCGGGCGGGCGCCCGGGCTCAGTGCTCCTCCGCCACCGCGAGCTGGATGTAGACCGCGGTGAGGAGCGTGAAGACGTAGGCCTGGAGGACGGCCACGAGGATCTCGAACAGGGTGAAGGCGAGGCCGAAGGCCAGCGAGCCGACGCCCAGGAGCGTGTACCAGCCGCCGAGCTGGACGACGAAGAACTGCGTGGCGGCGAAGAACAGCACGAGCAGCAGGTGACCGACGACCATGTTCATGAGCAGTCGGAGGGTCAGCGTGACCGGGCGGATGACGAAGGTCGAGATGAGCTCGATCGGCGTCACGATGATGTAGACCGGCCACGGCACGCCCGACGGGAAGAGCGAGTTCTTGAAGAAGTTGCCGGGGCTCTTCTTGATGCCCGCGTAGATGAACGTCACGTAGGAGACGATCGCGAGCACGAGCGGGACGCCCACGACGGACGTGCCGGCGATGTTCAGGAACGGGATGATGCCCGTGATGTTCATGAACAGCACCATGAAGAAGATCGTGGTGAGGATCGGCAGGAACCGCTTGCCGTCCTTGCGGCCCAGCAGGTCGTCGGCGATGTTCACCCGGACCAGGTCGAGGCCCATCTCGACGATGCTCTGGAAGCGGCCCGGGACGACGGTCATCCGCCGCGTGCCCGCCCAGAACACGACCAGCAGCGCGGCGACGGCGATGAACTGGACCAGCGTGATTCGGCTGATCTCGAACGGCGTGCCTGCGAACAGGAGGGGGCCGGGGAAGAACTCCTCGATCGACGGCCCGTGGAACTCACCATCTTCGGTAGCAAAGGGAACCAGCAGGTTCACAGCGTTAGCTAGCAGCGCTATCTCCTGTTTCGGGGCGTGGAGCGCAAGCTCTCGCGTCGACGAACATGGACCGGCTCCGCACATGCCTGAACAGGCCGGAACCGTGGGGGATCGCCCCCACTCTAGCAAGACTTCCGGCCGCTGCCGAATCGCTACATCGTGTAGAACTCCGCGGCGACCGGCCCGGACGCCGCGACCATGCGTCTCGGGGCATCCGACGCCGTCGGATCGGCCTACTCGTCGGCCGGCGGCGGCGGAAGGCGGACGTCGCTCGCGTACGGCAGGCGCGAGCGGGCCACCACCATCACGTCGACGACCAGCGAGCCGACGACGCCCGCGACGATCGCGAGGAAGAGCGCCATCGGATCGAGCCAGTCGGCGCCGCGCAGCAGCACCATCAGCACGATGAAGAGGATGAACTTCAGGAGCCACCCGCCGAGCACGATGCCGAAGAACGCGCCGACGAACAGGTCGGTGCCGGCGAACCGGTTCGCGAGGAGGATGCTCGCCCCGGTGATCGCCATGAAGAGCACGGCGAGCAGCGTGCCGAGCAGCGCGCTCACCAGGCCCTCCACCCCGGCGAAGGCGAACCCGAGCACGCCGCCGACCACCGCGATGACGGCGGCGAGGAGCGCGCCCCAGAGCAGGGCGCGGCGCAGCACCGGGTTCGAGGTGGGCGTCGTGTCGGCGGGGTCTCGGGGTGCGGCGGTCATCGGGCTCCTGTGCGGTTCTCGCCCGCGGTCGCGGGCGTGTCGTGATCGGTCGGGCGGTCTCCGGCGGCGAGCTCGTCGAGCCCGGGCGCGTACGGCGCGTTGGCGGCGTCCGCCTCGGCGGCCACCGTCTGCCGCTTGCGGCGGCCGAGCGGGGCGAGCGTCACCGCGGCGAGCACGACGAAGCCCACGCCGATGAATGCGAACGCCCACACGGGATCGATGCGGAAGTACACGGGCAGCACGAACGCCAGCAGGCAGCCGAGGCTGGCCACCGCGGTCCAGCCGTAGAAGATCAGCACGGCGTGCAGGTGGGAGTGCCCCATGTCGAGCAGGCGGTGGTGCAGGTGCTTGCGGTCGGCGGCGAACGGTGACTTGCCCGCGCGCAGGCGACGGATGACGGCGAGGCCGAAGTCGAGCAGCGGGATGATGAGGACCGCGAACGGGATGATGATCGGGATGAACGCGGGGAAGAGCAGCTCTCCCTGGGTGCTGATCGTGCCGGGGTCGATCTGGCCGGTGACCGCGATGGCGGAGGTGGCCATGAGCAGCCCGATCAGCAGCGCCCCGGCGTCGCCCATGAAGAGCTTCGCGGGATGCCAGTTGAGCGGGAGGAACCCGAGGCAGGCACCGACGACGACGACGGCGAGGAGCGAGGCGAGGTTGAAGTAGTTCGTCGGCGACGTCTGCTGGACCAGCAGGTACGAGTACAGGTAGAAGACCCCGCTGGAGATCAGCGCCACGCCCGCGACCAGCCCGTCGAGGCCGTCGATGAAGTTGATGGCGTTCATGACGAGCACGATGGTGAACACCGTGATGACCGCGCTCATCCACGACGAGCCGACGATGAGGCCGCCGTCCGGCCCGAGGCCGATGGGCAGGGACACGATCGACACGCCCTGCCAGGCGATGAGCCCGGCCGCGATGAACTGGCCCGCGAGCTTGGTCATCCAGTCGAGGTCCCAGATGTCGTCGGCCACCCCCATGCCCACGATGAGCGCTGCGGCGACGAGGATCGCGAGCACCTGCCAGCGGTCCTGGAAGATGATCGACACGTTGGCGAACCGGTCGATGCCGAGCGTGGACACCCACGCGGCCGCGCCCACCGCCGCGAGGATGCCTGCGAACATCGCGATGCCGCCGAGCCGGGGCGTCGGCCGCGTGTGCACGTCGCGCTCGCGGATCTTGGGATAGAGCCGGTACTTCAGGCTCAGCTTCCAGACCACGATCGAGCCGACGAAGGTGACGATCGCCGCGACGAGCGCGAGGGCCACGAACAGGGTCATGAGGCGGCGGCATCCGTTCGGTCGTCGGATGCCGCGGGGGCGTCGGCCTCGTTCGCGGCGTCGTCGAGCAGCCCGGGCGATCCGTCGGTCGCGGTCGCCGCGATGACGGTCTCGGGCGGTGCGACCAGCTCCTCCCCCGCGACGTCGACGATGCGCTCGCGGGAGATCACGCCGGCGCGCACGATGCGCAGCACGCCGGTGCCGTCGGCGCCGAGCCCGGTCGCGTCCACGATCGTCGACGACGTGTCGCCCGGACGCTCCCCGATCGCGTCGTACTCCGTGCCCGCCTCGCCGCCGTCGAGGTAGACGGCCACCGAGTCGCCCAGCATCTCGTGCGCCTGCTGCGCGGTCGCGGCCGACGGCATCCCCGAGAGGTTGGCGGACGACACCGCGAGCGGCCCCGTCTCGGACAGCAGCTCGAGCGCGATGCGGTTCGCGGGCATGCGCAGCGCGACGGTGCCGCGGGTCTCGCCGAGGTCCCACTGCAGCGACGGCTGGGCGTGCAGGATGACGGTGAGCCCGCCCGGCCAGAACTCGGCGACGAGCTTCCGCACGACCTCCGGCACCTCGGCGGCGAGCGCGTCGAGCGTCGGGATCCCGGGGATCAGCACCGGCGGTGGCGAGGTGCGCTCGCGCCCCTTCGCATCGAGGAGGCGCTGCACCGCCGCGGCGCTGAACGCGTCGGCGGCCACGCCGTACACCGTGTCGGTGGGGATGACGACGAGCTCGCCGCTGCCGATGGCGCGGCGGGCGAGTCGCATGCCGGTGAGGAGCTCGGACTCGTCCGAGCAGTCGTGGATGGAAGTCATGGCCCGACGATTCTAGAGGCCGAGCCCCCGAGGCGGCTCAGCGTCGCGCCGTCGTGACCCGGTCGCGACCCGTGAGGTCGCGGTGATGGGCGATCGCGTGCCATCCGTCGGCCGCGAGCAGGGCGGCGATCTCGTCGGACTGGGTCTCGCCGTGCTCGATGAGCAGCGCGCCGCCCGGATGCAGCAGGGCGAGCCCGCGCCTCGACAGCACCCGGACCACGTCGAGGCCGTCGACGCCGCCGTAGAGGGCGTGCTCGGGGTCGTGCAGGCGGACCTCGGGGTCGCGCGGGATCGCGCCGGCGGGGATGTACGGCGGATTCGACGCGACCACCGCGACCCGGCCCTCGAGTTCGCCGAACGCCTCGGCCAGGTCGCCGAACACCAGCGTCAGGTTCGGCGCACCGACCTCGTCGACGTTCCGGCGGGTCCACGGGAACGCCTCGGGCGAGTTCTCGACGGCGTGGACGCGCGCGTGCGGCACCTCGGTGGCCATCGAGAGCGCGATGGCGCCGCTGCCGGAGCCGAGGTCGAGGCCGATCGGCTCCGGCTCGGCCGCGGCGCGGAGCGCGTCGATCGCCAGCTGCGCGAGCAGCTCGGTCTCCGGGCGCGGGACGAAGACGCCGGGACCCACGGCGAGTTCGAGCGACCGGAACGGGGCGCGCCCGGTGAGGTGCTGCAGCGGCTCGCGCCGAGCTCGTCGTCGCACGAGCTCGTCGAGCGCCGCGGCATCCGTCGACGAGAGCGTCTCGCCCATCACGAGCCGGGCGTGCACCCCGCCCCGCGACGACCCGAGCACATGGCCGATGAGCAGGTCGGCGTCGACCTCCGGATCGGGCACGCCCGCCGCCGCGAGTGCCGCGATCGCCGCGTCGCGCGCGTCGCGGAGCGGGCGGGGGTCTGCCGGGGGCGCGGGTGCATTCACGCAAAGGAATGTAACCCACTCCCCGTCCTCGCCCACGCGCGTAGGCTGGAGGGCGGCATCCGGCCGCGTCACGAGAGGGAACACCATGGCCCAGGTCTACGAGAACATCACCGAGGTCTTCGGGCGGACGCCGCTCGTGAAGCTGAACCGCGTCACCGACGGCGCCGAGGCGACCGTGCTCGGCAAGCTCGAGTTCTACAACCCCTCCGCGAGCGTCAAGGACCGCCTCGGCATCGGCATCGTCGACGCCGCCGAGGCCTCCGGCGAGCTGAAGCCCGGCGGCACGATCGTCGAGGGCACGAGCGGCAACACCGGCATCGCGCTCGCGATGATCGGCGCCGCACGTGGGTATCGGGTCGTGATCGCCATGCCCGAGACCATGAGCAAGGAGCGCCGGGCGCTGCTGCGCGCGTACGGCGCCGAGCTGGTGCTCACCCCGGGCTCGGAGGGCATGAAGGGCGCGGTCGCGCGCGCCGAGCAGATCGCCGCCGAGACCCCGGGCGCCGTGCTCGCCAAGCAGTTCGACAACCGGGCCAACGTCGAGATCCACCGCCGCACGACGGCGGAGGAGGTCTGGAACGACACCGACGGCGGCGTCGACATCTTCGTCTCCGGCATCGGCACGGGCGGCACCCTCTCCGGCGTCGGACAGGTGCTGAAGGAGCGCAAGCCCGACGTGCGGATCGTCGGCGTCGAGCCCCTCGAGTCGCCGATCCTGAACGGCGGCCAGCCCGGCCCGCACAAGATCCAGGGCATCGGCGCCAACTTCGTCCCGCCGATCCTCGACCGCGAGGTGTACGACGAGATCATCGACGTGGACATCGACCAGGCGGTCGCCATGGCGCGCCGGCTCGGCGTCGAGGAGGGCATCCTCGGCGGCATCTCGTCGGGCGCGACGGTGCACGCCGCGCGCGAGCTCGCACGGCGACCCGAGAACGCCGGCAAGACCATCGTCGTCATCCTCGCCAGCTACGGCGAGCGATACCTCTCCACCGTGCTCTACGAGGGCCTGCTCGACTGATACCCAGCCGGCATCTGCTTGACTGAGGCGGTGGGAATCCTCGGCAGCCTCAGGGAAGACATCGCGACCGCACGTTCCCACGACCCCGCCGCGCGGAGTCGCCTCGAGATCGCCCTGGCCTACTCGGGCCTGCACGCGATCTGGTCGTACCGGCTCGCGCACCGGATGTGGGCCGTACCCGCGCTCCGGCTGCCCGCGCGCCTGCTGTCGCAGTTCACGAGGTTCCTCACGGGCATCGAGATCCACCCCGGAGCGACGATCGGCCGGCGCTTCTTCATCGACCACGGCATGGGCGTCGTCATCGGCGAGACCGCGGTGGTCGGCGACGACGTCATGCTGTACCACAGCGTGACCCTGGGCGGGAAGGCGCCGCGCGGCGCCCCCCGGGGCGCGAAGCGCCATCCGACGCTCGGCGACGGCGTCACCGTGGGCGCGGGCGCCAAGGTGCTGGGCGACATCGTGATCGGCCCGTGGAGCGCGATCGGGGCCAACGCCGTCGTCACCCGCGGCGCGCCGGCGCACTCCCTGCTGGTGGGCATCCCCGCGACGCCACGGCCGCTCTCCCCCGCGACCGCCGACGCGGCGCGCGGCATGCACGACTGGCACGTCGACTTCCACATCTGACGCCCCGACCGGGCGGCCGCATCCGGCCCGATGGTCAGAGCGGCAGGAACATCACGTGGAGGCCGACGCGTCCGTGACGACGCGAGCGGAACGCGCGCGGCACCGTGCCGACGATCTCGAACCCGAGCGAGCGCCAGAGCCCGACCGCGGCCTCGTTCGACTCGACGACGGCGTTGAACTGGATCCCCGCGAACCCGGCGCGACGGTGCCAGTCGACGACCCACTCCCCGAGGAGGCGGCCGACGCCCGCGCCGCGAGCCTCGGCGGCGACCATGAACGACGCCGTGCCGATGTGGTCGCCCCGGCCCGGCCGGTTCGGCCCCATCTTCGCCGAGCCGACGATGCGGCCGTCACGAACGGCGACGACCGTGAGCCCGGGCGGACGCTCGACCCAGAGGTCGCGGGCGGACTCCGCCGTGAGGTCCTCCGGGTACGCGTAGGTCTCGCCGTCGCGCACGACCTCGTCCATGATCCGGAGGACCGGCGGCCAGTCCTCGTCGCGGATCGGGCGGACGGCGACGTCGGTCACTGGTCGCCGAGGTCGGCGAGCCGGGCCTCCTCGTCGGCGGTGACCGCCGACTCGATGATCGGGTCGAGCGCGCCGTTCATGACCTGGTCGAGGTTGTACGCCTTGTAGCCGGTCCGGTGGTCGGCGATCCGGTTCTCGGGGAAGTTGTAGGTGCGGATGCGCTCGGAGCGGTCCATCGTGCGGATCTGCGACTTCCGGGCGTCGGAGGCCGCGGCCGCGAGCTCCTCCTGCTGCCGGGCGAGGAGCCGGGCCCGGAGGACCCGCATGGCGGCCTCGCGGTTCTGGAGCTGGGACTTCTCGTTCTGCATGGCCACGACGATGCCCGTCGGGACGTGCGTGATGCGCACCGCCGAGTCGGTCGTGTTCACCGACTGGCCGCCGGGACCGGACGACCGGTAGACGTCGATCTTGAGGTCGTTCTGGTTGATCTCGACCTCCTCCGGCTCGTCGACCTCGGGGAACACGAGCACGCCCGTGGTGGAGGTGTGGATCCGGCCCTGCGTCTCGGTGACCGGCACGCGCTGCACGCGGTGCACGCCGCCCTCGTACTTGAGGTGCGCCCAGACGCCCTGCGACGGGTCGCTCGCGTTCGACTTGATGGCCACCTGCACGTTCTTGTACCCGCCGAGGTCGGACTCGTCGGACTCGAGCAGCTCGGTCTTCCAGCCCTTCGACTGCGCGTACTGGATGTACATCCGCAGCAGGTCGGCCGCGAAGAGCGCGCTCTCCGCGCCGCCCTCGCCGCCCTTGATCTCCATGATCACGTCGCGCCCGTCGTCGGGGTCGCGCGGGATGAGCAGGCGACGCAGCTTCTCCTGCGCCTCCGCCAGCGCCTGCTCCAGCGCCGGCACCTCCTCGGCGAACGCCTCGTCCTCCTTGGCGAGCTCTCGCGCGGCCTCGAGGTCGTCCTGCGCCTGACCCCAGGCGTCGTGGGCGGCGACGATCCGGCTGAGCTCGGCGTAGCGCCGGTTCACGCGCTTGGCGCGACCGGCGTCGGCGTGCAGCGCGGGGTCGGCCAGCTCCTCCTGGAGCCGGCCGTGCTCGGCGATGAGGGCCTGGACGGATTCGAACATGCTCAGCGGTGGTGGTCGGCGTCGTGACCGTTGCCGTTGCCTCCGCCGACGGGTGCCGACTTCTGCATGAGGAGCAGGAACTCGGTGTTCGACTGGGTCTCGCGGAGGCGCCCGAGCACGGCCTCGAGAGCCTGCTGCGGCTCGAGCCCGGCGAGCGCCCGGCGGAGCTTCCAGGTGATCTTGACCTCGTCGGTCGACAGGAGCATCTCCTCGCGGCGCGTGGACGACGCGTTCACGTCGACGGCCGGGAAGATGCGCTTGTCGGCCAGCTGGCGGGACAGGCGCAGCTCGGAGTTGCCGGTGCCCTTGAACTCCTCGAAGATCACCTCGTCCATCTTCGATCCGGTCTCCACGAGCGCGGTCGCCAGGATGGTGAGCGATCCGCCGTTCTCGATGTTGCGCGCCGCGCCGAAGAACCGCTTCGGCGGGTAGAGCGCCGACGCGTCGACGCCGCCCGAGAGCACGCGGCCGGAGGCCGGGGCGGCGAGGTTGTACGCACGACCGAGCCGGGTGATGGAGTCGAGGAGCACGACCACGTCGTGGCCCAGCTCGACGAGACGCTTCGCGCGCTCGATCGCCAGCTCGGCGACGGTCGTGTGGTCCTCCGCGGGCCGGTCGAAGGTCGAGGCGATGACCTCGCCCTTGACCGTGCGCTCCATGTCGGTGACCTCTTCGGGGCGCTCGTCGACGAGCACGACCATGAGGTGGACCTCGGGGTTGTTCGTCGCGATGGCGTTCGCGATCTGCTGCAGCACGATCGTCTTGCCCGCCTTCGGCGGCGCGACGATCAGGCCCCGCTGGCCCTTGCCGATCGGCGCGACCAGGTCGATGATGCGCTGCGTGAGCTTGGTGGGCTCCGTCTCGAGGCGCAGGCGCTCCTGCGGGTAGAGCGGCGTGAGCTTCTGGAAGTCGACGCGTGCCGCGGCCTCGTCGGCGGTCTGGCCGTTGACCGAGTCGACCTTGACCAGCGCGTTGTACTTCTGGCGGCTGTTGCCCTCGCCCTCGCGAGGCTGCTTGATCGCGCCAACGACCGCGTCGCCCTTGCGCAGGTGGTACTTCTTCACCTGGCCGAGCGAGACGTAGACGTCGCTCGGGCCGGGCAGGTAGCCGGTCGTGCGCACGAACGCGTAGTTGTCGAGCACGTCGAGGATGCCCGCGATGGGGATCAGCACGTCGTCGTCGAGGATCTCGGGCTCGGCCTCGTCGCCGCCGCCCTGACCACGGCGCTTGCGGTCGCGGTACCGGTTGCGGCGGCCGCCACCCTCGCCCTCGCCCTGCTGCTGGTCGCCGCGGCCCTGCTGGCCGCGACCGCCCTGCTCCTTCTGGCCCTTCTCCTGGGTGCGCTCGGCGTCGCCCTGGCGCTCGTCGCCCTGACGCGAGTCGCCCTGCTCGTCCGAGCGGCGGCCCTCCTGGCCGCGGCCGGACTGCTGGTCCTTGCCGCCCTGCCGGTCGCCGTCCTTCTGCTCGGGCTTCTGTCCGTCGCCGCGGTCGCCGCGGTCGCGGTCGCCGCCGCGTCGGCCGCGGTTGCGGCTGCGGCCCTGGCGGGGCTGCTCGCGCTCGGGCTGCTCGCCCTCGTTCCCGCCCTCGGCGGCGGCTTCGGCGGCCGGCTCGCCGGCGGCGCCGGTCGCGGCCGCGAGCTCGCGGCGGACGGCGGCGCGCGCCGCCTCGCGGTCGTCGTCGCCGGCCGGCTCGTCGGCCGCACCTCGAGGCGCCTCGCGCTCAGCCGGGGACTCGGCCGGGATCAGGTCGAGGCCGCTCAGCCCCGCGTTGGCGTGCTGGGCCGCCGTGGTCGCGCTCGTCGCGCGACGCGACTGCCGGCTGCGGCGGGTCGGCGCGGCCTCCGCCGGTGCGGCCTCGACGACGGACGCCGCCACGGCGCGGTCGGGGGCGCCGGCGGGCGCGTCCGCGGCGCCGGGCGCCTCGGGCGCCGCCGCCTCGGCGTTCGTCGCCGGGTCGATGGCCTCGCCGACGGCGACGGCGGCGTCGGCGTCCTGCTTGGCGGAGATCAACTCCACGAGTTCTCCTTTTCGGCGCTTCGACGCACCCGCGATGCCGAGGGATGCGGCGAGCTCCTGGAGCTCCGCCACCTTCATGGCGGACAGGCGGGTGCGGTTCGCCACGCCGTCGGCGTGGTCGGTTCCGTTGGTCACTGGGATTCGTCCTTTCCCCTCGCCAGGTGGTGGGTTGGCCGAGGAGAGCTGATCGCGGCGCGACGGAGTCGTGCGCACGGGGCGCAGACTGCGCGTTGCGAAAGCATGAGATGCCGGGAATTGCACGATGCGGCGGGAACGCGAGAGGTGCAGCGTCCGCCGGGTGCGCGATCAGTCTAGCACCCGGGGCGACGCGCCCCGACCACGCGCCGCGCCGCCGGGACCGACCGCCGGAACCCGCCGGCCGCCGCGGGGCGGCCGGGGTCCGGAGTCAGTCCCCGTCGGTCCCGGTCACCGTCGCACCGAGGAAGTCGACGGCGAGCGGGAGCGCCTGCCACGCGGTGTCGGCCGCCTCCTCGACGAGGCGCACCGCATCGGCCCGCTCGCTCGGGTCGCTCGCGAGGACGAGGATCGACGGCCCCGCCCCCGACACCACGGCGGGGTGGCCCGCCTCGCGCAGCACGCGGATGAGGCGATCCGTCTCCGGCATGGCCTCGGCACGGTATCGCTGGTGCAGCTTGTCCTCGGTCGCGGCGAGCAGGAGCTCGGGACTCTGGATGAGCGCCGCCACGAGCAGCGCCGACCGCGAGACGTTGAACACCGCGTCCTCGTGCGGCACCGACTGCGGCTGGAGGCTCCGCGCGAGCGCCGTCGACATCTCGTGCTCGGGTACGAGCACGAGCGGCGAGACGCCGCGATGGACCATGAGCTTCTTGTGGCGCGGGCCGTCGGGCGTCACCCAGGCGATCGTGAGGCCGCCGAACAGGGCCGGCGCCACGTTGTCAGGATGGCCTTCGAGCTCGGTGGCGAGTTCGAGCAGCTCGTCGGGCGAGATCTCCACCTCGGGTGAGAGCAGCCCCGCGGCGGCCATCACGCCGGCGACGATGGCCGCGCCCGACGAGCCCAGGCCGCGACCGTGCGGGATGGCGTTGCGCGCCACCAGTGCGAGCGGGGGCAGGTCGTGCCCGAAGTGCGCGAGGGTGTGCGCGATCGCGCGGACGACCAGGTGCGTCTCATCGAGCGGGACCTCCCCGGCGCCCACGCCGTGCACCTCGATGCGCAGGCCCGTCCCGCCGACCTCGACCTCGACCTCGTCGTACCGCGCGAGCGCGAGTCCGAGGGTGTCGAAGCCGGGACCCAGGTTGGCCGACGTGGCCGGGACCTTGACGTGGACGCGCCGCCCGGCGAGGTCGGCCGTCGCCACCGCGGAGGCCGATCCGGGTGCCGCGCTCACGCGAGCCCCAGCACGTGTGCGACCTCCGCCGTGTCGGCGTGGACCACCGTCGGCTGCACGTCGGATCCGTCGGGCATGCGGAGCGCCCACTGGGGGTCCTTCAGCCCGTGGCCGGTGACGGTGAGCACGACGCGTGCGCCGGCGGGGATCTCCCCCGCCGCGGATCGCTCGAGCAGTCCCGCCACGCTGATGGCGGAGGCGGGCTCGACGAAGATGCCGACCTCGGCCGAGAGGATGCGCTGCGCCTCGAGGATCTTGTCGTCCTCGATCGCGCCGAAGTAGCCGTCGGTGAGGTCGCGGGCCTCGAGCGCGAGGTGCCACGAGGCCGGGTTGCCGATGCGGATGGCGCTGGCGATGGTGTCGGGATCGCGGACCGGCTCGCCGCGGACCAGCGGTGCGGACCCCGCGGCCTGGAAGCCGAACATCCGCGGGAGCCTCGTGGCGTTGCCCGCCTCGATGTCCTGGCGGTACCCGCGCGTGTACGCGGTGTAGTTGCCGGCGTTGCCCACCGGGATGAAGTGGAAGTCCGGCGCGTCGCCGAGCACCTCGACGACCTCGAACGCCGCCGTCTTCTGGCCCTCGATGCGGTCGTTGTTCACCGAGTTCACGAGGTGGACCGGGTAGTTCTCGGCGAGGTCGCGCGCGATGTCGAGGCAGTCGTCGAAGTTGCCCTGGATCTGGATGAGGCGTGCGTCGTGGGCGATCGCCTGGCTGAGCTTGCCCATCGCGATCTTGCCCTCGGGCACGAGCACCGCGGCCTTGATGCCGGCGTGGGTCGCGTACGCGGCCGCCGACGCCGAGGTGTTGCCCGTGGAGGCGCAGATCACGACCTCGGCTCCCCGCTCGACGGCCTTGGTCACCGCCATCGTCATGCCGCGGTCCTTGAACGACCCGGTGGGGTTCATGCCCTCGAACTTCACCCACACGTCGGCGCCGGTGCGCCGCGAGAGCGCCGGCGCGGGCAGCAGCGGCGTGCCGCCCTCGCCCAGCGTGACGACGGGGGTCGCCTCGGTCACGTCGAGCCGGTCGGCGTACTCCCGGATGACCCCGCGCCACTGGCGCGACGCCGCCTTGGTTGCCTGCTGGTTCACTCTGCTCCTTCGACTCGGATGACGGACGCGACGGAGGTGACGACGGGGCTGTCGGCGAGCGCGCGCACCGTCTCGGCGAGCGCGGACTCGCGCGCCTCGTGCGTGCCGATGACCAGCGTAGCCCGGCCCGTCTCGTCGCTGATGGTCTGCTCGAGCTCGCCCACCGACACCCCGTGGTCGGCGAAGACGTGCGCGATGGTGGCGAGCACGCCGGGCTCGTCGGCGGCCTCGACCGTGATCGCGTACCTGGTGGTGATGCGCCCGATGTCCAGGACGGGCAGCTCCGCGTGCGTGGACTCCGCCGTGCCGGGCCCGCCGAGCACGTGGCGTCGGGCGATCGCGACGAGGTCGCCGAGCACGGCCGAAGCGGTCTGCACGCCGCCCGCGCCGGCGCCGTAGAACATGAGGGGCCCCGCGGCCGCGGCCTCGACGAAGACGGCGTTGTTGGCCCCGTGCACGGCGGCGAGCGGGTGGGTCCGATGCACCATCGCGGGGTAGACGCGGGCCGAGACGCCCTCCTCCCCCGTCACGGGGTCGGCGAGGCGCTCGCAGATCGCGAGGAGCTTCACGACGTACCCGGCGCGCTTGGCCGACTCGACCTGCGCCGCGGTGACCCCCGTGATCCCCTCGCGATGCACCGACTCGATGGGCACCGCGGTGTGGAAGGCCAGGCCGGCCAGGATCGCGGCCTTCTGGGCGGCATCGTACCCGCCGATGTCGGCGGTCGGATCGGCCTCGGCGTACCCCAGCTCGGTGGCCGTCGCGAGCGCGTCCTCGAGCGACGCGCCCGTGGTGTCCATCCGGTCGAGGATGAAGTTCGTGGTGCCGTTGACGATGCCGAGGATGCGCTGGATGCGGTCGCCCGCGAGGCTGTCCCGGAGCGGCCGGATGATCGGGATCGCACCGCCCACGGCCGCCTCGTACGACAGCTGCGCCCCCACCTGCTCGGCCGCGGCGAAGAGCTCGGGACCGTGCGTGGCGATGAGCGCCTTGTTGCCCGTGACCACGTCGGCGCCCGAGGCGATCGCCGCGAGCACGAGCGTGCGCGCCGGCTCGATGCCGCCCATGAGCTCGATGACGATGTCGGCGCCCACGATGAGCGACTCGGCGTCGGTGGTGAACAGCCCGCGCGGCAGGTCGACGTCGCGCGGCGCGTCGACGTCGCGCACGGCGATGCCCACGAGCTCGAGGCGCGCGCCGATGCGGTTGGCGAGCTCGTCGCCCTGGTCGAGGAGCAGGCGGGCGACCTGCGAGCCGACCGAGCCGGCGCCGAGCAGCGCGACGCGGATGGAACGGTATTCGATCATGCGGTGACTCCGTGTCGGTCATCGTCGTGGTCGTCGGACAGTGCGGCGTCGCGCGCGAGCAGGTCGGCCTCGGTCTCGCCGTGCACGATCACGCGCGCGGCGCCGTCTCGGACGGCGACCACGGCCGGTCGCGGCACGTGGTTGTAGTTCGAGGCGAGCGACCAGCAGTAGGCGCCGGTCGCCGCCACGGCGACCAGGTCGCCCGCGGCGACGTCGTGCGGCAGCCAGTCGTGGTCGACGACGATGTCGCCGGACTCGCAGTGCTTGCCGACCACCCGGACGAGCGCGGCGGCCTCGCCCGAGGTGCGGGACGCCAGGCGTGCGGTGTACTGCGCGCCGTACATCGCCGTGCGGATGTTGTCGCTCATCCCGCCGTCGACGGAGACGTAGTGGCGCCATCCGTCGTCGGTGGGCACCGGCTTGACGGTACCGACGGTGTAGATCGTGATGCCGGCCGGCCCGATGATCGAGCGACCGGGCTCGAAGGCGAGGGCCGGGACCGGGACGCCGAGGCGGTCGCACGCGTCGGAGACCGCGCGTGCGATGCCCGCCGCGACCTCCTCGATCGGCCCGGGGTCGTCGGACTCGGTGTAGGCGATGCCGAAGCCGCCGCCGAGGTTGAGCTCGGGCACCGGCGCCACCGCGGCGAGGTCCGCGTGCACGGCGAGCAGCCGCTCCGCCGACTCGGCGAACCCGGCCGCGTCGAAGATCTGCGATCCGATGTGGCAGTGCAGTCCGACGAACTCGAGCGAGGCGTGCGAGCGGATGTCGCCGACGATCCGCCGCGCGTCGCCGAGCGCGATGCCGAACTTCTGGTCCTCGTGCGCGGTCGCGAGGAACTCGTGGGTCGAGGCGTGCACGCCGGAGTTCACGCGCAGGCGCACGCGCTGCACCCTGCCGGCCCGCGCCGCGGCATCCGCGACCCGGAGCACCTCGGCCTCGCTGTCGAGGATGATCGTGCCGACGCCCGCTCCGACGGCGCGCTCGATCTCGCGCTGGGACTTGTTGTTGCCGTGGAACCCGACGCGAAGCGGGTCGGCGCCGGCGGCCAGCGCGACGGCGAGCTCGCCGCCGGTGGCCACGTCGATGCCGAGTCCCTCCTCGGTCATCCAGCGGACGACCGCTGCCGAGAGGAACGCCTTGCCCGCGTAGTAGACCAGCGCGGTCGTCCCGACGGACGCCGCGGCCTGCTCGAACGCGAGGCGCGTGCGGACGGCGCGCGACCGGGCGACCGCCTCGTCGACGACGTAGAGCGGCGTGCCGAAGCGGTCGGCCAGCGTGCGCACGTCGACACCGCCGACCACCAGGCGCCCGTCGGCGTCGCGATGCGCGCCCTCCGGCCAGACGTGCCGGGCGAGCGCGTTCGGATCGGCGGGCGCGGGCGGACGCGCCGGGACGGGTGCGCTGGATGCCACGGGAACCTCACGGGGACGCTGGGAACGACGGATCACTCGGACGGCGAGCGAACCCGGATCGGTTCCTGAAGCCTCGGTGCGGACCGCCCTTGTGGGGCGGCGTACCGGCGAGTCTACCGACGGCCGGCGCACGGGCCGAATCGGGAGACGCCGTGCGACGCCGGGCGGATCAGTCGCAGGTGCCGCGCGTGCGCACCGCGTCGGCATCGAGCGGGAAGTCGCTGGCCTCGAGCCGCACCTCGACCTCTCCCGGGGCGACGTCGACGGCGGACACCTCGACCCCTTCGGGCAGGCGATCCGCGACGCAGATCGGCACCGGTTCGCCGCCGAGGATGCGGTCGACGAGTCCGGTCGCGTCGAGGGACCCGCCGGCCGCCTCGATCTCCGCGCCGACCGCGCGGAGGAGGACGGTGTCGCCCGCCGCCTCGGGCTCGGCGGTGACCGTGAAGCCGACGGCGAACCCGAGCAGGTCGAGTTCGTCGGTGTAGGACACCGCATCGTCGCCGAGCGTGAGACCGCCGGGCACGCCCTGGGCGGCGGCGATGTCGTCGACGGAGGCCTCGTCGAGCCGCACGACGGCCTCGGCCCGCGCGATCTCCTCGCCCTGCTGCACGGGCACGCCGTACAGGACGACGTCGGCCGCGAGCGGCACGCCCTCCACGACGAGGTCGGGCGCCGACAGTGCCACCTCGTCGAAGCGGCCCGTCACGAACTGCCACAGCGCGGAGAAGCCGCGGATCTCGACCTCGACGTCGCCCTCGACGCCCTCGGGCAGGTTCGCCGCGACGGCACCCGAGGCGGCGTCCTCGGCGAGGTCGCGGCCGACCGTCTCGACGAGGACGAACAGCAGCACCAGGATCGCCGCGAGCCCTCCGAGGATGATCCCCAGCTTGGCGCCGGCGCCGAGCCTCCCGCGGCCGGGCTCCTCGGAGCCGTCCCGGTCGATCGGCTCGATCCGGGTGGTCTCGGCCTCATCCGCCCGATCCGGCTCGATCCGCTGGGTGTCGCCGCCGTCGGTCGTCATCGATGCCCCGTCCTGTCCCGTTCCGCTGCCAGTGGGGATCGACGCTACATGCGCTCGGGCGCCGACACGCCGAGCAGGTCGAGCCCGTTCCGGATGACCTGGCCGGTCGCGTCGTTCAGCCAGAGGCGCGTGCGGTGCAGGTCGCCGACCGGCTCGTCGCCGAGCGGGAGCACCCGGCAGTTGTCGTACCAGCGGTGGTAGAGGCCCGCGAGCTCCTCGATGTAGCGCGCGATGCGGTGCGGCTCGCGGAGCTCGGCGGCCTGGCCGACGATGCGCGGGAACTCCTGCAGGGCGCCGAGCAGCGCCGACTCGGTCTCGTGCACGAGGAGCTCGGGCGCGAAGCCCGCACGGTCGACGCCGGACGCGTGGGCGTTGCGGGCGACCGCCGAGGTGCGCGCGTGCGCGTACTGCACGTAGAACACGGGGTTGTCGTTCGTACGGCGGCGCAGCTGCTCGGGGTCGATCGCGAGCGGCGAGTCGGCCGGGTACCGGGCGAGGGTGTAGCGCAGCGCGTCGGTGCCGAGCCAGGCCTGCAGGTCGTCGAGTTCGATGATGTTGCCCGCGCGCTTGGAGAGCTTCGCGCCGTTGATGCTCACGAGCTGCCCGATCAGCACCTCGATGTCCTTCTCGGGGTCGTCGCCGGCCGCGCCGGCGAGGGCCTTCAGCCGGTGCACGTAGCCGTGGTGATCGGCGCCGAGCAGGTAGATCTTGTGCTCGAACCCGCGGTCGCCCTTGTCGAGGTAGTAGGCGGCGTCGGCGGCGAAGTAGGTGTACGCCCCGTTGGCGCGGCGGATGACGCGGTCCTTGTCGTCGCCGAAGTCGGTCGTGCGGACCCAGACCGCGCCGTCCTCGTCGAACACGTGGCCCTGCGCGCGCAGCCGCTCGACCGCGGCGTCGATCGCGGAGACGTCGTCGTCGTCCTTCGCGTGCAGCGCGCGCTCGCTCGACCAGACGTCGAAGTGCACGTTGAACCGCTCGAGCGACGCGCGGATCTCGGCGAGCTGGAGCTCGTACGCGATCTCGCGGGCGGTGTGCAGCGCGACCTCGTCGTCGAGGTCGAGCAGGTGCGGCTCGCGTTCGAGCACGCGCGCGGCGAGGTCGGCGATGTACGGGCCGGGGTAGCCGTTCTCGGGGGTCGGCTCGCCCTTGGCCGCGGCGAGGACCGACGCGCCGAAGTTGTCCATCTGGTTCCCGGCGTCGTTGATGTAGTACTCGTTCGCGACGGTGGCGCCCGCGGCGCGCAGCACCCGCCCGATCGAGTCGCCGAGCGCCGCCCAGCGCGTGTGGCCGATGTGCAGCGGCCCGGTGGGGTTGGCCGAGACGAACTCGAGGTTGATCACGCGTCCGGCGAGCGTGTCGCCGTGGCCGTAGGCGGTGCCGGCGTCGACGATCGTCTTCGCGAGCGCGCCCGCGGCGGCGGCATCCAGCCGGATGTTGATGAAGCCGGGACCGGCCACCTCGGCGCTCGCGACGCCGTCGACCTCGGCGAGCCCGGCCGCCAGTTCGGCGGCGATCTCGCGGGGGTTCGCGCCGAGGGGCTTCGCGATGCGCAGGGCGATGCTCGAGGCCCAGTCGCCGTGCTCGCGCAGCTTCGGACGCTCGAGCGTCACTGCCTCGGGGGCGAGGTCGAGCTGGAGCGCCTCGTCGACGCCGCGACGTCGCTCGACCAGTTCCGAGACGAGGTCGAACAGGACACGCGAGAGATCGGCGGGAGTCACTCGAAGATCCTACCCGTCGCCGTTGGTATGGTTTCCCGCATGCCGCGCCCGAACCTCCCGCTCCTCCGCTCCGCGGTCGCCGTGTCGGCCGCGCTCCTTCTCGTCGGCTGCACCGTCTCCGACGACGCCTCGGGCTCGACCGGGACGCCCGCGGCATCCGGCACGCCCGCGCCCACCGCGCCGCAGGGGTCGGAGGCCCCGGAGCCCAGCGAGGAGCCGGTGCCGTTCGAGGCGTCGTGCACCGACCTGATCACGCTCGACCAGCTCTACGAGTTCAACCCGAACTACGGCGAGGCCCCCGGCTACGAGCCGCAGTCCGCGGCCGTCGCCGAGGTCGCCGAGGCCCAGGGCACGGTCTGCGGCTGGAGCAACCAGACCAGCGGCGAGCTCATCGAGCTCGGCGTCGCGACACTCCCGGAGCAGGCCTATGCCACCCAGGTCGGACGGGCCGCCGTCGACTCGAGCGCGGTGCCGACGTACGGCACGCCCCCGGAGGTCGAGGGCTTCTTCAGCCAGTCGGACGGCGTCGGCAGGGCCCAGGTCTTCGCCGACGGGTACTGGATCGTCCTCGAGTCCGGCGCCTTCTTCGAACCGGGCGACGCGGAGCAGCTCCTGTCGGCCGTTCGCGGCAACCTGGCGGCCCGCTGACGCGACGCCCCGACCGCCCCGGAGCGTCATCCGGGCGGTGCGGCAGGTGGTAGTGTGAATCGCTGTGCGCCTCCGTAGCTCAGGGGATAGAGCGCCGGTTTCCGGTACCGTAGGTCGGGGGTTCGAATCCCTCCGGGGGCACGTCGTGAAGGGCCGGATCCGATCAGTTCGCTGAGGATCCGGCTCGTTCCGTCTCCGCGGTGATCCGGCTGCGCGCGCCGCTCCGGGACCGGCGCCGTCGCCGCACCGCGAACGGGCCGAAGTTCCGCCGTCAAGGCGTGGACGCGTCCGAGGACGCCCCCCTAGACTCCACTCATCCGAGGGGAAGGCACTGGCGCATGCGGTCGGCACGTACGAGTTCGATCGCGGCCGCGGCCATCGCGTGCGTCATGGCCGTCGCACCGGCCGCCGTCGCGAACGCGGAGGACCCCGTCTCGTTCGGTGCGAGCCCGGTGGTCGACACGATCGACGCCCTGACCGCGGGCGAGCTGGCCGACGTCGAGGCCGCGATCGAGCGCACCGTCGACGCGAACGGCCGCCAGCTGTTCGTCGCGTTCGTCGACGAGTTCACGGCTCCCGAGGATGCGGCGTCGTGGGCGACGGAGACCGCGAACGACAACAACATGGGCACCGAGGACTACCTCCTGGCCGTCGCGATCGAGGGACGCGCCTACTACCTCTCCGCCGCACCGAATGCGTCGCTCTCCCAGGGCGACACCGATCGCATCGCGGTCGAGGTCGTCGAACCCCGGCTCCGCGACGGCGACTGGGCGGGTGCGGCCGTCGCCGCGGCCGATGCGCTGCGCGACGACGGCGGGGGCGGTCTCGGATCCGGGCTCATCTGGGTCCTGCTCGCGGTCGCCGCCGTCGTCGTGGTCGTGGTCGTCGTGATCGCGCGACGCCGGCGCGGGTCGTCCGCCGTCCGGGCGCCCGGAGCCGCCGCTCCCTCGGAGCCGTCCGTGCCGGTCGAGGAGCTGCGCCGGCGCGCGGGCAGCGCCCTGGTGCAGGCCGACGACGCGCTGAAGACGAGCGAAGAGGAGCTCGGCTTCGCGGTCGCGGGATTCGGCGACGAGGCGACGGCGGGTTTCCGCGCCGCCCTCGAGACGGCGCGGGGCAAGGTCGCCGAGGCGTTCACCCTCCAGCAGCGCCTCGACGACCACGAGCCCGACACGGAGGCGCAGCAGCGCGAGTGGTACGCCGCCATCCTCGCCCTCACCGCCGAGGCCGACGGACTGCTCGACGAGCAGGCCGACCGGTTCGACGCGCTGCGGGACCTCGAGCAGAACGCGCCGCAGGCGCTGGCCGGCGCCGAGTCGGCCGTGCAGGCGGCGGAGGACGGCATCAGGTCCGGCGCGGAGCGGCTGCAGTCGCTCGGCACGCGGTACGCGGCATCAGCGCTCACCGCCGTCGCCGACAATCCCGAGCAGGCCCGCGCGCGGGTCGCGTTCGCCCGAGACTCGATCGACGAGGCGCGGGCCGCCCTCGAGCGCGGCGAAGCGGGAGCGGCAGCGGTCGACATCCGCGCGGCGGAGGAGGCGAGCGATCAGGCGCGGCTGCTCTCCGCGGCGATCGAGCGGCTCGCCGCCGACCTCGAGGAGGCCGACCGGGTCGTCGCGGCCGGCGTCGACGACCTCGATGCCGACGTGCGCACCGCACGCGGACTCGCCGACCCCGCGCTCGCCGCCCTCGCCGACCGCGTCGAGGGAGAGGTCGCCGCGATCCGGGCCGAGCTGGCCCGCGACGGCCGTGCTCCGCTCGAACTCTCCGCGCGCGTCGACCGCGTGAACGCCGAGATCGACCGCGCGGTGCAAGGGGCTCGCGATGCGCAGGTCCGGGCGGAGCGGACCAGGGCCGAGCTCGATCGCGCGCTGCTGTCCGCGCGCAGCCGGGTGCAGGCCGCGGAGGACTACCTCGTGGCACGCCGCGGGGCCGTCGGATCCGAGGCCCGGACTCGGCTGGCCGAGGCGGGTCGGCTCACCGTCGAGGCCCAGGCCCTCGTCGCGACCGACCCCGCGAGCGCGCTGGCCGCGGCGCAGCGCGCCGAGCAGCTCGCGGGCTCCGCGATGTCGCTCGCGCAGCAGGACGTCAGCGGCTTCGACGGCGGCATGTTCGGCGGCCGACCCGCCCGCGGCGGGGGCGGCGACATGTTCGGCGCCGTCCTCGGCGGCATCCTCATCAATTCGATGATGGGCGGCGGCGGTGGCGGCGGCTTCGGCGGGGGCCGCCCCAGCCGGGGCGGCTTCGGCGGCGGCTTCGGCGGCGGCGGGCGCTCGCCGGGCAGCTTCGGCGGCTCCGCCACCCGTTCCCGACGCGGAAGCGGAGGCCGGTTCTGAGCCGAGCACGCCGACTTCGCCCCATCGACCACTCCAACGGAAGGAAGCCAGGATGTCCAAGCAGTCCATCTTCGGACGGATCTCGCAGCTGCTGCGAGCCAACGTCAACGCGCTCATCGACCAGGCCGAGGACCCCAGGGTCATGCTCGACCAGATCGTGCGCGACTTCACCAACTCCATCGCCGATGCCGAGGCGGCGATCGCCGAGACCATCGGCAACCTCCGCCTGCTCGAGGACGACCACCGCGAGGACGTCGAGGCCGCCCGCGAGTGGGGCGACAAGGCGCTCGCCGCCAGCCGGAAGGCCGACGAGCTCCGCACCTCGGGCGATGTCGCAGGTGCCGACAAGTTCGACAACCTCGCCAAGGTCGCGCTGAGCCGCCAGATCTCGTCCGAGAACGAGGCGCGTGCCGCCGAGCCCCAGATCGCCGCCCAGACGGAGGTCGTCGACAAGCTCAAGAGCGGCCTCAACGGCATGAAGCAGAGGCTGGTCGAGCTCCAGAACAAGCGGTCCGAGCTCATCGCCCGCGCCAAGACGGCGGAGGCGCAGCAGCAGGTGCACGAGGCGGTCAAGTCGATCGACGTCCTCGACCCGACGAGCGAGATCGGTCGCTTCGAGGACAAGATCCGGCGCGAGGAGGCCAAGGCCCGAGGCCAGGCCGAGCTCGCCGCGTCGAGCATCGACGCCCAGTTCAACGAGCTCGACGACCTGGGCGAACTGACCGAGGTGGAGGCGCGGCTCGCCGCGCTGAAGTCGGGCGGCTCGCCGCAGGGCCGGCTCGAGTCGAACTGAGCCGCCGGCGGATGCCGCGGGCCCGCCTCGCGGCATCCGCCCCACCCCCACCGATCTCTGGGAAGGACCCGCCGATGGACGCCCACGAGGAGCGCGCACTGGTCGCCCGCATTCCGGAGCGGCTCGCGCCGCACTTCCCCGATCTCAGCCTCGAGCGGATCGAAGCGGTCGTGGAGGAGGAGTACCGGCGGTTCGACGGGCGCCCCATCCGCGACTTCGTGCCCGTGCTGACCGAGCACCAGTCGCGCGACCGGCTCCGTGCCGAGGGGACTCCCGAGGTGTTCGCCTCGCCGCCTGACGCCGCCCCGGAGGATCCGGACGGCGGCGACGGCCCCGGCCGGGATGCGGCCCCGGGCGGAGGCGCGTCGGGCTCCATCGGCCCGCGAGCGGGCGAGACACGACCCGAGGCGGCGACCGGGCCGCCGGTGACCCTGTTGAACGGCGACCTCGGCGGGGGCCCCGCGTGACCCCCGGACCGAGACCCGGGCGATGAGCCCGGACGAGGCCGCCGTCATGCTGGGCGTCCCCTCGGACGCACGGCCGGCCGAGATCGACCGGGCGTACCGCCGCCTCGCCCGCGACCTGCATCCCGACCGGTTCAGCGGCCGACCGGCCGACGAGGTGCGGGCCGCGAACGAGCGCTTCATCGAGGTGACGCGCGCGCACGAGGTGCTGCTCGCCGCGCAGCGGTCCCCCGCGCCGTCCGCTCCCACCGCGGTCCCGCGTCCGGCGCCGACCGGCGAGCGCCGCCCCGCGCCGCCGCGACCGTTCAGCTGGGTGCTGTTCACCGCGTGGTCGGCACTGCTGGTCCTCGGAGCGGTGCTGTCGACCGCGTCGGGCCCGTTCTTCACGCCCGCCGACCTCTGGCTCCGGCTCGGGCTGCTCGTGGCAGCCGGCCTCGCGACCGCGCTCACCGGTCGGCGGTGGGTCTGGAGGGCGATGCTGGCCCTTCTCGCCCTCAGCGCGATCGCGGTGATCGCGTCGACCACGGTCGGCGGCCTGCTGGGCCTCGGGTTCATGGCCGTCGCCTGCTTCGGCCTGGCCGTCCAGGGCCGGCTCGTACGCTTCCCGGACCAGTAGCCGAGGCGGCGTGGCGAACCGACGGCGCGCAGAACATACTGGGTTCATGCCGGCCGCCTTCCTCGTCATCCCCGAGTGGCAGGGCTCCGTGTCGTCCCGCGCCATGAGCCACGCCGACGGCGCGCACGCGATCCACGGCGACCTGCCGACCTCGTCCACCGTCCTCGTCGAGGTGCCCGTGGAGGCCGGCGACGCGCTGGGCACGGGCGTGCAGCGCTACAGCGCCGTGCGCCGTGTCCGCGAGCGCACCGCCGAGGCGCTCGCCGCAGCCACGGGGACGCCCATCGCGATCGGCGGCGACTGCGGCATCGCGCTCGCACCCGCCGCCGCGGCTTCGGCGGCCCATCCGGGTGAGCTCGCGGTGCTCTGGCTCGACGCGCACCCCGACCTGAACACGCCCGAGACGAGCCCGTCGGGCGCGTTCAACGGCATGGTGCTCCGCGCGATCGCCGGCGAGGGCGCCGACGGGCTCGCACTCGACGAGTCGGTCCGCGTCGCGCCGTCCCGGTTCGTCCTCGCCGGCCTCCGGTCCGTCGACGCCGGCGAACAGGCGTACATCGACCGGCACGGGATCGCGACGCTCGGCGTCGACGACCTCTCCGCTCCCGAGCGCCTGGCCGAGGCCGTCGCCGCGACAGGCGCGAGCCGCGTGTACGTGCACGTCGACCTGGACGTGCTCGACCCCTCGGCGATCGCCGGGCTGTCGTACCCCCTGCCCTTCGGCGTGCAGCCGGAGGTGCTCGTCGCCGCGGTGCGCGAGGTGGCCCGGCGGATGCCGCTGGCGGGCGCCTCCATCGCCGGGTTCGCGCCGTCGTCGCCCGAGGCGGCGCTCGACGACCTGCCCGTCATCCTGCGGCTGCTCGGCGCGCTGTCGTCGCCCGGCTCGTGAGCCGCATGCTCCGCATCCGGCTGACCGACTCCCCCATCAGCGCCGCGGGATACTGGTGGGCGACGGCCGTCGGATTCGCGTGGGGCTTCCTCTGGAGTCGAGGGCGCATCGAGCGCCACCGCGGGCTGATCGTGTTCCGCGGCATGCCCAGGTGGACGTTCGGGCGCGGCGGCTCGTGCGTGGGCGGGTGCTACCTCACCTCGTCGAACGTCTCGCAGGCCGTCCTCGGCCACGAGGCCATCCACCGCGCCCAATGGCGCAAGTACGGGATGCTCTTCCCGATCCTGTACTGGATGTCGGGCCGGAACCCGCTGACGAACCGGTTCGAGATCGAGGCCGGCCTCGAGGCCGGCGGCTACGTGCGCCGGCGGTCCGTGCCGCGGTAGGAGGCCCCGACGCGCGTCACCAGGTCGGAGGGCGCCGCCGACCGCGCCGTGCCGCGCGCTCGAGCTGCGCGGCGAGGGCGAAGAGCGTCGCCTCGCCTCCGGGCCGCCCGATCAGCTGGACGCCCATGGGCAGGCCGGCCGGGGTGTCGTGGACGGGGATGGTGAGCGCCGGCAGCCCCGCGACGTTCACGAACGACGTGTAGGGCGTGAAGCGCACCTGCTGCGCGAAGTTCTCCTCGCCGTCCTCGGCGTCGTACCACCCCACGGGCCGCGGCTCGAGCGCGAGCGCCGGCGTGATCACCGCGTCGAAGTGAGCCAACCGTGCGATCGTCCGCCGCTCGAACGCCGCGAGCCACGACAGTGCACCCGCGAGATCGGCGGCCGAGAGCGTGCGCCCGCGCGCCATCAGCCACCGCGTGAGCGGCTCGAGCCGATCGCGCCGCGCCTCGGGCACCTCGATCGTCGCCGCGCCCGCCTGCCAGATGGTGCGGAACGCCCCGGGGTAGCCCGGCTCGGGCGCGGGCGGCACTTGCTCGACGCCGTGGCCCAGCCGGTCGAGCAACGCGACGCCCGCCTCGAGCGCGACGCGGGCCGACGGGTCCAGGCGGACGTCGGTGAACTCGTCCCAGGGCGTGTCCGTCATGACCCCGACCTGGAAGCGCCCCTCGCCCCGGATCGCCGCACCGAGGTACGGCCCGTCGTCGCCGGGCGCGCGCACCGAGAACGGATGCCGCGGCGGGTAGCCTCGCGGGCCGATCATCCCGTCGAGCAGCAGCGCCGCGTCGGCGACGGTGCGCGCGATGGGTCCGACCACGCCGAGGCCCGCGAGCCGGTCGAGGCCCGTGCCGGCGGGCACTCGCCCGCGTGACGGCTTCACGCCGACCAGGCCGCACGACGCCGCGGGGATGCGGATCGAACCGCCGCCGTCGCTTCCCGGCGCGAACGGGAGCATCCCCGCCGCGACCGCGGCGGCCGCACCGCCGCTCGAGCCGCCGGCGCCGAGGGCTAGGTCCCACGGATTCCGCGCGGGCCGCCCGGCAAGCGGCTCCGTGTAGGACGGCAGGCCGAACTCCGGCGTGGCGGTCTTGCCGAGGCTGATCGCCCCCGCGGCGTCGACCGCGTCGACGAGGTCGTCCGACTCGTCGGGCACGTGCCCCTCGTGCGCGCGCGAGCCGAACGCGGTCGGCACCCCCGATCGAGGATGGAGGTCCTTGTCGGCGAGCGGCATGCCCCACAGCGGTGCGGCGCGCGGGACCTCGCGCTCGACCGCCCGCGCACGCTCCAGCGCCCGCTCCGGCGTGACCGCCGCGAAGGCGCCGACGGCCGCATCCAGCCGGTCGATCCGCGCGAGGTAGTGCTGCGTGGCCTCGACGGGCGAGACGTCGCCGCGCTGCAGCAGCTGGTGGAGCTCCAGCGCGGTGTACTCGTGCAGGTCCTCGATCGCATCGGCCACGTCGACGAGCCTACGCAGGACCGCAGGTAGAGTGACGATCGTGGCGGGGATGGACCGTTCGCGCATCGTCGGCGCCGTGGCGCGGCATCCGCTCGCCTGGGGTGCCGCATGGAGCTTCGCCTTCGGCGCCGTGCTCGTCGTCGCGGTGATCGCGGACTGGCCCGCGTGGGCCGACTCCCTCGTCCTGAGCGCGATGATCACCCCGTCGCTCGCCGCGATGGTGACGGTGCTGCATGCGACCCCGCGACGGCACTTCGACGAGATGTCGTCGGTGTTCGGGCACTTCGCGGTGCGCTACGCCGCGCTGGTGATCGGCGTCATCGCGTGGAGCGCCTCCGTGGTCGTCGGGGCGGCGATCTCGCAGGCCATCCAGCTCGCGGCCGAGGGCCGGGAGGACGAGGTCCTCGGCACCGGGGTCGACGTCATGGTGTTCCTCGTGCCGCTCCTCGTCGCGCTGCTGTGGGCGGGGTTCGTCCTGCGCTGCGCGTGGTTCCTCGCGCGCATCCGCGGGTGGGCCGAGGCGCCGGCCGACGACCGGGTGCCGCCGGCGATGCTCGCCGGCCGTCCGGCGTTGCGCCGCACCGTCGTGGGGCTCGCGCATCCGGGCCTGTTCGGCGCGACCGGACTCGTCGCCGCCGCGATGCTGCCCGTGCTGATCGGCACGCAGGACCTGGCCGTCTGAGCGCGGCGGACCGCTACTTCAGCGACTTCTGCAGCAGGACGGTGCCGAGCCAGCGGTCGAACTTGAACCCGACCCGCCCCATGCGCCCGATCTCCGTGAAGCCGAACTTCTCGTGCAGGGCGATCGACGCCTCCGCGCCCTGGTCGGCGATCACGGCGAGGATCTCCTTCAGGCCGGCCGCCCTCGAGGCGTCGATGAGCGCACCGAGGAGTGCGCGGCCGAGCCCCTTCCCGGACGCCGCCGGCCCGAGGTAGATGGAGTCCTCGACGGTGTACCGGTACGCGCGCTTCTGCTTCCAGGGCGACACCAGCGCGTAGCCCAGCAACTGCCCGGACGGGGACTCGGCGACCAGGAACGGCATGCCGAGCTTCTGGAGGAGGGCGAACTTCTGCTTCCACTCGCGCAGCGTCATGGCGTCCTCGTCGAAGGTGACGGTGGAGTTGGCGACGTAGTGGTTGTAGATCTCGCGGACGGCGGGGAGGTCGGCGCCGCGGGCCGGGCGGATGGCGAAGGAGAACGGCGCCTCCTCCGGCTCCGGCGACCGCAGGTGGCGCGGCAGCACCCGGCGCTGCTGGTATTCCTCCTCGAGCATTCCGCCATCGTACGCGCGCCGTGTTGCGAACGGATGACGCGGTCGGGCACGCGGATCAGTCGGCGAGCGACCAGTCCACCGCTCGGCCGCCGGCGTCCTCGAGCAGCGCGTTCGCGCGGCTGAACGGGCGGGAGCCGAAGAAGCCGCGCGACGCGGACAGCGGGCTCGGGTGCGCGGAGGCGATGCGCGGGGTGTCGCCGAGCAGCGGGGCCAGCGACTGCGCGTCGCGCCCCCACAGGATCGCCACGAGCGGCGCGTCGCGAGCGACCAGGGTGCGGATCGCGTGGTCGGTGACCCGCTCCCAGCCGATCCCCCGATGGGAGCCGGCCTCGCCGGGTCGGACGGTCAGCACCCGGTTCAGCAGCATGACGCCCTGGCGGTTCCAGGCGCCGAGGTCGCCGTGGGCCGGGGTCGCGATGCCGAGGTCGTCGCGGAGCTCGCGGTAGATGTTCGAGAGGCTCCGAGGCAGGGGGCGCACGTGGCGCTCGACCGCGAACGAGAGCCCGATCGGGTGGCCGGGTGTCGGGTAGGGGTCCTGCCCGACGACGAGGACCCGGATCCGGTCGACGGGCTGCTGGAAGGCGCGCAGGACCCGGTCGCCCGCGGGGAGGTAGTCGCGCCCCTCGGCGCGCTCGGCGCGCAGGTGGTCGCCCAGGCGCGCGAGGTCGCCGGCCACGGGCGCGAGCGCCTCCGCCCAGGTGGGGTCGATGAGCCCGGCGTCCGAGAGCTCCGGGAGGGTGCGGCCCATCAGCCGGAGATGCTCCGGACGAGGACCCCCTCGTCGCTCGCGCCGACGCTCCAGACGCTGCCCGCCCCGGCGACGCGCAACCCTGCGGTGCCGATGGAGAACAGCGTGTCCTCGTCGATCGCGATGCCCCCGTCGACCAGTCCGGCCTCGGTGGCCGCGATGAGCCGGGTGAGGGTGCCCCACTGCGCGGCGTGGCAGTCGACGGTCAGGTCGACCAGTCCGATGCCGGCCTCGGCGGTGATCTCGTCGAGGTCCTCCGACGCCTCCTCGGGCGCGACGGCCACGCCGCCGATGCGCCATCCGCCGAGCAGCGCCGTGTCGGCGGCGATGGCCGCCCCGGCCGAGAAGCCGAGGTAGGGCAGCCCGGATGCCACGAGTCGGCGGAGCTCTCCCGCGAGCGGTTCGACGGCGCGCCGGTAGGCGGGGGTGAGACCGCCGCCGACGAGGACGCCGTGCGCTCCGGCGAGCGCGGACGAGGCGAACTCGCCGTCCTCGCCCACGATGGTGACGACCGGGTCGCAGGGCAGGTCCGCGGGTGCCGCCGCGTCGAGGGCGGCGAGCCACCTCGCGCGCTCGGCCGTGCCCGCCTCCGGCGGCGCGACGAGCAGCACGACGACCCTCGCCCGCTCGGCGCCGTCGCGCGCCGCGGCGTCGGCGGCCTCCGCGAGGAACGGGCCGTACACCGCGGGGGCGTGCGCCGGGCTCCAGCCGCCGCCGACCAGGTGGACGCTCATCGGGGGGTCTGCTTCGCGTCTGGGGTCATCCCGTCAGGGTACCGGCCCGACGTCCGGGGAACGGCGGTCCGCGGAGTCTGCCCCGGTGTCCCGCACCGGGTCGAGTCCCTCGCGGCCGGCGATGAGCTCGTCGCGGCGTTCGGGATTCCGCTCGTGCCGCAGGCCGGACAGCCGCTCGTTCAGGATCGAGATCACGGTCGCCGAGGCCACGCCGACGATCGCGACGCCTCCGGCCATCAGGAACCCGGCCCAGACGCGCCCCAGGGTGGTCACGGGGTAGGTGTCGCCGTACCCGACCGTCGCGAGGGTGACGACGGCCCACCACACCGCGTCGCCGAAGTTCACGATGTTGGCCCCCGGCGCGTCGCGTTCGGCCTGCAGCACGGCGAGCGCGATGAAGAACACGTAGACGGCGGCGTAGAGGCCCGCGCTCACGACGAACCGGGCGCGCACCACCTCCCTGGTGCGGCGCTGGAGGACCGGCAGGTGACCGATCAACGTGACCACGCGCAGGGCGCGGAACACGGGGACGAGCACCGACAGCAACTCGACCGGATGCGTCCACACGTAGTGCCAGCGCTCGCCCCGCGGCGTCAGCGTGATGCGCATGACGGCGTCGGCGAGGAACAGCACCCAGGTCACGATGAAGATCACGTTGAAGGTGACGATCACGGGCCGCGGAAGGTCGGGCACCAGCACCCAGACCACGTAGGCGACGATGAACGCCAGTCCGAAGACCGCCAGCAGCCGGCCCGTGGCGTCGATCCACCGCTGCCGCCGTGCGACCCGGCCGACCCTCCCGGCGCTCATCGTGCCGAGTCCGATCGCACGGCGAGGGGCCCCTTGGCGAGCCGGTGCGGGGCGGCCTGCGCGACGGGCTTGACGATGATCAGGTCGAGGTCGACGTGCGGCGGCTTCGACATCGCATCGACGATGACGGCGGCGACGTCCTCGGCCGTGAGCGGATCGGGGACGCCTTCGTACACGGCGTCGGCGCGCGCCCGGTCGCCCCCGAAGCGCACGAGCGCGAACTCATCGGTGCGCACCATCCCCGGCGCGACCTCGACGACGCGGATCGGCTCGCCGTTCAGCTCGAGCCGAAGCACCTCCGTGAGGGCGTGCGCGGCGAACTTCGCCGCGTTGTACCCGCCGCCGCCGACGTAGGCGACGTGGCCGGCGATCGACGTGACGTTCACCACGTCGGCGACGCCGCGATCGACGGCCCCTCGTCGCAGCAGCGGCAGGAGGGCGCTGGTGACGCGCTTGACGCCCAGGACGTTGACCTCGAGCATCCAGCGCCAGTCGTCGAGGTCCGAGTCCTCGACCGACGCGAGGCCCTTCGCGCCGCCGGCATTGTTCACCAGGGCATGGATCGCGCCGTCCCGTTCGAGCCGGGTGCGCAGCGCCGCGACGTCGGCGTCGCTGGTCACGTCGGCGACGACGACGTCGCACCCCGTCTCCGCCGCGAGCGCGCGGAGGCGCTCCTCGCGGCGCGCGACGGCCACCACGTCCCATCCGGCGGACCGCAGCGCCCGGACCGTCGCCGCCCCGATGCCGGAACTGGCCCCCGTCACGACCGCTCGCGTGCGCACCATGCGGCCCATTCTGCACCGCGACCTCGTCCTCCTCCCTCGAAGACATCGCGTGGTGCGGGAGAATGGCCGGATGGAGCCGACGCCCGCGCCCCGCGCCACCAAGCCGCCGACCCCACGCAAGCGGCGCGTGCCGCTCTGGGACAACGCCCGCTGGATCGCGATCACGCTCGTGGTGATCGGCCACGGCATCCTGCCGCTGATCGCGGAGGACGACGCCGCGTACAGCGTCTACCTCTTCATCTACTCGTTCCACGTCGCCGTGTTCGTCACCGTCTCCGGGTACTTCGCGAAGTCCGGGCCGCCGAACGCCCGCGCGATGCGCCTCGTGCTCACCGACATCGTCTTCCCCTACTTCATCTTCGAGACGATCTGGACGGTCATCCGCTTCGCGCTCGGCGGCGACCTCGTGCTCGACTACACGACCGCGTCGTGGACGCTCTGGTTCCTCATCGCGCTGGCGATCTGGCGGATCGCCCTGCCGTACCTCGTGCTGCTCCGGTACCCCCTCATCATCGCGATCGCGATCTCGATCGGCGCCGGGTACGCCGTCGAGATCGACTCGACGCTCGCGCTCACGCGGACGTTCGGCATGTTCCCCTTCTTCGTCTTCGGCTGGAAGCTCCGGCAGTGGCGCATCACCGACCGGTGGCTCGACCTCCGGACCGCGGTGGCCTGGCGATGGCGCGCCGCCGCCATCGCGCTGTTCTCGGCGCTGCTCGTCGTGATGCCGATGGCGATCGAGACCTGGCGCGACCTCCGGCTCCGCAGGTTCATGCTCTATGACGAGTCGTACGAGGCGATCGGCTACGACGAACCGTGGTCGGGCGCCATCCGCCTGTTCCTGCTGCTGCTCGCGATGCTGCTCGCCGTCGCCTTCCTCGTCCTCATGCCCAGGCGAACCACGTGGTTCACCGCCTTCGGCAGCGCCACGATGTACATCTACCTGCTGCACTCGTTCGTGCTCTTCCCGCTCCGGGAGACGCCGATCCTCGAGGGCCCGCAGCCGTGGTGGGTCCTGCCGCTCATGATCGCGTTCTGCGTGCTCGTCTCGGTGGTCCTGTCGCTGAAGCCCGTCCGACGCGTCTTCCGGCCGCTCGTGGAGCCGCGAGCGAGGTGGCTGTTCCGGCCCGAGCCGATGACCGCGACCGGCACCATCGTCCTGCCGAAGGACGCGCTGCCGCCGCCGCGCGAGCCCGGCGCATGACGCCGTGTTGCGGCATCCGTTGATCGCCTGAACGGCCGCTCGTAACGTGGGCCCCGGTCGCGGCGCCGCCGCACCGCGAACACGTGAGGAGTCCCCATGTCAGAGCAGGCCGACTGGCGCTTCGAGACCAAGCAGGTGCACTCGGGCGCGGCGCCCGACCCCGTCACGAAGGCGCGCGCGACGCCGATCTACCAGACGACGTCCTACGTCTTCGACTCCGCCGAGCACGCGCAGAACCTCTTCGCGCTGGCCGAGTTCGGCAACATCTACACGCGCATCATGAACCCGACGCAGGCGGTCGTCGAGGAGCGCCTCGCGGCGCTCGAGGGCGGCAGCGGGGCGCTGCTGGTCGCCTCGGGCCAGGCGGCCGAGACCTTCGCCGTGCTGAACATCGCGCAGGCCGGCGACCACATCGTCTCGTCGTCGTCGATCTACGGCGGCACCTACAACCTCTTCAAGTACACCCTCGCCAAGCTCGGCATCGAGACGACGTTCGTCGAGAACCAGGACGACGCCGACGAATGGCGACGCGCGGTGCGCCCGAACACCAAGCTGTTCTTCGCCGAGACGATCGGCAATCCGAAGATCAACATCCTCGACATCGAGCTCGTCTCGGGCGTCGCGCACGACGCGGGCATCCCCCTCATCGTCGACAACACGATCGCGACGCCCTACCTCATCCGCCCGTTCGAGCACGGCGCCGACATCGTCATCCACTCGGCGACGAAGTTCCTCGGCGGCCACGGCACCGTCATCGGCGGGGTCATCGTCGACGGCGGCCGCTTCGAGTGGTCGAAGAACGTCGAGAAGTTCCCCGGCCTCACCGAGCCCGACCCCTCGTACCACGGCGCGAGCTACACGGCCGCCGTGGGCGACCCGCTGGCGTTCGTCATCAAGGCGCGGGTGCAGCTGCTCCGCGACCTCGGCGCGTCCATCGCCCCGGCGAGCGCGTGGCAGCTCATCCAGGGCATCGAGACGCTCTCGCTGCGCATCGAGCGGCACGTGCGGAACGCGCAGGAGATCGCCGAGTGGCTCGACGGCCACCCCGACGTGGCGAGCGTCAACTACTCCGGACTGCCCTCCAGCCCGTGGTATGCGGCCGCGAACCGCTACGCACCCAAGGGCGTGGGCGCCGTGCTGTCGTTCGAGCTCAAGGGCGGCGTCGACGCCGGTCGGGCGCTGGTCGACAACCTCTCGCTGTTCAGCCACCTCGCCAACATCGGCGACGTGCGCTCGCTCGTGATCCACCCGGCCTCGACGACGCACTCGCAGCTCACGCCCGAGCAGCAGCTCACGACGGGAGTGACGCCCGGGCTGGTGCGCCTTTCGGTCGGCATCGAGAACGTCGACGACCTCAAGGCCGACCTCGAGGCGGGCCTCGCCGCCGCGCGTCGTGCGTCGGAGGCCGCGCGCGTGTAGGCGGCGGCCCGGTCGAGCGGATGCCGCGTCCCGCCGGGCGCGGCATCCGCTCGATTCGGCCGACCCGCGACGGCGTAACACTCGCCGCGCCGCCGGCGGGTCGAGGGAGAATCGGAGCCATGGACTGGCAGACCACGTCGGAGACGGTGCCCGTGAGCATCGTCCCCGAGGCGCGCGCGGCGGGCCAGCTCGCCGGACGGGCGCCGGCGACGGGCGCGTGGCGGGCGGGTGATCCGGTCGGCGACCGGCGGTTCGCCCGCATCGGCGACGTCGCACTCGAGTCCGGCCAGGTGCTGCCCGACGTCCGCATCGCGTACGAGACCTGGGGCACCCTCTCGCCGGAACGCGACAACGCGATCCTCGTCCTGCACGCGCTCACCGGGGACAGCCACGTCCTCGGGCCGCCGGGGCCGGGACATCCCAGCCCGGGCTGGTGGCCGGGCGTCGTGGGCCGAGGCCGCGCGATCGACACCGACCGGTGGTTCGTCGTCGCGCCGAACGTGATCGGCGGATGCCAGGGATCGACCGGCCCCGCCTCGCTCGCACCCGACGGCGTCGAATGGGGCGCGCGGTTCCCGTTCCTCACGATCCGCGACCAGGTCGTCGCGCAGCGGGCGCTGGCCCGCGAGCTCGGCATCGAGCGGTTCGCGGCGGCCGTCGGCGGCTCGATGGGCGCGATGCACGTGCTGGAGTGGGCCGTCACCGCCCCCGACGCGGTCGAGCGCATCGCCGTGCTCGCCGCCCCCGCGGCGACGACCGCCGACCAGATCGCCCAGAACTCCGTCCAGCTCGAGGCCGTGCGCAGCGACCCCGCGTTCCGCGGCGGCTCGTACTACGACGCCCCGGACGGCGAGGGCCCCACTCGCGGGCTCGCCCTGGCGCGCAGGATGGCGATGCTGAACTACCGGACCCCGGCCGAGCTCGACCAGCGCTTCGAACGGAGCTGGCAGTCCGGGCTCGACCCCCTGGGCGGCGGCGGGCGGTTCGCGGTCGAGTCCTACCTCGACTTCCACGGCAACAAGTTCACCCGCCGGTTCGACGCCAACAGCTACCTGGTGCTCACCGAGTCGATGAACTCCCACGACATCGGGCGCGGGCGCGGTGGCGTGGCCGCGGCGCTCGACCGCGTCGACGCGCTCGCCCTGGTGCTCGGGATCGACAGCGACCGGTACTTCCCGCTCGCGGGCCAGCGGGAGCTCGCCCGCGGCCTGCGCCGCACCGTGCACGGTGATGAGCCGGTGGTGCTCCGCTCGGACTACGGCCATGACGCCTTCCTGATCGAGGACGATGCGGTCGGTGGTGCCCTCGCCGCCCTGCTCGCGGCGTGACCGAACCGGACCGTGCGCCCCGTTCCGCGCCCGATGACCCCCACCGGGGGGTCGCTGTGGGCTATCTTCGAGGGTGACGGCACCGACGTGCCGTGCCGCCCGGCCGTGAAGGGGGTGGAATGCGCCGGATCGACAAGGAGCGCGACCGGCTGCTCCGGCGCCTCGCCCGTGCCGGAAGCCTCACCGGCGCCGTGCTCGCGCTCGCGTGCCTGCTCGTGCCGGGCGCGCTCGATGCGGACCGCTTCGCGCTCGCCGTCCTGATCGACCTGCTGCTGGTCGGGCTCGTCATCCTCGCGACCTCGCGCGGCGCCACGCTGCCGACCCTCGGGACCATCGCGGCCTCGGTCGCCCTGCTGCTCGTCATCGGCCTGGACCCCACGGTCGACCCCGCCGCCGAGACGGCGATGGCGGTGACCGGCGCCCTCACGGCGGCGTCGATCGCGATCCCGTCGGTGGCGCGCCCCGACGGGATCGCCCTCGTGGCGGTGTCGGGCCTCGCCGTCGTGACGGCGGTCGTCGCGTCGTGGTTCGCGGGCGCCGACCTGGGCACCGTCCTCGTGGCCTCGATCGCCGGGTGGATCGCCGCGACGGCGACGGGCCTCTGGCTCAAGCGGGCGATCGATCGTGCCGCCGAGCGCATCGACGAGGTGGGACGCGCGCACCGGGCCGAGCGCCTCGCGAGCGAGTCCGAGGCCCAGCAGCGCCAGGACGCGCGCGTGCTCCACGACACCGTGCTCGCCACCCTCAGCCTGCTCGCCCACTCGGGCGTGGGCGTCGGCGAGAACGCGCTCCGCCAGCAGGCCGGCGACGACGCGCGGCTGCTCAAGCAGCTGCGCCTGGGCGCACCGCTCGATCACGGCTCGAGCACCGCCTTCTCCCCGGACTCCCCCGCGCACGCGCTCGGGACGACGTTCGACTCGGTGCGTCAGCGCTTCGCGCGCATGGGCCTCGACGTGAACTGGCACGGCGCCGGGCAACTCGTCCTGCCCCGCGACGCGCTCGACGCACTGCTCGGCGCGCTCGGCGAGTGCCTCGAGAACGTGCGCCGCCACTCGGGCGTGCACGAGGCCGACGTGACCATCACCGACGACGAGCGCACCGTGCGGGCCATGGTCACCGATCAGGGTGCGGGCTTCGAGCCCGCCTCGGTGGACCCCGCTCGGCTGGGATTCGCCGAGTCGGTCGTCGGGCGCCTGCACGCCGTCGGCGGGCGCGCGCGCGTCTTCAGCTCGCCAGGGTCGGGCACCACGGTGATGCTGGAGGTGCCCAAGCCGTGAGCCGGTTCCAGCGGATGCCGCCGGCGGGGCCGGTCCCACGTGACACGACGCACGAGGCGCAGTTCCGCCGACCGGCGAGGTCGGCCCGTGCCGCCGAGGACATCCGAACCGCGCACGGCGGGCGCCGCCTCGCGGCGGGCGTGACCGTGGCGAGCGTCGCGATCGTGCTCGCGCACCTGCTGCACGCCTGGGGTCTCGACGCCGTGATCCCGCCGGGTCGCGGGCCGGGACCGGCGTGGATCGCGCTCGGGCTGGTCGCCGTCGGCGGGGTCGTCGCGACGCGCGGCCTCAGCCGGGTGCCGGACTGGGTGTTCCTCGCCCTGCTGGCCGCGCTGACGGTGCCGATCTGGCTCGACGTGGCCGCCACCGCCGACCTGCTCCGGTTCGGCGTGACGCCGACGGCCGCGCCGGCTGCCGCTGCGCTGCTCATGCCGGTCGCCGCGCTGCGCGAGACGCGCGGTCCGCTCCTCGCGTCGGCCGTGATCGCCGCGGTGCTGCTGGTCCAGGCCCTGCTGCAGGCGCCCCAGGCCGGCACGCGGACCGTGATCGGCGTCGCGATCGCGGCGTCCGCGGTCGTCCCGGTCGTCCTGGTCGTCATCGCCGTGCGGGGGTTCCGCCGGCTGGTCGGTCGCGAACTCGACCTCACGCTCGTCCAGAGCACGGTCTCGACCCCGCGCTCGGCGGTCGGCATGCGCGCCTCGGAGGAGCTGGCGGAGCTCGACTACGACGCCGAGGCGCTGCTGGACGACGTCGGCGCCGGGCGCATCGCCCTGCCGCTGCCCCCGGCGGCGGCCGAGCGCGCCGGCGTGCTCGCGGCCCGGCTGCGCGTTCGGCTCATCGAGGGACGGACCGACACGTGGCTCCGCCACGCCGTGACCGAGTCGGCGTACCTCAGCCGGCGCGTCACCGTCGACGACCCGACCGGCCTCGCGGGCCTGCTCGGCCAGGTCCAGCGCGACGGGCTCCTCCTCGCCCTGTGGCTGATCGCCGGCCAGCGCCGGACCAAGGCGTCGGCGCCCCCGCTCCGCGTCGTGGTGACGTGCCGCGATCGCGACGCGGAGACGACGGCGCCCGACGAGATGCCCGCCCCCGACGGCAGCCGCATCGCCATCCGCCTCGACGTCTCGGGGCTCGCGCTGCGGAAGGTCGACGAGGCGACGTGGGAAGCACTCGATAGTGTCGGAGGACATGACTCGGTGGCGGCATCCGACGGATTCCGCATCGACATCGACTGCAGGGTGGATCCCACGAACCGTGCAGGAACCGCGACGCCCAACCGCGCCGCTCGACCGAGGGGAGCCTGACGTGCCCGAACCCGACCGCAGTCCGATCCGGCTGGCGATCGTCGACGACCATCGCATGCTGCTGGGTGCGCTCACCGAGTGGGTGCGCGGGGCCGCCTCCGACATCGACCTGGTGGCGGCGGTGCCCTCGTGGTCCGAACTGCTCGCGCACCCGGCATTCCCGGTCGACGTGGTGCTGCTCGACCTCGACCTGCGCGACAACATCCCGATCTCGATCAAGCTCTCGACCCTGAAGTCGGCGAACGTCGCGACCATGCTCATGAGCACGTACTCCGAGCCGGCGGTCGTGCGCGAGGCGCTCGGCGCCGGCGCGGCCGGCTACCTGGTCAAGTCCGAGCCGGTCGAGACCATCGTCGAGGCGATCCGCGCGGCCCAGTCCGGCGAGACGTACATCTCGGCCGAGCTCGAGGAGGCGCTCCACGACGACGGCGCCGCGCCGCGACTCAGCGCTCAGGAGCGCCGGGTGATGGCCCTGTACGGCGCGGGTCAGCCGGTCAAGGCCGTCGCCTTCCAGCTCGGGATCTCGGAGGAGACCGCGAAGAGCTACCTCAAGCGGATCCGGGAGAAGTACCGCCTCGCCGGCCACGACGTGGGCACGAAGGTGGCGCTGCGCAAGCGTGCGATCGCCGACGGCATCCTGCTGCAGTCCGAGTAGGCGGGCGTGCGGGCGGGCGTCAATCGCCGACGGCGGGGACCGCGCCGGTCATCGAGGGCATCGGGATGCCGCGGCGCGCCCGCGCCCGGTCGAGGCCGAACGAGGCCAATGCGAGCGCCGCGCCCGCGACGGTGAGGACCAGCCCGACCCAGACCGGGGCCACGTAGCCGAATCCGGCGGCGATCACGGCGCCGCCGAGCATCGCGCCGAGGCTGTTGCCGATGTTCAGCGCGGAGTGGTTGAGCGCCGCGGCGATCGACTGGCTGTCGCGCGCGATGTCCATCAGGCGGGTCTGGATGGTCGGCGAGAGCGCCGAGGCGGAGGCACCCACGAGGAGGACGCCCACGACGAGTCCGACGGGGTGCGATGCCGTGAGCGCCAGCACCGCGAGCGACGCGGCCATGACGGCGAAGCCCAGGTACATCGAGCGTCGCACGCTCCAGTCGGCGAGGCGCCCGCCGACGAGGTTCCCCACGGTCATGCCGATGCCGATGACGACGAGCACGAGCGGCACCATCGCGCTGTCGAGCCCCGTGACCTCGGTCGCGAGCGGTGCGACGTAGCTGTACATCGCGAACAGGCCGCCGAAGCCGATCGCGCCGATGCCGAGGGCGAACCAGGCCTGGGTCCGGGTGAAGATCCGCAGCTCGCGCCCGACGGTCGCCCGGGGATCGCCCGGCTGCCACGGGACCGCCGCGAGCACGGCGACGAAGGTCGCCGCGAAGATGGCCGCCACGGCCAGGTACGCCACCCGCCACCCCGCGAGCTGGCCCAGCCAGGTGATCGCGGGCACGCCGATCACGTTCGCGATGGTGAGCCCGGACAGCACGAGCGCCACGCCCCGCCCCCGCTTGCCGGGGCCCATCAGGGTCGCGGCGACGAGCGACGCGATCCCGAAGTACGCTCCGTGGGGCAGCGCGGCGACGAACCGCGCGAGGACGACGAGCTCGAAGGTGGGCAGCAACGCGGATGCCGCGGTGCCCGCCGTGAACGCCGTGAGCAGCACGAGCAGCAGTCGCTTCCGCGGCCATCGGGCGGCGGCGGCGGCGATGGTCGGCGCTCCGACGACGACGCCGAGGGCGTACGCCGAGATGATCCAGCCGGCCGCGGCGTTCGCCGTCTCGGTCGAGGTCGCGGCGAGGCCGGGCAGGAGATCGGCGGCGATGTCCGGCAGGAGTCCCATGGCGACGAACTCGGTCGCGCCGATGCCGAACCCGCCCATCGCGAGCGCGAGCAGTGCAAGCCTGGTCCGCACAGGGGACAGGGTCGGCGGCGCGCTCGTCGAGGGGGTCATCCCGACGATTCTGCCACGGATCGAATCGATTCGATAATCGACGCCGCAACGACGCCCGACGCGTTCGGATGCCCTCAGCCGTCGTTGTCGATGGCGGCTTCGAGCCGGTCCACCTTGCCCTCGAGCTCGCCGGTCCAGCCCGGTCGGATGTCGGCCTTGAGCACGAGCGAGACCCGCGAGCCGTAATCGCCGACCGCCTCGGCCGCCTCCTTGACGACGGCGAAGACCTCGTCCCACTCCCCCTCGATCTCGGTGAACATCGAGGTCGTCCGGTTCGGCAGTCCCGAGTCCCGGACGATGCGGACCGCGGCGGCGACCGCATCGTGCACCGACCCGTCGGCGCGACCCGTGCCGCTCGGCGCGACCGAGAATGCGACCAGCATGATGAGCCCCTCCCCGCGGGGGGACGGCCGCCGCTCAGGCCGCGACGCCCGTCGGCGTCTCCCGCCGTACGGAGCCAGCCTGCCACACCTTCACGACCGACCAGGAGAGCAGGACGAACAGCAGCACCACCTTGACGGTGAGCAGCAGGACGAAGCCGGGATCGGCGATGAGCAGCCACCCGTACCAGTACGGGTAGATGGCGTGCGTGAGCAGTGCGGTCGACGACGCGAGCGCGGCCGGCGTGAGGAACCGGCCGCCGCCGAGCGCGATGCCGAGGATGACCGGGGCGGCCAGCCAGGTGACGAACTGCGGCGAACCGACCTTGTTCGCGAGCATGAGCACGGTCGTGAAGGCCAGCGCGAGCGGAGGCAGGAGCGCGATCACGGGAGCCCGCCGCACCGCCGCGCGCACCCCGACCGCGAGCACCGCCGCGACCCCGAGCACCATGAGCGGCGTGGTGACAGCCGCCGCGACCTCCGTGCCCGGGCCCTCGACCTGGAACGTCAGGATGCCCCGGTCGTACTCGATCGTCGCGCGGTCGGTGCCGGCGACGATCCACCAGAGCCAGGGCACCGCGAGCGGCGCCTCCACCTGCAGCCCTCGGCCGGCCTGCTGCGCGACGAAGCCGAAGGCGTTCAGACCCGAGCCGGCGATGAGGCTCACCGCGAGGATGCCGGCCGAGAGCGCGGCAGCCACGACCGCCGCCTCGGCCCTGCGCCGCAACGCGACGACGAGGCTCACGACGAGCGCCGCCGGCCAGACCTTGATCCACGCGCCGATGGTGAGCAGGGTCGCCGCCACCCTCGGTCGCCCGGCGGCCCACAGCAGGCCCACGATCGCGAACGGCACGGTGACCGCATCGATCCGGCCGAGGGCGATCGGACCGAGCATCGCCAGGAACGCGACCCACCACCACGCGGCCGCACGTCGACGGACCGACAGCGTCCCGCGGCCGAGCAGCACCGAGAACGCGATCGCGTCGAGCACGGCGACCATCGCGAGCCAGGCCTCGCCGTACCACTCGCGCCCGAACGCGAGCGCGGCCGTCATGGGCGCGAACGCGAGGATCGGGTAGACCCAGGCCGTGTCGATGCCCATGCGCAGCCAGCCCTGCTGCGCGGTCTCCGCCCAGGCGAGGTAGACCCCGGTCACGTCGCCCATGGGGTACCCGGGCGCGAAGAGGTTGAGCGCGGCGAGCAGGACGTGCACCGCGGCGAAGGCGATCCAGAGCGCGGCACGGCCGCCCAGCCGACGACGGATGCCGCCGGCCGGCGCCTCGCGCAGGCCCGCCTGGTCTGCGCTCATCGCCGACGCCCCTGCACCGGTCACCGGCGCAGGAGGGCGCCGACCACGTGCGGGATCGCCCCGGCCACGTCGGACGCGATCACCGGGCCGCCGTCCCGCGCCTCACTGGCGCGGCGGGCGGCTTCGCCGTGGATGAACGCCGCGGTCGCCGCGACGTGGGCGATGGAGGCCGGGTCGGAGGCGATCCGGTCGCGGTGGGTCGCCGCGAGCGCGCCGACGATGCCGCCCAGCACGTCGCCCGTTCCGGCGCTGGCCAGCCAGTGCGTGGCGGAGGTGACGGTGAGCCGCGCGCCCGACGGGTCGCAGACGTGGGTGACGGCGCCCTTCAGCAGGACCGCGACCTGCAGGTGCTGCGCCGCGCGCTCGGCCCAGCCGGCCGGGTCCGCGCGCACCTCCTCGGCCGACGCGGGCACGTCGTGCCCGCCCAGCAGCTCGGCGAGCTCGCGTGCGTGCGGGGTGATCACCGTCGGCGCCGTGTGCAGGTCGACGAGGTCGAGCGCGCCGGCATCGAGCACGGTCGGTTCACCGGAGGCGAGCGCGTGCTGGAGTTCGCCGGCGAGCAGGATGGACCGATGCGCGGAGTCCATGCCCGAGCCGAGCAGCCACGCCTGCACCCGCCCGGCGACCCCGACCGTCTCGGGGCGCGCGGCGACGACCGACTGCCGCACCGCGCGCGGCCCCGTGAACCGGACCATCCCGACGCCCGTCCGGTGCGCCGCCTCGACCCCGAGGACCGCAGCGCCGGGGAAGTCCGGCGAGCCGGTGATGACCCCGAGCACGCCTCGGCGGTACTTGTCGTCGTCCGCACCCGGCTCCCCCAGCCAGTTCGCCGCGTCGGCGGCGGTCCATTCGCGCCAGGTGCCCGTTGCCATGCCCCAACGATAGGTTGATGGCCATGCCGACGACCATCCCCGCGCCGCGCCCGGCGCTGTTCCGCCCGATGACGCTCCGCGGACTCGAGATCCGCAACCGGGTGTGGGTGCCGCCGCTCTGCCAGTACTCGGTGACCGAGCGCGACGGGGTTCCCCACGACTGGCACCTGGTGCACCTCGGCGCCATGGCCGCGGGCGGGGCCGGCCTGGTGATCGCCGAGGCGACGGCGGTCAGCCCCGAGGGGCGCATCTCCGACCACGACACCGGGCTCTGGGACGATGCGCAGGCCGATGCGTGGTCGCGCATCACGCGCTTCATCCGAAGCCAGGGCGCGGCCTCGGGCATCCAGCTGGCCCACGCCGGGCGCAAGGCCTCGGTCTGGCCCGAGCCGATGCGACTGCCGGGGTCGCAGCCGCTGCACGAGGGCGGCTGGACGACCGTGGCGCCGTCCGCGGTCGCGTTCGACGGGCTCAGGGAACCCGTGGCGCTCGACGAGGCCGGCATCGAGGCGGTCGTCTCCGACTTCCGGGCGGCCGCCCGGCGCGCCGTCCGGGCAGGCTTCGACGTGGTCGAGGTCCACGCGGCGCACGGCTACCTCGTGCACCAGTTCCTCTCGCCGCTCTCGAACCGCCGCGACGACCGGTGGGGCGGGTCGCTCGCGGGGCGCGCCCGGCTGCTCCTCGAGATCGTGCGCGAGGTCCGCGCCGAGATCGGCGAGCGGATGCCGCTGTTCGTGCGCTTCTCGGCGACGGACTGGGCTCCGGGCGGCTGGGACGAGGAGCAGACCTCCGTCGTCGCGGGATGGGCCGCCGAGGCGGGCGCCGACTTCTTCGACATCTCGACGGGCGGGCTCGTCCGAGACGTGCGGATCCCGGTCGGCCCGGCGTACCAGGCGGCGCACGCCGAGTTCGTCGGCGAGCGCGCCGGCGTCTCGGTGTCCGCCGTCGGGCGCATCACCACCCCGGCGCAGGCCGAGGAGTTGGTGGCGTCCGGCGCGGCCGACGCCGTGATGTTCGGCAAGGCGATGATGCGCGACCCGCACTTCGCGCTGCGTGCGGCGCACGAGCTGGGTGCGGGCACGGAGCTGTGGCCGGTGCAGTACGTCCGGGCCCGGCCCGACCTCAACGACGGGGAGTGGTGATCGCGCCGGGGCTCACGTGCGGAGCTCGGCGAACATCCTCCGGGCCTCGTCGATCGGGATCTTGGTGGGCTCGGCGAGCGCGATGATGTTGCCCTCGCTGTCGTCGAACCACGCACCCCGCTCGCCGTCCATGTCGACCACGCCGTCCACGGTGGTGATGCCGGGCAGGTCGTAGTCGTGGAAGACGACGCCCTTGTCGCGGAGCGCCGCCATGTCGCGGTCGAGGTCGTCGGTCATGATCGAGAAGGCCGTCGCCTTGTTGGTCCCGGCGAACTGGGTCTCGTAGACGAGCACGCCGATGCCGCCGATCAGGAAGGCGTCCCCGCCCATGTCGCTCGACACGGGATCGACGCCGAAGGTGTCGTGCCAGAACCTGCGCGCCCGATCGAGGTCGGACGCAGGCAGGACGGCCATCGCGATGGAGTTCTCAAACATGAGTACACCTCAGCTTTCTCGGCGGAAGTCTACGCCTGAGCGCTGGCGTCCGCGCCCCCCGATCAGGTCCGAGCGTGCCCGGGGTCAGCCGCGCCTCGTGGCGTCCTGCACCTCGCCGACCAGCTCCTCGATGATGTCCTCCAGGAAGATCACCCCGGTGGTCGCGCCCGCGCCGTCGAAGGCCCGGGCGACGTGCGTGCCCTGGCGGCGCATCGTCGCCAGTGCGTCCTCGAGGTCGGTGCCGTCGAAGATCGACACGAGGCGCCGCACCCGCTTGGCGGGGATGGGGTCGTCGAACTCGTCGTCGTCGAGGTCGATCACGTCCTTCAGGTGCACGTAGCCGTCGGGCTCGCCGTCGTCGCCCGCGAGCACGTACCGCGAGAAGCCGCGACGCGCGACGGCGCGCTCGACGTCGGCGGGCGTGGCCTCCGCGGGGAGGCAGACGAGCTCGTCCATCGGCACCGCGATGTCGATGACCTGCTTGGTGGTGAACTCGAACGCGGCGCTCAGGGTGCCGCTCGCGTCGGCCAGCATGCCCTCGCGCCTCGACTGGTCGACGATCGTCTGCACCTCCTCGAGCGTGTACGTGGAGGTGGCCTCGTTCTTCGGCTCGACGCCGAACAACCTGAGCACGCCGTTGGCGACCGCGTTCAGCGCGACGATGACCGGGCGGAAGACCCGGGCCGTGAACACCAGCGGCGGCGCGAGCACGAGCACGGCGCGGTCGGGCAGCGAGAAGGACAGGTTCTTCGGCACCATCTCGCCGAGCACGACGTGCAGGTACGACACGAGGACGAGCGCGATGACGAACGCCACCGTCGAGACGACCTCGGGAGACCAGCCGGTGAGCTCGAGCGGGATCTCGAGCAGGTGGTGGATCGCGGGCTCGGACACCGTCAGGATCAGCAGCGAGCAGATCGTGATGCCGAGCTGGCTCATGGCGAGCATGAGCGTCGCGTGCTCCATGGCCCACAGCGCGGTCTTCGCGCTCCGGCGGCCCTTCTCCGCCAGCGGCTCGATCTGCGACCGCCGGGCGGAGATCACGGCGAACTCCGCGCCGACGAAGAACGCGTTGCCCGCCAGCAGGGCGAACAGCCAGGCGAGGCCGGCCCAGTCGCTCATCGCTCGACCTCCGTCAGGGCGTCGGCGTGCGTGCGCGCGGTCGCCGGGGTGAACTGGATCCGGTCGATGCGCCGGCCGTCGAGGCGTTGCACCCGGAAGCGGCCGCCCTCGACGTCGACCTCGTCGCCGACGAGCGGCAGCCTGCCGAGCACGCTCATCACGTAGCCGGCGACCGTCTCGTAGGCGCCGTCCTCGGGCACCTCGATGCCGGTGCGGTCCAGCAGCTCGTCGGGGCGGAGCATCCCCGGGAAGCTGACGAACTCGCCGCGGCGCACAACGCCGGCGCGGGTGCGGTCGTGCTCGTCCGAGACCTCGCCGACGAGCTCCTCGACCAGGTCCTCGAGGGTGGCGACCCCGGCGGTGCCGCCGTACTCGTCCACCACGACCGCCATCTGGTAGCCGCGGCCGCGGAGCTCCCCGAGCAGGGCGTCGAGCTTCATCGTCTCGGGCACGCGCAGTGCCTCGGACTGCAGCGCCGACGCGGGGACCTGCTCGCGCTTCTCGCGCGGGACGGCGACGGCCTGCTTGACGTGCACGAGCCCGACCACGTCGTCGAGGTTCTCGTCGTAGACGGGGAACCGGGAGAACCCGGTCTGCCGGGCGAGCTCCAGCACCGCCTCCGCGGACTCGAGTCGCTGGACCGCCGCGACCCGGGGTCGCGGCGTCATGACGTCGGACGCGTCGTGCTCGGAGAAGCGGAGGGTGCGCCCCAGCAGCGTCGCCGTGTCCTGCTCGAGCAGCCCGGCGCTCGCCGAACGTCGGACGAGGCTCGAGAGCTCCTCGGCCGAACGCGCGCCGGAGAGCTCCTCCTTCGGCTCGATGCCGATCGCGCGCAACAGGCCGTTCGCGCTGCCGTTCAGCAGCGAGATCGCCGGGCGGAACACCCAGGTGAACGCCGTCTGGAACGGCATGACGACCTTCGCGGTCTGCCTCGGCAGTGCGAGGGCGAAGTTCTTCGGGACCAGCTCGCCGATGATCATCGAGAGCAACGTGGCCACCACCACGGCCGCGACGGCGCCGACCGGCCGGACCAGCGCGTCGGGCACGCCGACGGACCCCAACGGCCCGGCCAGGAGCGACGAGATCGCGGGCTCCATCGTGTACCCGGTGAGCAGGGTGGTCAGCGTGATGCCCAGCTGCGCGCTCGACAGGTGCGTCGAGGTGATCTTCAGCCCCTCGATGGTGAGCCCGAGCCGGGTCTCGCCCTTCGCGCGGCGCGCCTCGAGGTCGGCGCGATCGAGGTTCACGAGCGCGAACTCGCTCGCAACGAACAGGCCCGTGCCGATCGTGAGGAGGAGCCCGATGCCGAGGAGGACCCACTCAGACATCCGCACCTCCCCGTGCGGTCACGGGCGAGGGTCTATGGCCGTCGGGATTCGCAGAGGGAGGGTCGTCCATGGTGCCGCCAAGTATATCGACGGATGGCTGGACGGCGGGCCTGCTACCAGCTGACCGGGAGCGCCTTGCCCTCCTCGTAGCCCGCCGCCGACTGGATGCCGACGAGCGCGCGCTCGCGGAACTCGGGGATGCTCCGCGCGCCGGCGTAGGTGAACGAGCTGCGCACGCCCGAGGTGATCATGTCCAGCAGGTCCTCGAGCGAGGGGCGCAGGGGATCCAGGTAGATCGCGGACGAGGAGATCCCCTCGGCGAACAGCTCCTTGCGGGCCAGCTCGTAGGCGGAGAGCCGGCCGAACCGCTCCTTCACGGCCTTGGTCGACGCCATCCCCCAGCTCTCCTTGTAGACCCGGCCGTCGCCGTCGCGCCGCAGGGCGCCCGGGGCCTCGATGGTGCCCGCGAACCAGGAGCCGATCATGACCGACGCGGCTCCCGCGGCGAGCGCGAGCGCCACGTCGCGGGGGTAGCGGACTCCCCCGTCGGCCCACACCGCGGCCCCGTGCTCGCGCGCCGCCTCGGACGTCTCCAGCACCGCGGAGAACTGGGGCCGCCCGACGGCCGTCATCATGCGGGTCGTGCACATGGCGCCCGGTCCGACGCCCACCTTGAGGACGTCGGCGCCCGCCTCGACGAGGTCGGCGACCGCGTCGGCCGTGACGATGTTGCCCGCCACGATCGGGATGCCGAGCCCGGCGGCGCGCACCGCGCGCACGGCGCGGATCATGCCCTCCTGGTGGCCGTGCGCCGTGTCGATCACGAGCATGTCGACCCCGGCGGCGACGAGCGCCCGCGCCTTCGACTCGACGTCGCCGTTGATCCCGACCGCCGCGGCGACGCGGAGCCGGCCCGCGGCATCCGTGTTGGGCTCGGAGACCGTGCCGCGCAGCGCGCTGCGTCGGCTCAGGGTTCCGACCACGCGGCCGTGCTCGAGGACCGGCGCGAAGTCGAGTCCGGCGTCGACCATCAGGTCGAACGCCCGCCTCGGGGTGTCGACGTCGTCGGCGTCGATGGACGGGATCGCGCCGTGGACGAGGTCGCCGAGCCGCGCGTCCGGCAACGCCGTCGCGAGCCGGGTGGCGGGGATCGTGCCGGCGTACCGGCCCTCGTCGTCGTGCAGCACGATGCCGTGGCCCTCGACCGGCGGCAGCACCTCGAGCGCCTCCGCGACCGAGCCGTCCGCGTGGAAGGCGTGCGGCACGTCGAAGCGCGCCGGGCGCGACTTCACCCAGCGGATCGCGTCGTCGAGCTCCTGGAGCGGGAGGTCCTGCGGGAGCACGCCGATGCCGCCGCGGCGAGCGAGCGTGGCGGCGAGCCGGGGCCCCGTGACCGAGTTCATGTTCGCCGACACGATCGGGATCGTGGCGCCCGATCCGTCGTCCGGGGCCAGCGAGACGTCGAGGCGGCTCGTCACGCCGGACCGACTGGGCACGAGGAAGACGTCCGAGTACGTGAGGTCGTGACGGGGCGTCGTGCGATAGAACTCCATGTGCACAGCGTATTCGCGGCGACCATGGCATCGCCCGGGGATCCGGCCCTCCGTCCCCGCGCGGCGCGGTGCGAGTCGTCGGAGGGCCTCCCGGGCGGTGCCGACCGCCGCCCGAACGGGTTTAGGCTTGTCAGGGCGTTCCGCGACGTGCTGCGCGCGCCACGCCACCAGGTGAGCATCCATCAATGGAGAGAGTGGGCGAGAGGCTGTGTCGAGCCAATTGACCGGGTCGGGGTCCGAAGAGACGACCGCGGCGGAGTTCGGAGCCAACGAATGGCTCGTGGACGAGATGTACGAGCGCTTCCTCGCCGACCCCGAATCGGTCGACGACACCTGGCGACCGGTGCTCGAGCAGTACCGCAAGGTCAAGGAGAACGGCCGACCCGCCCCCGCGCCCGCGGCGTCGTCGACCATGCCTGACGAGGCCGCGCTGTACCAGGCCGCCGGCGAGCAGGCCCCCGTGCCCGCGCCGACCGAAGCCGCCCGGCCCGCCGCGTCCGAGGCCGCGCCACCCGAGGCTCCGGCACCCGAGGCTCCACGTTCCGAGTCCCCGGCGCCCGACGCCGCCCGGTCGGAGGCCGCGGCGCCCGGCGGCGACGCGCAGGCCCCGGCCGCGCAGCCGAACGCGCGGCCGGCCGAGCCCGCGGCCGCCGGCGCCAACGGCACCTCGCCCAACGCGACCGTCGGACAGGCGCCGGAGGCGCGCACGACCTCCGTGGCGCCGCGCACCGCGCCGGTCCCCGCCGACGTGCCCGTCACGAGCCCGCAGCAGCAGGTCGCCGGGGCGGACCGCGACGACGAGGTCGTGCCCCTGAAGGGCCTGCCGAAGACCCTCGCGGCGAACATGGACGCGTCGCTGACCGTTCCGACGGCGACGAGCGTGCGCACGGTGCCCGCGAAGCTCATGATCGACAACCGGATCGTGATCAACAACCACCTGCGGCGCACGCGAGGCGGCAAGATCTCGTTCACGCACCTCATCGGGTGGGCGATCATCCGGGCGCTGAAGGAGTTCCCGAGCCAGAACGTGTTCTACGGCGAGCTCGACGGCAAGCCCGCCGTCGTCAAGCCCGCGCACATCGGCCTCGGCATCGCGATCGACCTGCCGAAGCCCGACGGGACCCGATCGCTGCTCGTGCCCGCGATCAAGCGCGCCGAGACGATGACCTTCAACGAGTACCTCTCCGCCTACGAGGACCTCGTCCGGCGCGCGCGCGGCAACAAGCTGACCGCCGACGACTTCAAGGGCGCGACGATCTCGCTGACCAACCCCGGCGGGATCGGCACGGTGCACTCGGTGCCGCGGCTGATGAAGGGCCAGGGCTGCATCATCGGCGCCGGCGCGCTGGAGTACCCGGCCGAGTTCCAGGGCGCGAGCGAGAAGACCCTCGCCAACCTGGCGATCGGCAAGACGATCACGCTCACCTCGACCTACGACCACCGCGTCATCCAGGGCGCCGGGTCCGGCGAGTTCCTGAAGAAGGTCCACGAGCTGCTGATCGGCGAGCGCAACTTCTACCAGGACATCTTCGCGGCGCTGCGGCTCCCGTACGAGCCCATCAAGTGGAACGAGGACATCTCCGTCGACATCGCGAGCGCGATCGACAAGACGGCCCGCGTGCAGGAGCTCATCAACTCCTTCCGGGTGCGCGGGCACATGATGGCCGACATCGACCCGCTCGAGTACGTCCAGCGCTCGCACCCCGACCTCGACATCGAGAGCCACGGCCTGACCTTCTGGGACCTCGACCGCGAGTTCGTCACCGGTGGCTTCGGCGACAAGCGCACCGCCCTGCTCCGCGACATCCTCGGCGTGCTGCGCGACTCGTACTGCCGCACCATCGGCATCGAGTACATGCACATCCAGGACCCGCCGCAGCGCCGGTGGATCCAGCAGCAGGTCGAGCGCAAGTACGAGAAGCCGACCCACGACGAGCAGATGCGCATCCTCAGCAAGCTCAACGAGGCCGAGGCGTTCGAGACGTTCCTGCAGACCAAGTACGTCGGCCAGAAGCGGTTCAGCCTCGAGGGCGGCGAGTCGATGATCGCCCTCCTCGACGAGGTCCTGCAGGGCGCCGCCAAGGAGGGCCTCGACGAGGTCGCCATCGGCATGGCGCACCGCGGCCGGCTCAACGTGCTCACCAACATCGCCGGCAAGACGTACGGCCAGGTGTTCCGCGAGTTCGAGGGCACGCAGGACACCAAGAACTTCTCCGGCTCCGGCGACGTGAAGTACCACCTCGGCACCGAGGGCACCTTCACCGCCGACGACGGCACGCAGATCCCCGTGTCGCTCGCCGCGAACCCGTCGCACCTCGAGGCCGTCAACGGCGTGCTCGAGGGCATCGTCCGTGCGAAGCAGGACCGCAAGCCGGTCGGCTCGTTCTCGATCCTGCCGATCCTCGTGCACGGCGACGCGGCCATGGCCGGCCAGGGCGTCGTGTTCGAGACGCTGCAGATGTCGCAGCTGCGCGCCTACCGAACCGGCGGCACCATCCACGTCGTCGTCAACAACCAGGTCGGGTTCACCACCGTGCCCGGCGACGCGCGCTCGTCGATCTACTCGACCGACGTCGCGAAGGCCATCCAGGCGCCGGTCTTCCACGTGAACGGCGACGACCCCGAGGCGGTCGTCCGCGTCGCCGAGCTCGCGTTCCGCTACCGCCAGGAGTTCAAGCGCGACGTGGTCATCGACCTCGTCTGCTACCGCCGTCGCGGTCACAACGAGGGCGACGACCCGTCGATGACGCAGCCGCTGATGTACAACCTGATCGAGGCGAAGCGCTCGGTCCGCAAGCTGTACACCGAAGCGCTCGTCGGCCGCGGCGACATCACCGAGGAGGAGTACGAGAACGCGCATCGCGACTTCCAGGACCGCTTGGAGCGGGCCTTCGCGGAGACGCACGCCGCGCAGACCGGCGCGATCCCCATCGTGGGCGCCGACGCCCTCCAGCCCGAGCCGGCCGCCGGCGAGCCCGAGACCACGGGCGTCTCGCTCGAGGTCGTGCACGCCGTCGGCGACGCGTTCTCGAACAAGCCGAACGGCTTCACGGTCCACCCGAAGATCCAGCAGCTGCTGGCCAAGCGCGTCGACATGAGCCGCAACGGCAAGATCGACTGGGGCTTCGGAGAGCTGCTGAGCCTCGGTTCGCTGCTGCTCGAGGGCACGCCCGTGCGCCTCGTCGGCCAGGACGCCCGTCGCGGCACCTTCGTGCAGCGCCACGCCGTGCTCCACGATCGGGCGAACGGCCAGGAGTGGCTGCCGCTGCAGAACCTCGGCGACCAGCAGGCCCGGTTCTGGATCTACGACTCCCTGCTCTCCGAGTACGCCGCGATGGCGTTCGAGTACGGCTACTCCGTCGAGCGGGCCGACGCCCTCGTGATGTGGGAGGCCCAGTTCGGCGACTTCGCCAACGGCGCCCAGACCGTCATCGACGAGTTCATCTCGTCGGCCGAGCAGAAGTGGGGCCAGCGCTCGAGCGTCGTCCTCCTGCTGCCGCACGGCTACGAGGGCCAGGGCCCCGACCACTCGAGTGCCCGCATCGAGCGCTACCTGCAGATGTGCGCTGAGGAGAACATGACCGTGGCGCGCCCGTCGACGCCCGCGTCGTACTTCCACCTGCTGCGCCGCCAGGCGTACGCCCGGCCGCGCCGCCCGCTCGTCATCTTCACCCCGAAGGCGATGCTCCGCCTGCGCGGCGCGACCAGCGAGGTCGCCGACTTCACGCAGGGTCGCTTCGAGCCCGTGATCGACGACGCGCGCATCACGGACAAGGGCGCCGTCAAGCGGGTCGTCTTCATGGCCGGCAAGCTTTACTACGACCTGCTGGCCGAACTCGAGAAGAACCCCAACCCAGAGGTCGCGCTCGTGCGCCTCGAGCAGTACTACCCGCTGCCCGCCGCCGAGCTCAAGTCGGTCGCCGACTCGTATCCGAACGCCGAGCTGGTGTGGGCGCAGGACGAGCCCGAGAACCAGGGCGCGTGGCCGTTCTTCATCATCGAGACGAACAAGCTGGGCCCGCGCGAGGTCCGCGTGGTGGCCCGCGCGGCCGCCGCGTCGCCCGCGACCGGCTCCGCCAAGCGGCACGCCGCCGAGCAGGCCGACCTGGTGAAGCGGGCCGTCACCCTCTAGCGGGCGACCGCGACACCGCGAAGAGCGGATGCCTCCTCGGAGGCATCCGCTCTTCGCGTTCCCGATCGGCGATCGGGGAGGCCGGCCGCGGCAAGTGGGCTGCGCCGCGGCCGGCGGTCATTCACCCGACGGGAGCGGCCTCGCGGTCGCCGTCGGCGTCGGCCGACGACTCATCCGCCGTGCCGGGAGCGGCGGCGTGCACGCCGTGCTCCCGCTCCTGACGGGAGAGCCGGCTCGGCCACCAGATCGCCCGGCCGATGTCGTAGGACGCGGCGGGGACCAGCAGCGTGCGCACGAGGAACGTGTCCAGGAGCACGCCGAAGGCGACGATGAACGAGATCTGCGCGAGGAAGAGGATCGGCAGGACGCCGAGCGCCGCGAAGGTCGCCGCGAGCACGAGTCCCGCCGAGGTGATGACCCCTCCGGTGAGCCGAAGCCCGCGCAGGATGCCCTCGCGGGTGCCGTGCCGCATCGACTCCTCCCGCACCCGCGTCATCAGGAAGATGTTGTAGTCGACGCCGAGGGCGACGAGGAACACGAACCCGAAGAGCGGAACCGACGGGTCGGCGCCCGGGAACCCGAGCACGTACTCGAACACGAGCGCGGACACGCCGAGTGCCGCCGCGAACGAGAGCACCACGCTCGCGATCAGGATCAGCGGGGCCACCACGGCGCGCAGCAGCAGCATCAGGATGACCAGGATCGCCAGCAGCACGAGCGGGATGATGAGGCGCTGGTCGTTCACCGCCGCCTGGTTGGTGTCGAGCGCGACGGCGGTCGGCCCGCCGACGAGCACCTCGTCCCCCACCTCGTCGAGCGCCGTGCGCAGCTCCACGACGGTCGCCTCCGCCTCGGGCGAATCGGCCGGGTCGTCGAGCGTGGCCTGGACCAGCACCGCACCGTCGACCGCCGTGGGCTCCGGGGCGGGCGTGCCGGGAGGACCGAACGCCTGGATGCCGTCCTCGGTCACGGGCGCGCTGCCCGCGGGCGAGTCGGCCGACAGCACGGCGACGGAGGCCACGCCGGGAGTGGCCAGCGCGACGTCGGCGACGGCCTGCAGGTCCTCCTCGGGCGCGATGATCACCGCCGGCGTGCCCGAACCGCCCGGGAAGTGCTCGCTCACGAGCTCCTGCCCGTCGCGGGCCTGCGACTCGCCGAGGATGAACTCGCTCGACGGCACCCCGTCGGCGTCGAGCCGCACGAGGCCGAGTGCCATCACGGCGAGGGCGAGCGTCGACACGATCCAGACGGTGCGCGGCCGACGTGCGATCAGCCGGCCCGTCGCGCCCCACAGCCCGCGCTCGCCCGTCGATCGGTCCTCGCCTGCGGTGGCGTGACGCCCGTGGGCCTCGTCCCCGTCCGCGACGGGGGCGTCGGGCCGCCGGATCCGGCGCGGCCAGAATGCGACGCGGCCCGCCCACAGGAGCAGCGCGGGCAGGAGCGTGAGTGCCGCGAGCAGCGCGAACACGATGCCGATCGCCGCCACGGGGCCGAGGATCTTGTTGGAGTTCAGCTCGCTGGCGAGCAGGATCAGGAGCCCGACGATGACCGTGCCGGCCGACGCGGCGATCGGCTCCCACGAACCCTTGAGCGCCGCCCACGTGGCATCCCACTTCCGCTCGTGCTCGGCCAGCGCCTCGCGGTAGCGGGCGATGTACAGCAGCGCGTAGTCGGTCGCCGCGCCGATGACGAGGATGAACAGGATGCCCTGGGTCTGCCCGGACAGCAGGAGCAGGTCGGCCTTCGCGAGCTGGACGACGGTGAAGACGGACGCGGTCAGCGCCGTCAGGCTCGTGAACAGCACGATGATGGGCAGCAGTGGCGAACGGTAGACGGCCACGAGGATGACGAGCACCGCGGCGAGCGCGACGAGCAGCAGCAGGCCGTCGATGCCCGAGAACGCCTCGGACAGGTCGGCCGTGAACCCGGCCGGGCCGGTGACGGCCGCGTCGGTGCCCTCGACGGCGGACTCCTCCAGGAGCGCGCGGATCGCCTCGACCGTGGCGCCCGAACCCTCCTCGCCCTCCGCCGGCGCGATCGAGGCGACGAACTGGGCCGCCTGGCCGTCCTCGGACGGGATCAGCGGCGAGGTCTCGTCGGCGACCACGCCCTCGACGTCGACGACGTCGTCTCGCAACGCCTCGATGTCGGCCAGCTGGGAGCGGCTGAGCTCGCTCCCGTCGTCGGTCGCGACGATCACGATGGCCGGGACGTTGTCGGAGTCGCGGAACGCGTCCTGCAGCTCGTTGACCTCGGTCGCCTCGGCCGAGGCGGGCAGGAACGACGCCTGGTCGTTCTGCTGGACATCGCTGATCGTGCCGAAGGCGGCACCGCCCGCGCCGAAGAGCGCGAACCAGATCAGGATGAGGACGGTGGGGATCAGCACCCGGAGCCAGGTCGGCACGCGTCCGGGTCGCTTCTGTGTGGCGGCAGTCTCGTTCATCGTGATCGACGCTACGGACCGGGCCCCGTCCTCCGCGTCCATCGAAAGTTCGGAACGCTCACCGGCGCACGCCGGCCCCGCGGATCAGTCGACGAGGATGCCGTGGCCGGACTGGATGTCGCGCAGGCGCGTCATCACGATGGAGCGCAGCTCCTCGGGCGCGGTCTCCTTGCACGCGCGCTGCACGACCTCGGTGATCGCCACGCCGACGCGGAGCTCGCCGCGGCAGTCCTCGCAGTGCTCCATGTGCTCGCGGATGTCGGCGGCATCCTCGCTGCACAGCTCGTTGTGCAGGTACTCCTCGAGCTCGGCCCTCGCCGTCTCGCAACCGCAGTCGGTCATCTCGTGCTCCTCCTGGATCGTGCGGGCGCCGGTGCGACGGCGAAGCCCTGTTCCGCCGCATATCCGGCGAGGGACTCGCGGAGCAGTCGCCTGCCACGGTGCAGACGGCTCATCACGGTCCCGATGGGGGTGTTCATCATGTCGGCGATCTCCTGGTAGGAGAAGCCCTCGACGTCGGCGAGGTAGACCGCCAGGCGGAAGTCCTCCGGCAGCGCCTGCAGCGCGTCCTTCACGGCGCTGTCGGGCAGGTGGTCGATCGCCTCGGCCTCCGCCGAGCGGCTCGACGTCGCCGTGGTCGACTCGGCACCGCCGAGCTGCCAGTCCTCGAGGTCGTCGATCGTGCCCTGGTAGGGCTCGCGCTGCTTCTTGCGGTACGTGTTGATGAACGTGTTGGTCAGGATGCGGTACAGCCAGGCCTTCAGGTTCGTGCCCTGCGTGAACGATCCGAACGCGGCGTACGCCTTCACGAACGTCTCCTGCACGAGGTCCTGCGCATCGGCGGGGTTCTTGGTCATGCGGAGCGCCGCGCCGTACAGCTGGTCGAGGAACGGCAGCGCCTGCTCCTCGAACAGCGCGCCGAGGTCGCGTGTCTCGTCGGGGTTCGCGTCGTCGGTCCGCTGGGCGGCCGGGGTCGCTGTGTCGTCGCCGGTCATCAGGGGCCATCCTAGATCGTGGGGCTCCGAGGCCACCGGGCGTTCGAGCACCGTCATCGACACGCGCACCAACTCCCTCCGGTTCCGCCGAGCGCTACTGTTGGTAACCGATGCAGCTCTCGAGGTATTCCGCACCGGAGTTCGATCCCTACGGCGACAACCGCCAGGTCGAGTCGGACGACGGATGGCGCGCGCCCGTGGCATCCGCCCCGCTCGCCGCCACCCTGTCGCTGCCCGGATCCAAGTCGCTCACGAACCGCGAGCTCGTGCTCGCGGCCCTGGCCGACGGACCGTCGACCCTGCGCGCACCGCTGTGGTCGCGCGACAGCGAGCTGATGGTCGAGGGGCTCCGGCAGCTCGGCGTCGGGTTCGAGCGGGTGCCGGGACACGGCGGGTTCGGCGACGACCTCCGCGTCACGCCCGCCGCGGAGCTGGTGGGATCCACCACCGTCGACTGCGGGCTCGCCGGGACGGTCATGCGCTTCCTCCCGCCGGTCGCGGCGCTCGCGCTCGGGCCGACCACGTTCGACGGCGACGAGGGCGCCCGACGCCGGCCGATGCGCGGCGTGATCGAGGGCCTGCGCGGCATCGGGGTCGACCTCGACGACGACGGCCGCGGCGCGCTGCCGTTCACCGTGCACGGCTTCGGCCGGGTGGAGGGCGGCGCCCTCACGATCGACGCGTCCGCCTCGAGCCAGTTCGTCTCCGGGCTGCTGCTCTCGGCGCCGCGCTTCGAGCGCGGCCTCGACCTCACCCACTCGGGCGAGCGGCTGCCGAGCCTCCCGCACATCGAGATGACCGTCGACACGCTCGCGCGACGCGGCGTCGAGGTCGACCGGCCGTCCGTCGGGCGGTGGGTCGTCGCCCCGGGCCCCATCGCCGCCCGCGACGTGGATATCGAGCCGGACCTGTCGAACGCGGCGCCGTTCCTCGTCGCCGCGATCGTCGCCGGCGGATCGGTCACGATCTCGGGCTGGCCCGACGAGACCACGCAGGTCGGGGCGCAGTTGGCCGACCTCCTCCCCCGCTTCGGCGCACGCGTCGAGCGCGACGGGGACCGGCTCACGGTGCACGCCCCGGAGGCCGGCGACGACGGCGGCCGCGGCATCCGCGGGGTCGAGCTCGACCTGTCGGAGGCCGGGGAGCTGGTCCCGAATCTCGTCGCCCTCGCTGCGCTGGCCGACGAGCCGAGCACCTTCACCGGGATCGGCCACATCCGTCACCACGAGACCGACCGCCTCGCCGCCCTCGCGGCGGAACTGAACGGCCTCGGCGGGCGCGTCACCGAACTCGACGACGGGCTGCGGGTCGAGCCGGCCGCACTGCACGGCGGCGAGTGGAAGGCGTACGCCGACCACCGGATGGCCACCTCCGGCGCCATCATCGGGCTCGCCGTCGACGGCGTCGTGGTCGACGACATCGGCTCGACGTCGAAGACGCTGCCCCAGTTCACCGGACTCTGGGAGCAGATGCTCGGATGAGCTGGTGGGACGCGGGCGACGACGAGGACGAGCCGGAGTACGACCAGTACGACGAGTCCGACGTGCGGATCCGACCCAGCCGTCGCGGCAGCCGTCCCCGCACGAAGGTGCGGCCCGAGCACGCCGACGCCGAGACCGGCGTCGTGCTCGGGGTCGACCGCGGGCGGTACACGGTCCTCGTCGACGACGGCGCCCCGACCGAGCGCGAGATCATCGCGGCACGGGCGAGCGAGCTCCGCCGCAAGTCGGTCGTCACCGGGGATCGGGTCGACCTCGTGGGCGACACGACCGGCGACGAGGGCACCCTCGCCCGGATCGTCCGGGTCCAGGAGCGCACGACCCTGCTGCGCCGCAGCGCCGACGACACCGACGCGGTCGAGCGGGTGATCGTCGCCAACGCCGACCAGATGCTCATCGTCATCGCCGCGGCCGACCCGGAGCCGCGGGTGCGGCTCGTCGACCGCTACCTCGTCGCCGCCTACGACGCCGGCATCGCGCCGCTCGTCTGCGTCACCAAGACCGACCTCGCCGACCCCGCCCCGTTCCTGGCCAACTTCGCCGGCCTCGAGCTCCCGGTGGTGCTGAGCCGGGCCGACGACATGCCCCTCGACGAGATCGCGGGACGACTCGTCGGGCACCGGACCGTCTTCGTCGGGCACTCCGGGGTCGGCAAGTCCACCCTCGTGAACGCCCTCGTCCCGGACGCCAACCGCGCCACGGGTCACGTCAACGTCGTGACCGGCCGGGGCCGGCACACGTCCTCGTCGACCGTGTCGCTCCGGCTCGAGCACGGCGGCCGCAGCGGGTGGGTGATCGACACCCCGGGGGTGCGCTCGTTCGGGCTCGGCCACGTCGACCCCGACCACATCCTCGGCGCGTTCGCCGACCTGGCCCGGATCGCGGAGGACTGCCCGCGCGGGTGCACGCACCTGCCCGACTCCCCCGACTGCGCGATCGTGGAGGCGGTCGACGCCGGCGAGCTCGGCGAGTCCGGGCGCGTGCGGCTCGACTCGTTGCAGCGCCTCCTCGCCACGTTCGCGTGACGCGGACGGAGCGGCCCGCCCGCGCGGCGGCATCCGCGTCGCTGCCTACGATGGGGAGATGACCGACGTTCGACTCGCCCCCGGCGACCTCGCTCCCGACTTCACCCTCCCCGACCAGGACGGCACGCCCGTCACGCTCTCATCGCTGCGCGGCGAGCGGGTCGTGCTCTACTTCTACCCCGCCGCGATGACGCCGGGGTGCACCACCGAGGCGTGCGACTTCCGCGACAGCCTGAACTCGTTCGCGGGCGCCGGCGTGCGCGTGGTGGGCGTGTCGAAGGACGAGGTCGGCAGGCTCGCCGAGTTCGCCCGACGCGACGGGCTGAACTTCCCGCTGCTCTCCGACACCGACCTCGCCGTGCAGCAGGCCTACGGCGCGTGGGGCGAGAAGAGCCTCTACGGCAAGACGGTCACCGGCGCCATCCGCTCGACGTTCCTCATCGACGCCGACGGGCGCGTGGAGAAGGCCATGTACAACGTCAAGGCCACCGGGCACGTCGCGCGCATCCGCAAGGAGCTCGGCCTCGAGGGCTGAACGCCGGATCGACGCGTGAGGCGGTCGTCGCGCTGCGGCGGCCGCCTCCTTCGCAGCAGGACTCGCTCAGTCGTCCGCGGCGGCCCTCGACGCGTCGAGGTCGCGCGCGTAGGCGGACCGCACCGGGGACCAGAGCAGCAGGCCGACCACGACGACCGCGGGCAGGAGCAGGGCCCAGCCGATGTCGGGGCGCGCGAAGAGGCCCTGGAAGGCGCCTACCGCGACGGACAGCTGCAGCACCTGCCACACGATCGCCGCGGCGCGGGTCCAGGGCGCCCGGCGCAGCGAGGCGACGGCGATCGCCGTCACCCACGCGGTCGCCAAGGCGGCCATGACGATGAGCGCGACCGCCGACGCGACGGAGGACGGCTGGAGCACGACGAGGTCGACGACCAGCCAGGCCGTGATCGCCGCCAGCGCGACCGCCTCGGCGATGAGCAGGACCGAGACGACGATCAGGGCCGCGCGGACCGCCCCGGGCGACGCGGCGGCGCCGTCACGGGCGTCGCTCGGCGCGTTCACAGGCTTCTCCGAAAGTGCACTCTTGATTCACTTCCCACGCTATGCGACCATTTATGAGGCCGAATTGATGCTCACAGGGACGTGAGCCGATCCTCCCCGATCCTACTTCCCGAGATTCGGCTTTCCCCCACCGCAGCAGTCGCCGGTTCCCGGCTGCGCACGCGTGCGCGCGCTGCGGGATCGACAACGCAAGGAGCATCTGAATGGATTGGCGCGACAAGGCCGCCTGCCTCACGGCCGACCCGGAACTGTTCTTCCCCGTGGGGAACACCGGACCGGCCGTCGACCAGATCGAGAAGGCCAAGGCGGTCTGCGCCCGTTGCACCGTCACCGAGATCTGCCTCCAGTACGCCCTCGAGACCGGCCAGGACTCGGGCGTGTGGGGCGGCCTCAGCGAGGACGAGCGCCGCGCCCTCAAGCGCCGCGCCGCTCGCGCGCGTCGCGCGGGCTAGACCCGCGCGCGTCGCGAGCCGCCCTGCCGCGTTCCCGGATCGACCACGACCGGCAGCGACCACGGCTCGCACCTCCCCGCACGGACCCGACCGGACGGCACCCGCATCGAGCGGGTGCCGTCCGCGTTTCGCCCGCGTCGGTGCGCCCGGCGCCTCAGGGGGCGGTGATCCAGCGGAGCGGGACCTCGATTGTCACCTCGGTGCCGCTGCCCACCACGGTGTGCCAGTCGATGGTGCCCCCGAGCTCGCCCTGGATGAGGGTGCGCACGATCTGGGTGCCGAGCCCCTCCCCGACCTTGCCCTCCGGGAGCCCGGAGCCCGTGTCGCGCACCTGCACCGAGAGCATGGTCTCGGTGCGGCTCGCGATGACCTCGACGTCGCCCTCCTGCCCCGCGAGGCCGTGCTCCACGGCGTTCGTCACGAGCTCCGTGAGCGCGAGCGCGAGCGGAGTGGCGTACGCGCTGGGCAGCACCCCGAACGTCCCCGACTTCTTCGGGTGCGCGGTGGTGTTGTGCGCCGCAGCCACCTCGGCGACCAGCAGCAGCGCGCGGTCGAACACCTCGTCGAAGTCGACGTTCTGGCTGAGCCCCTCCGAGAGCGTGTCGTGCACGACGGCGATCGCGCCGACGCGCCGCATCGCCTGGGTGAGGGCGTCGCGGGCCTCGTCGGAATGGGTCCGTCGTGCCTGGATGCGCAGCAGCGACGCCACTGTCTGCAGGTTGTTCTTCACCCGGTGGTGGATCTCCCGGATCGTGGCGTCCTTGGTGATCAGCTCCTGCTCCTGGTGGCGCAGCTCGGTCACGTCGCGCGTGAGCACGATCGCCCCGGTCCGCTCGCCCCGGCGACGGATCGGGATGGCGCGGAGCGAGACGGTGACGCCGCGGGATTCGACGTCGGTGCGCCACGGGGCGCGGCCCGTGACCACGAGCGGAAGCGACTCGTCGACGACGAGCTTGCCGCTGAGCAGGCGGGAGGCGACGTCGGCCAGCGACTGGCCCTCGAGCTCGTCGTCGAAGCCCATCCGGTTGAAGGCCGACAGCGCGTTCGGGCTCGCGAACGTGGTGGTGCCGTCGACATCGAGGCGGATCAGGCCGTCGGAGGCTCGGGGCGCGCCGCGGCGCGGCCCCGTGGGCGCGCCGAGGTCGGGGAAGTCGCCCGAGGCGATCATCTGGAACAGCTCGGTCGCGCAGTCGTTGAACGTCAGCTCCTGCCGGCTCGGCGTGCGCGTGGAGCCGAGGTTGGTGTGACGGGTGATCACCGCGACCGGCTCGGGGGCGAGCTCCGTCCCGGTGACCGACAGCCGGCGCATCACCGGCACCGCGCGGACCCGGGTGGGCATCTCCTCGTACCAGTCGGGCGCCGACGAGTCGACGATCGCGCCGTCCCCGAAGGCCTGCGAGACCAGTCCCCGCCACTCGGCACGGACGGCCTGGCCGACGAAGTCGCGGTAGAACAGGGTCGCCGCGCTCGACGGGCGGGAGTGCGCCACGGCGACGAAGTCGCCCTCGGCGGATGGCACCCAGAGCACGATGTCGGCGAACGCCAGGTCCGCGAGGAGCTGGAGGTCACCGACGAGCATGTGCAGCCAGTCCACGTCGGCCTGGCTGCTGCGCCCTTGGGCGAGGACGAGGTCACTGAGGGTCGACACAGACCCAGCGTACCCAGCGTCGGGACCGTGCTCAGGCCGGCACGGGCCGCCGCCTCGGCAGCCGCCGCACCCGGCCGGCGGGCGCCGCCTCGGGCTCGGGGAGCAGCCGCTCGTCGACGTAGGCGCGCAGCGCCGACCGCAGCGGCGAGCGGGGAGCCGCATCGCGGAGGGTGCGCGCCGTGAGGATCGCGGCGTCGGTCGCCCTGCCGTCGTGCGGGAGCAGCGTGGCCTCCGTCAGTCCCGCGAATCGGCGGAGGGTCTGCCGGACCTGGGCATGGGCGTCGATGCCGAGCGCGCTCGCGCGGACCCGGTTCACCACCACGTCGACCCGCTCGGCGTCGACCAGGTCGACGAGCTCGACGTGCCCGCGCAGCAGCCGCGACAGGCCGACCGGGTCGGCCAGTCCCACCGCGAGCACGCGATCGGCCGCGGCGAGCGCCGCGAACGTCGCCTGGTTTCGGCGCGGGGCGAACTGGTCGCTCAGCAGCTCCTCGTCCCGCTCGAGGCTGAAGCCGGTGTCGACCACGACGAACTCGAACCGGCTCCGCATCGCCTCGAGCGCCGCGGTGACCCGCTCGTGCGAGAGCTCGGGCCACCGGTTCGGTCCGACGAGCCCGGTGAAGACCTCGAACGGCGCGCGCGGCGACGAGTAGCGCTGCGCGATCCGCTCGAGCTCGGCGCGATCGAGCGCCGAGTTCGCCGCGAGCCGGCAGGCCGAGGCGAATCCCGGCGCCTCGTCGAGCAGCCCGAGGCTCGGCGCGACGGCCCCGCCGTAGGGGTCCGCGTCGACGAGTGCGACGCGATGGCCGGACGCGGCGAGTTCGGCGGCGACGTTGACGGCCACGGTCGTGCGCCCCGGCGCACCGCCGGGACCCCAGACGGCCACCACCCCCGTCGAGCCGGCCGCGCCGCCGTCGCCCGGCAGGTCGCCCAGCCGGGAGGGCAGCGCGATCCCGCCCGCGACCAGCGCCTCGAGTTCGTCGATCCCGACGTCGGCGTCGAGCACCTCGTGGAGGCCGACGCGCCGGGCGTGCGCGCGATCGCGGTCGTCGTCCGCCAGCGCGATGCAGCGGATCCCCCGCGTGTCGCACGCGGCGAGCAGCTCCGTCGAGAGGGTCGTGCGGCCGGCGCCCACCACCACGACGTCGGGGGCGACGACGTCGAGGCAGTCGAGGACGTCGCGCGACCCGACCAAGCGCGCCACGATCATGTGCCCGGACTCCACCAGGTCGGCCAGGATGCGGTCCTCGACCGAGGGATCGAGCGCGAGCGCCAGGCGCGCCATCAGCCGGCCTCCGCCGCCCTCGCGGGGACGAGGTCGATGACATCGCCGGCGGCGAGCGCCTCGAGCACCGCCGCCGTCTTGTCGCGGGGGATCAGGAGTTCGACCGTCGGTCCCGCGGAGGTCACCATGCCGTCGGCCTCGACGACGCGGGCGACCTCTGCTCCGGAGACGAGCACCGTCGGCGGTTCGTGGACGTCCCGCTCCACCTCCGCCGCGGTCCACACGTCGACCAGCACGCCGGGCGCGACGTCGGCGGGGAGCGGTCGCGCGCTCGGGACGACCACGACCGCGAACTCCCCCGCCTCCCGCGCGGCGACGGATGCCGCGGGCACCAGCTCGCCCGCCTGCACGGTGCGCGTCACGACGAGGCCGCCGTCGGGGAGGTCGGCGGGTGCGAGGTACCCCGACTCGAGGCCGCCGAGCCGGACGGACTCGACGCGCAACGCAGCCGCATCGATGCGCGTGCCCGGCGTGAGGGTCTGCGGGGCCACGAGCACCTCGCGCGAGTCGTCGAGCGCATCGACGAGCGCCCACACGCCGACGGTCGACCCCACCACGAGCGCCAGGCCGATCAGCAGTCGCGGATCGAGGCGCACCGCACCTCGGCCTCGCCGTCCGCCCGAATCCGACATCCCCAGACTCCTCCCGTTTCGCCGTGGACCATCGTGTCGGGTTGCCGGGAGGACGCCGTGAAGTTATCCACACGGCGAGCGGCGCGGCGGGGCGCGGTCGATAATCGAGGGATGATCCAGAACGGTGCGACCGACGCCATAGGGCGCTTCCTGTCGGTCGCCGATGCGGCCGAGGTGCTCGCGGTCGACGTCGAGACCGTGCAGGGCCTGATCGTGTCGGGCGAGCTGCCGGCGATCCGGGTCGGCGAACGCGGCCCGTGGCGGGTCGAGCGCACGCAGCTCGAACTGTGGATCGACGAGCAGTACGAGGCCACCCGCCGGCACTCCGCGTGGCACCAGGGCGACTACGCGAACGTGGTGGAGCTCTCGGGGGCCCGTTCGGGCGCCGTGCGCCCGGTCGACTGATCGGTCGGGCTCAGCGCATCCCGACCGCGACGACACGGTCGAACGGCACGAGCCGGTAGCCGCGCACGTCGCGCTCGCGTCGCGGCGCTCCGCGCTCGTGCAGGGCGAGGTCCAGGTGGTCGAGTCCGACCCGGTCGATGGTGCCGTGGTGGCATCCGTCGGCGGAGTCGACGTCGACGGCGAGCCGACGCCGGCTGAGGTCGCGCAGCACGAACGCGAGGCCGATGCGCTCGGCCACCCGCGTCGACGATCCGGGTCCGACGACCAGGCTCGCCGCGACCTGGCGCCGGCTCGCGCTGATCGCGGTCACGGCCTGCATCGGCACCACCACCTGGCCCGGCTCGCCGACCACGGCACCGCTCACCCAGTCTCGCCCGAAGGCGGCCGGCCGCAGCTGCACGATGCGCCCGCCGACGAGTTCGACGCGCACCCCTGCGCCGTCGGCGTCCGCCTCGGCCATCGCCAGCAGGCGGTCGCGCAGGCCGAGGCGGGCGAGCCGCAGTCGCTCCGACTCGAGCTCCAGCGCACGCCGAGCCTCGCGCTCCTCCAGGTCGAGCTGCGATTCGAGGTCGTCGAAGAGGCGGTCCCATCGCATGCGCCGACGCTAGCGGCTCCGCGGCGGCCTCCACGGTTGTCCACAGGGGAGCGATTCCCTTGACACCCGAGCGCGCGCGACCATACGGTTCAGTCAGTATCCGAGCCCCACCCCCGAACAGGGGGCATCGCGCTGACGCATGGCGGCGGCGCCCCACCCTACTGGAGCACCTGATGACCGCACGCCCGCCCCGCGCGCTCGGCACCTCCATCATCCACGGCGCCGCGGCTCGTCGCCTCGACTTCGACGACGACGAGTTCGCCCGGCAGCGCTCGGGCCGCGACGAGCTCGCCGACCCCGAGCCGCTGCTGCGCAACCTCACCCACTGCGTGATTGAGGTGCTCGCCGGAGCCCGCGACCTCGAGCAGCTCGCCCGCTGGGTCACCGACGACGTCTACCGCAACCTCTCCAAGCGGGTCGTGCTCGCGGCGAGGGCCCGGCGGGCGAAGGGCCTCGTGCCGCAGCGCCCCGCCTTCTCGGTGGGCCGGGTCCACCTGCACGAGCCGGCCGACGGCATCGTGGAGGCCGTCGTGATGGTCCACCAGCGCGCCCGGTCGCGAGCGGTCGCCATCCGGCTCGAGGGGCTCGACCAGCGCTGGCGCGCGAGCGTCATCAGCGTGCTCTGAATCGCGTCGTCGGCGGGTCCGCCGCGGGCGACGAACACCGTCGGGCGTAGCCTCGTCGCATGGAGCGCACCCCGCCCCTCCGACGTGCCGCCGCGAGCCTCGCGTCCATCCCCTCGCTCGGGTTCGCCGACGGCGACGACGAACGCCGGCGCATGGAGAAGCGCGTCCTGACCTTCACCGCGCTGTTCACCGCCGCGGTGGTGACCCCCTGGACGATCTTCTACTACGCGATCGGCATCCCGACCGCGGCGATCATGCCGACCGCCTACGTCCTGGCCACGATCGCCGGGGTGGCGCACCTGCGCGCCACGCGGGACGATCGGTGGCTCCGGTGGTCGCAGCTGGCCATGTTCCTCACGCTCCCTCCGCTGGTGCACGTGGCCCTGGGCGGGTTCGCCAACAGCAGCGTGGTCATCCTGTACGCGCTCGCCGCGCCGCTCGGCGCCCTCTCCTACACCCGCGTCCGTCGCCCCGGCCTCGTGTTCGCGGCCTTCGTCGGGATCGTCCTGGTCATGGTGCCGCTGGAGGCGCCCCTCCGCGCCGCCGCCCCGCCGCTGGACGAATGGGTCGTGACGCTCTTCTTCGCCGTCAACATCATCTCGATCTCGACGATCGTGTTCGTCGCCATGCGCGCCTACGTCGGATCACGCGACCGGCTCGCCGCGGCGCTCGCCGACGAGCGGGACCGGTCGGACGGCATCCTCCGCAACGTGCTCCCCGGGCCGATCGCCGAGCGCCTCACCGCCGGCGAGCACCCGATCGCCGACCGGTTCGACCGGGTGGGCGTCCTCATCGCCGACATCGTCGACTTCACCACCCTGTCGGAGTCGATGTCCGCAGACGCGCTCGTCCGCGACCTCAACGAGCTGGTCGGCTCGTTCGACGCGCTCGCCCGGCGTCGCGGCGTGACGAAGGTGAAGACGATCGGCGACGCCTACCTCGCCATCACCGGCGGGCCCGACGGCCCCGCCGACCTCGACGCGCTGGCGGACTTCGCGCTCGGGATGCGGGAGCTCGCGGCGGCGCGCTCGATCGGCGGCCGCGCGGGCGTGCGGCTTCGCATCGGACTCGCCGTGGGCCCGGTCGTGGCCGGCGTGATCGGCGACTCGCGATTCCTGTGGGACGTCTACGGCGACACGGTCAACGCCGCCAGCCGCATGGAGTCCACCGCGCCGCCTGGAGAGATCCAGATGACCGAGCCGATGTCCGCGGCGCTCGCCGGGCGCTTCTCGCTCCGCCCGCGCGGCGCGATCGAGGTCAAGGGGATGGGCACCCTCCGCACGTCGTTCCTCGACGGACGCTCCGGCGACTGAGACCACGCCGCGTGGAACGGCGAACGGCCCCGGCGATGCCCGGGCCGTTCACGGTCGACGGAGTCAGCGTCCCTTGCGGTCCTGCGCGCGGCGCTCCTGGCGGTTCATCGGCGCGGGCCCGGCGCCGTCGCCCTCGGCGCGCTGGCCGAAGGCCCCGCGAGCCGCCGGCTGCTGCGGCTGCGCCGGCTGCTGCTGCGCGGCGACCGCGCGACGCGCCCGCTGCGTGGCGGCCTGCTGGAGCTGACCGCGCTGGTTGCGGACCTCGACGCCCCCGGAGTCGCTCGGCGCCGAGTAGCTGAGCTTGTCCTCCGGCGCGGCGGGACGCTGCAGGCCCTTGGCCTCGATGCGCGGGGCCGCACCCTGCTGGGCGACCTCCACCTCGAGGTTGAACAGGAAGCCGATCGTCTCCTCGCGGATCTGCCCCATCATCTGCTGGAACATCGCGTAGCCCTCGCGCTGGTACTCGACGAGCGGGTCGCGCTGCGCCATCGCGCGCAGGCCGATGCCGTCCTTGAGGTAGTCCATCTCGTAGAGGTGATCGCGCCAGCGGCGGTCGATCACCGAGAGCACGACGCGCCGCTCCAGCTCGCGCATCGCGGGGCCGCCGAGCTGCTCCTCGCGGCGCTGGTAGGCGAGCTTCGCGTCGGAGAGGATCTCGCGTCGCACGAAGCTGCGGTTGACGCGACCCTTCTCGCCGGCCTCGGCCACGACCTCGTCGATCGTGATCCCGATCGGGTACAGCGTCTTGAGCTCGGCCCAGAGCGCGTCGAAGTCCCACTCGTCGGGGCTCGACTCGGCGGTGTGCTCGTCGAGCACCTCGTCGATGACCTCCTCGAGGAAGGACTGCACGCGGTCGTGCAGGTCGTCGCCCTCGAGGATGTGGCGGCGGTCGGCGTAGATGGCCTCGCGCTGGCGGTTCAGCACGTCGTCGTACTTCAGCACGTTCTTGCGGATCTCGGCGTTGCGCGCCTCGACCTGCGACTGGGCCGACCGGATGGCGCGCGAGACGACCTTCGACTCGATGGCCACGTCGTCGGGCACGCCGCGCGACATGAGGCTCTCGGCGGCGCCGGCGTTGAACAGCCGCATCAGGTCGTCGGTGAGGGAGAGGTAGAAGCGGCTCTCGCCGGGGTCGCCCTGGCGGCCCGAGCGACCGCGGAGCTGGTTGTCGATGCGGCGCGACTCGTGACGCTCGGTGCCGAGCACGTAGAGGCCGCCTGCGGCGAGGACCCGGTCGGCCTCCTTCGAGGTCTCGGCCTTGCTCTGCTCGAACACGGCGTCCCACTCGGCCTCGTACTCGTCGGGGGTGTCGACCGGGCTGAGCCCGCGCTCGTGCATCCGCTGCACCGCGATGAACTCGGCGTTCCCGCCGAGCATGATGTCGGTGCCGCGTCCGGCCATGTTGGTGGCGACCGTCACCGCGCCGAGCCGTCCGGCCTGCGCGACGATCGACGCCTCGCGGGCGTGGTTCTTCGCGTTCAGCACCTCGTGCCGGACGCCCTTCTTCGCGAGGAGGCGGGAGAGGTACTCGCTCTTCTCCACGCTCGTGGTGCCGACGAGGACGGGCTGGCCCTTGCGGTGCCGGTCGACGATGTCCTCGACGACCTGGGCGAACTTGGCCTCCTCGTTCTTGTAGACGAGGTCGGGCTGGTCGATGCGCACCATCGGCTTGTTGGTCGGGATCGGCACCACGCCCAGCTTGTAGGTGGACATGAACTCCGCGGCCTCGGTCTCGGCCGTGCCCGTCATGCCCGAGAGCTTGTCGTAGAGCCGGAAGTAGTTCTGCAGCGTGACGGTCGCGAGCGTCTGGTTCTCCGCCTTGACCTGCACGCCCTCCTTGGCCTCGATCGCCTGGTGGATGCCCTCGTTGTACCGGCGGCCGACGAGGATGCGCCCGGTGTGCTCGTCGACGATGAGCACCTCGCCGTTCATCACCACGTAGTCCTTGTCGCGCTTGAAGAGCGCCCGGGCCTTGATCGAGTTGTTGAGGAACGAGATGAGCGGCGTGTTCGCCGACTCGTAGAGGTTGTCGATGCCGAGGTAGTCCTCGACCTTCTCGATGCCGGGCTCGAGCACTCCGACCGTGCGCTTCTTCTCGTCGACCTCGAAATCCTCGCCGGGGACGAGCCGCTGCGCGAGGCGCGCGAACTCGGTGAACCAGCGGTTCGCCTCGCCCGACGCGGGGCCGGAGATGATGAGCGGCGTGCGGGCCTCGTCGATGAGGATCGAGTCGACCTCGTCGACGACCGCGAAGTAATGGCCGCGCTGGACCATGTCGGAGGCCTGCCAGGCCATGTTGTCGCGCAGGTAGTCGAAGCCGAACTCGTTGTTGGTGCCGTAGGTGATGTCGGCGGCGTACTGCTCGCGTCGCACGGCCGGCGTCTGGCCGGCCACGATGCATCCGGTCGACATGCCGAGGGCGCGGAACACGCGGCCCATGAGCTCGGACTGATAGCTCGCGAGGAAGTCGTTGACGGTGACGATGTGGACGCCCCGGCTGGTCAGCGCGTTGAGGTAGGCCGCGGTCGTCGCCACGAGCGTCTTGCCCTCACCGGTCTTCATCTCGGCGATGTTGCCGAGGTGCAGGGCGGCACCGCCCATCAGCTGAACGTCGAAGTGACGCAGGCCGAGGGTGCGACGGCTCGCCTCGCGCACGGCGGCGAAGGCCTCGGGCAGGAGGTCGTCGAGCGACTCCCCGTTGCCGTAGCGCTCGCGGAGCTCGACCGTCTCGTGCTTGAGCTCCTCGTCGCTCAGTGCCCGGAAGTCGTCTTCGAGGGCGTTGATCGCGGCGGCGTAGTTCTCGAGCCGCTTGAGGGTGCGACCTTCGCCGACGCGGAGGACCTTTTCCAGAATCGAAGCCACGAACTGCTCTCCCGTTTTCGTCAGGCGTGCGACGTCGGGGTGGGGCACCCGCGCACGCCGGAGTGTCCGCCTGTGCAGACGGTCATCATAGCCATGCTATCGGGCAGCGGACTGGGCGTCGGCCCGGTCCCCGCGCCGGTGCGCGGGTCCGGGCCGACGGGTGGACGGCGCGGCGCTCAGGCCCTCGCGCGGGCGAGGTCGGCCTCGCCCGACTCGGCCGAGGCGTCGGCCCGGCCGTGCTCGTCGAGGCCGATCACCCCGTAGTCCCAGCCCTTCCGGCGGTAGACGACGCTCGGACGGCGGGTCTCGGCGTCGATGAAGAGGTAGAAGTCGTGGCCGACGAGCTCCATGTGGTACAGCGCGTCGTCGACGGTCATGGGCGTGGCGTTGAACACCTTGCGGCGGATCACGACGGGCGAGTAGGGCGCCTCCTCGGCCGAGGCCCCGGCGTCGGGCACGATCGGGATCTCGCCCGTGCGCACCCGCTCGAGCACCTCGACGTCGGCGGCCTGGACGCCGACCTCGGCGAATCCGGCGTCGGTGGCCTCCCGCAGCGACGTGGGTCGCCGGTTGCCGCCCCGGTGGACCTTCCGGCGGTCCTTGGCCCGCCGGACGCGCTCGAGCAGTCGTCCGAGCGCGACGTCGAACGCCGCGTACTTGTCGGCCCCGTCGGCCTCGGCCCGGACCAGCGGGCCCTTCCCGACGAGGGTGAGTTCGACGCGGTCCAGCCCGGAGTTGCCGTTCTTCTCGTTGTGCCGGCTGACCTTGACGTCCAGCGAGATCGCACGGTCGGCCAGATGCGACACCTTCTCGGCCTTCTCAGCCGCGTAGGCGCGGAATCGATCGGTCACTTCCAGGTTGCGTCCGACGATGTTCAGTTCCATGACGACCTCCATCCACCGGCGTGTCACCCGGGTTGGAAGGGTGGTTCGACCACGCCTGTCCTGACACCGTAACCCCCGCGGTGCCGGATGTCACGAGCCGTTCACCAACTGGCAGGGAGGTCTCCGTGAGACGCCGCGGCGTGTGCGCGAGGACCGCCGCCGCGTGTACGCTGCCCCCCGCGCCGGCGATCGCCCGGACCGCCTCGGCGAGCGTCGCGCCCGTCGTGACGACGTCGTCGACGAGCACGAACGCACGCCCGTCGAGGCGCCCCGCCGGCCGCATGGACCACGCCGCGTTCGCCCGCCTCGCCTCGCGCCCGAGGCCCGCCTGGTCGAGCCGCCGATCGTCAGCGCGGAGCACCTCACCGGCGCGGAACCCGGCGCGGCGGAGCAGGAGGCGCACCGGCTCGTAGCCGCGCTCGCGGCGTGCGGCCGCGGTCGAAGGCACGACCGCGATCTCCAGGCGCGCGGCCGAGGGGCCCGCCGCGGCGCACGCCGCAGCGAGCGCGGCGCGGAGGGCCGGGGCCAGTGCGGGCGCGGCATCCGTTCGCTGGCCGTCCTTCATCGAGCGGATGACGCGCGCGGCGACCCCCGCGTACTCCAGCCCGGCGGCCACCGGCGGGCGGCCGGGCCCGCCGACCGCCGGTCGCGCGACGGCGAACGGCACCGGTGCGAGCGCGGCTCGGCACGCGTCGCAGACCGGACGGTCCGGCGCGCCGCACCCCGCGCAGTCGACGGGCAGGAGGAGGGCGAGCGCGTCGAGGATCGCGCTGCGGGCGTCGCGGGCTGCTCGGTGCACGCCGACGATCCTGCCGGGCGGGCGGTCCCGCCTCGGGCCGCATCGGCCCGCCCCGGGACCCGGGCGCCGCAGGGCTTCGGTGGAGGACGGGTGGCGTCAGCCCGTCTGCTGGGTCGCGAGGAAGCGCAGGTCGCGATCCTGCTCCTGCCAGCCCACGCCGGCACGGGTCGCGAGGTCGCCGTCGAGCGTGAGCACGCGCAGGTCGCGCGCGCTGTTGGCCCCGTCGATCTCGACCGAGCCCTCCGGCGCCTCGCCCGCGCTGTCCGGCGCGCCGACCTCTTGCAGTCCGAGGCGCGCACCGGTCGCGGACGCGCTCAGCACGCCCAGGGTGCCGGAGTCGAGCCACGCGAGGTCGAGGGGCTCGCCGTTCGTCCCGGCCAGGTCGAGGACGATCTCGCCGAGCTCGACCGGCACCCCGCGATCGTCCCGCTGCACCGACGTGACCACCACACGGGTGCGAGCCCCGTCGGCGAGCATCACGGCGATCCGCGTGCCGTCGCGGGACAGCTCGACGGCGCGGACGCGCTCCGCCGTCCACGGCACCGGGATCTGCGACGACGTGTCGCCGTCGGCCGCGAACCATGCCAGCGAATCGGGCTCGTCGGCGGGCACCGACCACACGATGCCGTCGACGTCGAGCGCGGGGACCACGAGTCCCTCGCGCGGATCGAGGAGGATCGGGTCCTCGTCGGAGCGCACCAGCCAGACCCCGTCGTCCGCGCGCACGGCCGCCGCGTCGCCGCCGGAGCCGAGCGCCGCTCCGCTCGGGTCGAGTGCCGCGACCCGTTCGGACAGCCCGTCGATGGGCACGATGTCGCCGTCGGTGCCCGAGACGAAGCCGAACGACTCGCCGTCGTACGCCGCCGGACGCGGGTCGACGCGCAACGTGCGCTGGGGCGGCGAGGCGAGATCGGGCACCTGCTGGATCGAGCCGTTCAGGGTGAGGTCCACCGTGCGCACGTTCCTGACGCCGGCCAGGCTCTGCTCGAGCTGGAACTGCATCCGCTGCACGGTGACGAGGTTGTCGAACGCGGCGCCGGCGAGCGAGACCTCCGCGACCCCGTCGTTGACGGGCACGGTCGCGGGGTCGAGGGCGACGTCGTCGGGGATCGCCGACACCACGCCCGGTGCGAGCCAGTCCGCGGGCCCCTCCAGCAGCGCGCGCACGATGCTCGTCTGCGCCGACTCGCGGCCGGCGAACCAGCGCACGTCCGGCACCACGAAGCGGTACTGCGGGTCGAAGAAGGCCAGGGTGTAGTCGCGGTAGACCAGCCGGAACGTGGTCTCGTCGATCAGGAGCCCCTCCGGCGCCCGGGAGATCCGCCACTCGCCGTCGACCTGCTCGAAGGCGTATTCCAGCTGCACCGGCGTCGTCGAGGCCGCCTCCAGGTACTGCCCGTTCGACGCGAGGCTGCCGGAGGGCACCACCTGCAGCCGGATGGCGTTCTCGCCGAGCTGGCTGAACGACCGGTCGGCCAGCACGTCGATGGTGGTCGCCGCATCCGAAGCCCACTCCCCGGAGAAGACGGGCGTCAGGTACTGGCGTGCGATCTCGTAGTTCCCCCGGGGGCTCGCGGCCGCCTCGAGGAACCCGTCGAGGACCTGCTGCTGGGTCTGGCCCGGCTGCGGCCCCCGGGGAAGGACCTCGAGGTCGACCGACTGCTCGGGCGGCCGTGGCACGCCCGCGTTCACCCCGCCGCTCGTGGGGATCGAGGCGCACCCCGCCAGCGCGACGACCATCGCGACCGCTGCGGCGAGGCGGTGGGCGGGGCTACGCATCGCGGACCTCCCGGATCGAGGCGGTGTCGGCCGCGTGCGCGGGCGCGGATCCGGGGCCGGTCGCCTCCGGGTCCTCCGGCTCGAGTGGAAGCGGCGGCACGACCGGCTCCGCTCCCCGTCGGCGGGGCAGCGTGAGACGGAACACGGTGCCCCTCCCCTGCCGAGACCACACGTCGATCGTCCCGCCGTGCGCCACCGCGTCCTCGAGCGAGATCGCCAGGCCGAGGCCGGTCCCGCCGAGGCTCCGCCGGCGGCTCGGATCGGCGCGCCAGAAGCGGTCGAACACCCGGGCCGAGTCCTCCTCGGTCATGCCCATGCCGTAGTCGCGCACCGCGAGCGAGATGGCGGTCTCGTTGCTGTCGACCGACACGACGATCGGGCGCCCCTCGCCGTGCTCGATCGCGTTGCCCAGCAGGTTGCGCACGATGCGGCGGATGCGGCGCGGGTCGACGTCGGCGTCGAGGTGCCCGCCGGGGGCGTCGAGCCGGAGCTCGCTGCCGTGCTCGAGCGCGAGCTGGTGCATCGACTCGATGGTCTCGCCGGCGAGGTGCACGAGGTTCGTCGGCTCGGTCGCGAGCTCGACCGACCCGGCGTCGTACCGGCTGATCTCGAGCAGGTCGGCCAGCAGGGTCTCGAATCGCTCGGTCTGCGTCCGCAGGAGCTCGACGGTCCGCGCCGTGGCCGGACGGAAGTCGTCCCGCTGCCCGTCGAGGACGTCGCCGGCGAGCCGGATGGTGGTCAGCGGCGTGCGCAGTTCGTGCGAGACGTCCGAGACGAAGCGCTGCTGCATGACCGAGAGCTCGGCGAGCTCCCGGATCCGCGACTGCAGCGTGTCGGCCATGCCGTTGAAGGATGCCGCGAGGGTGGCCAGCTCGTCCTCGCCGCGCACCGGCAGCCGGACGCCGAGGTCGCCCGCGGCGAGCCGGCGACTGGTCGCGGCGGCCGCGCGGATGGGTTCGATCACCCAGCGCACGACGAGGAGCGTGATCGCCGACAGGAGCGCGATCAGGGCCACGGCGCCGACGGCTCCCGTCGCCTGCATGAACGAGAGGGTCTGCGCGGCGTCGGCGAGCCCGTAGCCGATGTAGAGCTCGTAGAAGCCCGCGCCGGGGATCTCGATCTGCGAGCCGACGACGACCCCCGGGATCGGCTCGCCCTCGCCGTCGACGAGCTCGACCGACTGCCAGAACTGCGCCTCCGGGTTCGCCTGCACGCGTTCGCGGAGGTCCGCGGTGATCCGGCCCCCGAGGTCGCGGCTCAGGAAGTCCGGTGGCGCGATGGCGGCGGGCGCGGTGCCGGGGGCGCGGAACAGCGCGATGTCGCCGCTGCCGGAGACGCCGGCCGCGGTCTCGAGCGCGGAACTCGTCACCGCCTGCACCGACGCGCGGTCCGCGGCATCCGACGCCTCGAGGATGCGCTGGGCGGCGACCGTCGCCGTCGACGCCGACGCGAGCGCCCGGTCGACCTGGTCCTGGAAGAGGTTCGACGCGACCGTGAACGAGATCGTGAACCCGATCACGAGGATCGCGAGGCTCGACAGGCCGAGGGTGATGAGGACGGTGCGGAACTGCAGCGAGCGCCGCCAGAGCGTGCTGACGCGGCGGGTCTGCACCCGCGCCCAGCCGACGGCACGCGTCACCGGGTTCGCCGCCGCCGTCATCGCCGGATCCCGCTCAGGTGGTCGCGCCGGCGCGGTACCCGACGCCGCGCACGGTCATGACGATGCGCGGGTTGTCGGGGTCGTGCTCGACCTTCGCCCGCAGTCGCTGCACGTGGACGTTCACCAGGCGCGTGTCGGCCTTGTAGTGGTAGCCCCACACCTGCTCGAGCAGCATCTCGCGCGTGAACACCTGCTGCGGCTTCGACGCGAGCGTGAGCAGGAGGTCGAACTCCAGCGGCGTGAGGTTGATGCGCTGGTCGCCCCGGCGCACCTCGTGCCCTGCCGCGTCGATCACGAGGTCGCCGATCGAGATCGTCTCGACCACCGACTCCGGGGTGGGACGCAGCCGCGTCCGGATGCGCGCGACGAGCTCCTTCGGGTTGAACGGCTTGACCATGTAGTCGTCGGCGCCCGACTCGAGCCCCTTCACGACATCCGCGGTGTCGCTCTTGGCGGTGAGCATGATGATGGGGGTCCCCGACTCGGCGCGGATCCGACCGCACACCTCGATGCCGTCCATGCCGGGCAGCATCAGGTCGAGCAGCACGAGGTCCGGCCGGGTCTCGCGGAACGCGGCGAGCGCTCCCGCCCCGTCGGCGCAGAATGCGGGCTCGAACCCCTCGGTGCGCAGCACGATGCCGATCATCTCGGCGAGGGCCGTGTCGTCGTCGACGACGAGTACGCGTGGCGTCATCCTTGCTCTCCGTCGCTGCCGGCGTCGGGCCGGCGGGAAACCAGTGCGATCCAGCGTAGTCCCACACGGGACGCACCCGGCCGGGGCCGCCCGGCTGTGGCAGCATTGGGGCATCCCCGGAGAAGGAGCGCTGGAACCGTGCCCGACCACGACTGGAAGCCGCCCGCGGGCGGCGACGACGCCCAGGGCGGCCCGTACGGCCCCGGCTCGTCCTCGAGCCCTGCTCCGGTGCCCCCGCCGCTGCCTCCGGCGCCGCCGGCCGCGCACGGCGCCCCGCCGCCGTTCCCCGGTCACGTCGCGCAGCCCGGACCGGCCGCATGGACCCCGCCGCCGAAGCCCGGCCTGCTCCCCCTCCGCCCGATGGGCTTCGGCACCCTGCTGTGGGCGCCGTTCCGCACCCTCCGCCGCAACCCCGCCGCCGTGTTCGGCACGGGCCTGGTGGTGCAGCTGGTCTCGGCGCTGGCCTCCGTCGCCGTGTTCGCACCGCTCTTCGTGTGGATCGTCGGCCGCGTCGAGACGGCGAGCGCGGCCGACCTCGACGCGATCGTGTCCGGCGCGGTCGGCTGGGTGATCCTGCTCTCGCTCGTCCCGATCGCCGTGTCGGTCGTCGCGGCCGCCTTCCTCCAGGGCGTGATGGTGGTCGAGGTCGCGAGCGGGACGCTCGGCGAGCGGCTCTCCTTCGGAGGCCTCTGGCGCCGCGCGGCGCGGCGCATCGGACCGCTCATCGGCTGGACCCTGCTCGTCGGCGCCGCGGTCGTCCTGGCCTTCGGCGTGCTCGTCGGCGGCGTCGTCGCCGCCGCGTTCATCTCGCCCGAGGCCGCGCTGGCCGCCGGGCTGTTCGCGTTCGTCGCGACGCTCGGCCTGCTCGTGCTCGGCGCCTGGATCGGCACGAAGCTCGCCCTCGTCCCGAGCGTCATCGTGCTCGAGCAGGCCGGGATCGGTCGCGCCGTCCGGCGGTCGTGGAGGCTCACCGACGGGCACTTCTGGCGCACCTTCGGCCTCATCCTGCTCGTGGGCCTGATCCTGGGCTTCGCCTCGAACGTCGTGGTCCAGCCGGTCTCGCTGATCGGGACCGTCCTCGCGAGCATCCTCGACCCCGCATCCGGCGACACCTACCTCGCGATCACCGTCGGGACGTCCGTCGCCACGCTCGTGCTCTCGATCCTGATCGGCGCCATCACCTCGGTCGTGCAGGCTGCGCTCATCGCGGTCATCTACATCGACCTCCGCATGCGCACCGAGGGCCTCGACCTCGAGCTCGAGCGCCACGTCGAGGCCCGGGACGCCGGCGCACCGGTCTCCGACCCGTACGCCCCGGTGCCGGATGCGACGGTGCACCCGAGCCACGCGACGACGGGCGCCGCCCCGACGTGGTCCTGACCGGTCCCCTGCGGCTCGACCCGCCGCTCGACCCCGACGCTCCGGAAGCGCGCCGGTGGGTCCTCGACGAGCTCGCGAAACCCGAGTACCGCGCCGCGGAGCCGACCGCGTTCGACCTCTTCGCCCAGGCCGTACGCGACTGGTTCGCGAACCTCTTCGACGGCGCCGGCGGGCTCCCGCTGCCCGCGCTCTGGCTCATCGCCGCCCTCGCGGTGGCACTGCTCGTCGCGGTCGGAGTGCTCGTGTTCGGGCTGCCCCGCCTGCGACGCCGCGCCGCGGCGCCGACGCCGCTGTTCGACGACGGCGACGTCCGCGACGCCGACGCACTCCGGCGGGCCGCATCCGCCGCCGAAGCATCCGGCGACTGGACCCTCGCCGTCGAGGAGCGCTTCCGCGCCGTGGTGCGCTCACTGGTGGAGCGCGAACTCGTCCGAGTGCATCCCGGCACCACGGCGCACGGCATGGCCGCCGCGGCGGCGACCCCCTTCCCGGACCGCCGGGACCGGCTCGAAGCGGCCGCGGCCGACTTCGACGCGGTGCGCTACCTGGGACGGCCGGGGTCGGAGGAGCAGTACCGGCGCGTGGCCTCGCTCGACGACGACCTCGCGGCCTCGCGGCCCGCGCCCGGGTCGCCGGACGAGCTCGCCGCTCCGCTCGCCGGCGGCGGCGCATGAGCGCGCCGACGGCGCCCGACGTCGCCGCGCCCTCGCTCACCCCGGGCCTCGGCGCGTCGGTGCGCCGACGGCGCACCTGGATCGTCTTCGCCGTCGCGCTCGTGCTCGGCGCGCTCCTGTTGGCGTTCGTCCAGGGGCTCGCGCGGTCCGACGGCGCGCCGATGGGCAGCGACGATGCGAGCCCCGGCGGCTCGCGCGCGCTCGTCCAGGTGCTCGCCGCTCGGGGCGTGGAGGTCGTCGCGGTGCGCTCGCTCGCCGAGGCGGAGCGCGCCGCCCGCGGCGGGGCGACGGTGCTGCTGCACGACGACCCGGGCTTCCTCGATCGCGACGGGCTCGTCAGCCTGTCACGGGCCGCCGACCGGCTCGTGGTCGCCGCGCCCGACTTCGCCGCGCTCGAGGTCCTCGCACCGGGGGTGCGGCTGGCCGGGGTCGCCGACGGCGCGATCGACGACGTCGCCTGCGACGTGCCGGCCGCCGTGCGGGCCGGCGGCCTCTCCGACGGGCAGTCCCTGCTCACCGTCGACGACGACGCGGCGTCCTCGGGCTTCGCGGGCTGCTTCGCCGACGGCGACGCGTTCGCGGTCGTCGCCGGCGTCGCCCCCGACGGCGCCGAGGTCGTCCTCGTGGGCTCGACCGCCCCGTTCGTCAACGAGACGGTCGACGAGGCGGGCAACGCCGCCCTCGCGATCGGTCTGCTCGGCGCCGGCGACACGGTCGCGTGGTACCTGCCCGGACCGGCCGACTCGAGCGCCGAGACCGCCCCGACCATGCAGGAGCTCATGCCGGGCTGGGTGAGCCCGGTGCTCGTGCTCGCGCTCCTCGTCGTGGTCGCGGCCGGCATCCAGCACGGGCGCCGGTTCGGCCCGCTCGTCGTCGAGGACCTGCCCGTCGACGTCCCGGCCGGCGAGACCGGCGAGGGCCGGGCCCGGCTCTACGCGCGCTCGTCCGCCCGGCTGCGCGCACTCGACCAGCTCCGCATCGGCACGATCCGCCGCCTGCAGGACCTGCTGCGGCTGCCCCGCTCGGCGCACGTCGACGCCGTCGTCGCGGGCGTCGCCGACGCGGCCGGGCGCGACGCGGCATCCGTGCGCCGCACCCTCGTGGACGACGTGCCGGACGGCGACCGCAGGCTGGTCGAACTGGCCCGCGACCTCGCCGAGCTCGAGCAGCTCGTGCGCCGTTCGCTCCGCCCCGACTCCCCCGACGCATCCGCACCGACAGGAAGGCGACCATGACCGACCCGCAGCACGACGACGCGCACCTGCGCTCCGCCCTCGACCGAGTGCGGACCGAGGTCGGCAAGGCCGTCGTCGGACAGGACGGCGCCGTGACCGGACTGATCATCGCCCTCCTCGCCGACGGCCACGTCCTCCTGGAGGGCGTGCCGGGCGTGGCGAAGACCCTGCTCGTGCGCACGCTGAGCCGCACGCTCCGCCTCGAGACGCGTCGCGTGCAGTTCACGCCGGACCTCATGCCGGGCGACATCACCGGGTCGCTCGCGTACGACCCGCGCTCCGGGGAGTTCGCCTTCCGCGAGGGGCCGGTGTTCACCAACCTGCTGCTGGCCGACGAGATCAACCGCACGCCGCCGAAGACGCAGTCGGCGCTGCTCGAGGCGATGGAGGAGCGGCAGGTCTCCGCCGACGGCGTGACCCGGCCGCTGCCGTCGCCGTTCCTCGTCGCCGCCACGCAGAACCCGATCGAGTACGAGGGCACGTACGCGCTGCCCGAGGCGCAGCTCGACCGGTTCCTGATGAAGCTCGTCCTCGACGTGCCCGAGCGCGACGCCGAGGTGTCGGTGCTCCGCCGCCACGCCGACGGCTTCGACCCGCACGACCTCGCCGCCGCCGGAGTCGAACCCGTGCTCGGCGCGGCGGAGCTCGCCGCGGCCCGCGCGGCCGCCGGCCGGGTGGGCGTCGACGACGACGTGCTCGCCTACGTGGTCGACCTCGCCCGCTCGACGCGGCGCAGCCCCTCGATGCGGCTGGGCGTGAGCCCGCGTGCGGCGACCGGGCTGCTCGCCGCGGCGAAGGCGTGGGCGTGGCTGACCGGGTTCGAGAAGGTGACGCCGGACCACGTGCAGGCGATGCTGCTGCCGGTGTGGCGCCATCGCGTGCAGCTGCGGCCGGAGGCCGAGCTCGAAGGCGTCTCGGTTGACCAGGTCCTGCGCGGCATCGTGCAGCAGGTCCAGGTGCCGCTCTAGCCATGACCGTCACCGGCCGGTTCACCCTGCTCGTCGCCCTCGGCGCCGTGCCCGTCGTGCTGCTCGGCACCGACGCCGGTGCGGCGTGGGCGGCGCTCGCCGGATGGCTCGTGCTCGCCATCGGGCTCGGCGCGCTCGACCTCTCGCTCGCCGCGTCGCCGCGACGCGTCGCGCTCGCACGCGAGCTGCCGAACCGGCTCCGCCTCGGCGAGACGGCGGAGTCGTCGCTCGTCGTGCGCAACCTGGGCGAGCGGATGCTCCGGGCCACCGTGCGCGACGGCTGGGCGCCGTCCGCGGGCGTGGCCGGTCGCAACCGGGCCGTCGTCGCCGTTCCGCCGGGCGAGGGCCGGCGGACCGTGCAGCGCCTCACGCCCACGCGACGGGGCGACCGCCGGACCGAGGCGGTCACGATCCGGTCCTCCGGGCCCCTGCGGCTCTGGGCGAGGCAGGCGACCCTCGCGGCGCCCGGCCGGCTCCGCGTGCTGCCGCCCTTCCACTCGCGCGTGCACCTGCCCTCGCGGCTGACGCGGCTCCGCGAGCTCGACGGCCGCACGCCCCTGCTCATCCGCGGGCAGGGCACCGAGTTCGACTCGCTGCGCGAGTACGTCCGCGGCGACGACGTGCGCTCGATCGACTGGCGTGCGACCGCGCGGCGCTCCGATCCGGAGCAGCCCGGTTCCACGCGGCTCATGGTCCGCACGTGGCGCCCGGAACGGGACCGGCGCATCGTGATCGTCGCCGACACGTCGCGCACGGCGGCGGCGCGGATCGCCGACGAGCCGCGCCTCGACACGGCGTTCGAGGCGTCGCTCCTGCTCGCCGCGCTCGCGGGCCACGCCGGGGACCGCATCGACTTCCTCGCCTGGGACCGCCGCCTCCGCGGCCGCGTGCACGGCGCGAGCGGCCCCGAGCTGCTCGCGCGCATGGTCGACGCGATGGCCGGTATCGACGCCGAGCTCGTGGAGGCGGACTGGGCGGGGCTGCCCGCGCAGGTTCGCCGGGTCACCAGTCGGCGCGCCCTCGTGGTGCTGCTCACGGCGGCCGACTCCCCCGGCAGCGCCCGGGGGCTGCTGGCCGCGCTGCCGCAGCTGACCGCCCGGCACCGCGTCGTGGTCGCGTCGGTCACCGACCCGGCGCTCGACGGGGCGGCGGGCCGCCTCGGCGAACTCTCCGACGTCTATGCCGCCGCCGCGGCCGAACGCAGCCGCCTGGACGCCGAGCGCGTCGCCGCGGCGGTGTCGCGCCTCGGGGGCTCGACGGTCGCCGCGCCGCCCCACGAGCTGCCGTCCGCACTCGCCGACCACTACCTCGCGCTGAAGGCGGCCGGTCGGCTCTGATCCACGGCGATCCCCCTGACGTCGATGCCGCCCGCGCCGTCGTCCGCGACGGATCCTCAGCGAATCGGGAGTTGGCGTCGACCGCCGGTAGGGTTCGTTCGGCGCCTGCGGGGGGCGGGCGCCCGCCCCTCCCCCTCGTCGAAAGGAACCGCCATGTCCGACGCGTCCGCGTCCGCATCGCCCACCATCGTCCAGAAGCTCGCCGCCGAGGCGCTCGGCACCTTCATCCTCGTCTTCGGGCTCATCGGCACGGCCCTGTACAGCGCCGCCTTCGCCGGCGGCGAGGGCGGCATGAACGTCGGCCTCCTCGGCGTGGCGATCGCGCTCGGCATGTCGGTGATCGCCGCGGCCTTCACCTTCGGCCCGGTCTCGGGCGGCCACTTCAACCCGGCGGTGAGCGTCGGGCTCGCGGTCGCCGGCCGATTCGCGTGGAAGGACGTCGCGGGCTACGCGATCGCGCAGGGCGTCGGCGGCCTCCTCGCTGCCGGCGCGCTCGCCGCGATCCTCGCCAACGGCCCCACCGCAGACCTGGCGGCCGCCTTCCGGGGCGTCTCGACCGGCTTCGACGCCCTCTCCCCGGCCGGCTTCGGCCTCGGCGCGTTCCTCGTCGCCGAGGTCCTCGCGACCGCGGTGCTCGTCCTCGTCATCCTCGGCGCCACCTCCGCGCGCGCCGCGGCCGGGTTCGCCCCGGTGGCGATCGGGTTCACGCTGACGGCGCTCGCGCTGGCCTTCATCCCGGTCTCGAACGCCTCGTTCAACCCGGCGCGCTCGCTCGCGACCGCGGTCTTCGGCGGCGGCGACGCGATCACCCAGCTGTGGGCGTCGTTCGTCGCCCCGGTCGCGGGCGCCGCGCTCGCCGGCCTCGTGTTCCGCGTGCTCTTCGAGCGTCCGGTCCGGGTCGCCGGCGCCGCGAACCCCGAGGTCGCGGTCTCGGCCTGAGTCCGGTCGCCACGACGGCGGATGTCCCGGGAGGGGCATCCGCCGTCGTCGTCTCCGGAGCGGGACTCAGCCCGCGACCGCGCGCCGCGCCCCCGCGTCGAAGCGGGAGAGGTCGCCGGTCTCGCCGGCACGTGCCGCCCGGCGCCCCAGCACGAGCATCCAGGCGAGCAGCCAGGCGAGGGCGAGTGCGCCGATGCCGATCTTGACCGGCCACGGCCAGGGCGCCGGCGTCACGAAGCCCTCCACGATTCCGGCGACGAGCAGGAAGAACACCAGTCCGACGGCGATCGTGAACAGCGCCCGGGCGTCCTCCGCGAGCGCCTGACCGCGGGTGCGCGCGCCGGGCGCGACCCACGCCCAGAAGATCCGCAACCCGGCGGCGGCGGCGACGAACACGCAGGTCAGTTCGAGCAGGCCGTGCGGCGCGATGTAGAGGAAGAAGGTGTCGGCCTCGTCGTACGCGAACATCACCGCCGCGGTGATGCCCAGGTTCTGGGCGTTCTGGAGGATCACCCAGGGGACCCACACCCCCGTGATGCCGAATGCGACGCACTGCGCGGCGATCCACGCGTTGTTCGTCCACACCGCCCCCGCGAACGAGGCCGCCGGGTTCTCCGAGTAGTAGGCGACGAAGCCCTCCTCGGCGATCTGCCGCAGCTCCTCCTCGGTGCCGACGCCCGCGAGCACGCGCGGGTCCGAGAGGACCCAGGCCGCGTAGAGCCCCGCCACGACCAGGGTCGCGACGGCCACGCCGAGCGTGAGCCAACGCACCCGGTACAGGGCGGCCGGGAGGTGCACGAGCGCGAAGCGCGACAGAGATCGGAGCGGGTTCTCGGGGGCTCCGGTGAAGCGCAGCCGCGCCCTGGCCAGCGCGACGGAGAGCCGGTCGCCGAGTGCGCTCGACCCGGCCGTCGCCTGCACGAGCGACAGGTCCGATGCGGCCGCCTGGTAGCGCTCGATGAGCTCGTCGGCCTGGTCGCCGTCGAGCCGCGGCGAACGCGCGAGTGCATCGAGCCGCTGCCAGTCGTCGTGGCGGGATGAGGCGAGCGCGTCGAGGTCCATCTGCTTGAATACTAGCCATGCCCGAAGAGCACGTCCGCGCCCGGACGGAGGTGCGCCCCGACGACGAGTCGGTGCTCACGGGCGAGGCCGTCGCCCTCGACGTCAGGCCCGCGAGCGCGGTCATGCGCGCCGGCGGCGCCGCGATCGACGTGATCGTCACGGTGCTGCTCGGCGTCGCCGCGCTCCTGGCGCTCGCGGGGCTCGAACCCGACGAGGCGGCGGGACGCGCGATCGGCGTCGGCGTGATCGTGACGCTGCTCGTGGTGCTCCCGACCGCGGTCGAGACCGCCACCCGCGGGCGATCGCTCGGCAAGCTCGCCATGGGCATCCGCGTCGTCCGCGACGACGGCGGGGCGATCGGCTTCCGCCACGCCCTGATCCGGGCGCTCACGGGCGTGCTCGAGATCTGGCTCACGTTCGGCGGGCTCGCCGTGCTCGTCGGCTTCCTCAACCCCGACTCGAAGCGGCTCGGCGACATCCTGGCGGGCACGCACGGCCAGGTCGAGCGCGTCCCGCGCTACGAGCCGCTCGACTTCGGCGTCCCCGCGTCCCTCGTCGGCTGGGCGGCGACCGCCGACGTGGCCCGGCTCCCGGACCCCCTCGCCCGGCGGGTCTCCGCGTTCTTCCGGAACGCCGCGCACCTCGCCCCCGCGAGCCGTCGGCGGGTCGCGCAGTCGCTCGCCGCCGAGGTCGCGCCCCACGTCTGGCCGGTCCCGCAGGGCGACCCCGAGCTCTTCCTCGCCGGCGTGGCGGCGCTCCGCCGCGAGCGCGACCGGGCCGCGCTCGCCTTGGAGCAGCGGCGCATCGACGCGCTCGGCCCGGTGCTCGAGGCGCGCCCCGTGGGCTTCCCCGAACGCTGACCCGGTCGGCGCGGCGCGCGGGTCAGTACCGGTAGTGGTCGACCTTGTAGGGGCCCTCGACGGGAACGCCGATGTAGGCGGCCTGCTCGGGGGTGAGCACGGTCAGCTCGACGCCGAGCGCGTCGAGGTGCAGTCGCGCGACCTTCTCGTCGAGGTGCTTGGGCAGCACGTAGACGCCCACCGGGTAGGCCTCGCGTCGCGTCCACAGCTCGATCTGGGCGAGCACCTGGTTCGCGAAGGAGTTCGACATCACGAACGACGGGTGGCCGGTCGCGTTGCCGAGGTTCATCAGCCGGCCCTCGGAGAGCACGAGGATGCTGCGGCCGTTCGGGAGGCGCCACTCGTGCACCTGCGGCTTGATCTCGACCTTCTCGGCGCCCTCGAGCGATTCGAGCGCGGCCATGTCGATCTCGTTGTCGAAGTGGCCGACGTTCGCCACGACGGCGAGGTGCTTCAGCGCCAGCAGGTGCTCGAGGCGCACCACGTCCTTGTTGCCCGTCCCGGTGACGAGGAGGTCGACCTGGTCGGCGACGGACTCGAGGCGGGCCACCTGGTAGCCGTCCATGGCCGCCTGCAGCGCGTTGATCGGGTCGATCTCCGAGACGATCACCCGCGCGCCCTGGCCGCGCAGCGCCTCGGCCGCACCCTTCCCCACGTCGCCGTATCCCGCGACGAAGGCGACCTTGCCGCCGATGAGCACGTCGGTGGCGCGATTGAGGCCGTCGGGCAGCGAGTGGCGGATGCCGTACTTGTTGTCGAACTTCGACTTGGTCACCGAGTCGTTCACGTTGATCGCCGGGAACAGCAGGTCGCCCGCGGCGTGGAGCTCGTAGAGGCGGTGCACGCCGGTGGTGGTCTCCTCGGTGACCCCCTGCAGCTCCGACGCGATCCGCGTCCAGCGGTCGGACGAGAGCCCGAGCGAGCGGCGGAGCGTGTCGAGCACGACGCGGTACTCGGCGCTGGCGTCGTCGCCCGCTTCGGGCACCGATCCGGCCTGCTCGAACTCACGACCGCGGTGCACGAGGAGCGTGGCGTCGCCGCCGTCGTCGAGGATCAGGTTCGGGCCGATCCAGTCGGCCCCGGCGGCCTCGGCCTCGGCCGTCCAGTCGAAGATGCGGTCGGTGCACCACCAGTACTCCTCGAGCGTCTCGCCCTTCCACGCGAAGACCGGTACGCCGGACGGCTCGTCGACGGTTCCGTCGGGGCCGACGACGACCGCGGCCGCGGCCTCGTCCTGCGTGGAGAAGATGTTGCAGCTGGCCCAGCGCACCTGGGCGCCGAGGGCGGTGAGGGTCTCGATGAGCACGGCGGTCTGCACGGTCATGTGCAGGCTGCCGGCGATGCGGGCGCCCGCCAGCGGCTTCGCGTCGCCGAACTCCTCGCGCAGCGCCATCAGGCCCGGCATCTCGTTCTCGGCGAGGCGCAGCTGGTGGCGGCCGGACTCGGCGAGCGAGAGGTCGGCGACCTTGAAGGGCAGGGCGGATGTCGCGGTGGAGGTGGCGAGCGTCATGCCGTCCATTCTCGCAGCACGGCTCGCGGACCGCGCGCCGCCCGTGCCCGGCTCAGGCGCGGATCAGCGCGAGCACCTCGTCGCGGATCGCCGTCATGGTGGCGGCGTCCTCGCCCTCGACGTTCAGGCGGAGGAGGGGCTCGGTGTTCGACGGGCGCACGTTGAACCACCAGAAGGGCCGGTCCTCGGTCGTGATGCCGGTCGCCGTGAGCCCGTCGAGCTCGTCGAAGTCGGCTCGGCCGGTGAACCGCTCGACGATGCGCGCGTATGCCGCGGGCACGTCGTCGACCGTCGAGTTGACCTCGCCCGAGAGCGTGTACGGCGTGAAGCGGGCGGCGAGCGTCGACAGCGGCGTGCCCTCGGGCCGGGCGCCGAACTCGGCGAGCAGGTGCATGGCGGCGAGCATCCCGTTGTCGGCGCCCCAGAAGTCGCGGAAGTAGTAGTGCGCGGAGTGCTCGCCGCCGAACACCGCGCCCGTCTCCGCCATGCGGTCCTTGATGAGCGAGTGGCCCACGCGGGTGCGGACGGCGATGGCGCCGGCGGCCTCGATCGCCTCGGGCACGAACCGCGAGGTGATGAGGTTGTGGATGACAGTGGGCTCGTCCTCGCCGAGCGCCCGCACGCGGGCGATCTCGCGAAGTGCGACGATGGCGGCAACCGCCGACGGGTCGACCGCCTCGCCCCGCTCGTCGACGACGAAGCAGCGGTCGGCGTCGCCGTCGAAGGCGAGGCCGAGGTCGGCGCCGTGCTCGACCACCGCGCGCTGCAGGTCGACGAGGTTCGCCGGGTCGAGCGGGTTCGCCTCGTGGTTGGGGAACGTGCCGTCGAGCTCGAAGTACAGGGGCACGATCTCGAGCGGCAGCGCGGGCAGGCCGGCCGCCTCGCCGAGCACGGCCGGAACGGTGAGCCCGCCCATGCCGTTGCCCGCGTCGACGACGACCTTCAGCGGGCGGATGCCGCCGAGGTCGACGAGCGAACGGAGGTGCGAGGCGTAGTCCGCGAGGACGTCGGCCTCCCGCACGGTGCCGGGCGCGGGGACGGCTGCGACGCCGCCCGCGTCGAGGTAGTCGCCGGCGCGGTCCCGGATCGCGGCGAGCCCGGTGTCGAGGGAGATGCCCTGCGCGCCGGCGCGCGAGAACTTGATCCCGTTGTAGGCCGCGGGGTTGTGGCTGGCGGTGAACATCGCCGCGGGGGCGTCGAGCGAGCCCGACGCGAAGTAGGTCTGGTCCGTCGAGCAGAGGCCGATCGCCACCACGTCGGCACCGCGCGCGGTCGCGCCTCGCGCGAACGCGGCGGCGAACGCCGGCGACGAGTCGCGCATGTCGTGCCCCACGACCACCCGGCCGCCCGCCGCGCCGACTTCGTCGACGAACGCCGCGCCGAGCGCCTCGACCACGTCGTCGGTGAGCGACTCGCCCACGATGCCGCGGACGTCGTAGGCCTTCACGCTGGCGTCGAGGCGCGCTCGAGCGCCCGTCGAGAGGGGGGGATTCATGCGGTGAACCCTACCTCACCGAGGGTCACGTGCCGAATGATCTGCCACCCCCTGGGCGCGGACGTGCGCTCGGCGTGGCGCGCGCACAGGTCGTACGAATGCGGCTCGCGCGTGAGCGCCAGCGGCCCGAGCACCGCCATCGAATCGGCGTAGTCGTACGTCAGCGTCGCGACCGCCTCGGCGGCGCATGCGGTGCGCGAACAACGTCTCATGACCACCCCAGCGTAGCGACCGGGTGCGCCGGTACAGTGGATTCCATGCCCCGCTCCCGCCGTGTCGCGACCCCCGCCTCGGCGCGCCGCCTCGCGCGCGATCGGCACGGCCGCGGCATGCGCTCCGCGGTCACGGGGCCGCACCTCGAACCGCTGCGCACGCGCATCGAGGAGTTCGACGTCACGGTCGCCTCGACGGCCGCGTACCTCCGCGGCCTCTGGCCCGATCTCGAGGGCGTCTCGTTCCAGGTCGCCGACGCGCCCGCGGAGGCCATCCACGACGACCACGTCGACCGCTGGCGGGTCCATCAGGACGAGCGGCGCATCGTGTTCTTCCGGCTCCCGATCGTCCGGTTCCTCCGCACGCAGGAGGGCGAGGAGAAGGACGAGCGGCTCCTCGTCGAGAGCTGCGTCTTCCGCGCCGTCGCCGAGTACCTCGGTCGCGACCCGTGGGAGCTCTCGCCGGGCCGCTACCGGCACCTCTGAACCCGCTCGCGCGTCACTGGGGGAAGACGCGCACCGGGGCGTCGAGCGGTCCGGGCGGCGCGACGGGCATCGCCGAGATCGCCTCGGACTCGGCGAAGGTCATCGCCGCGTGCAACCCGGCGACCCCGTCGAGCACGATCCGCTCGCCGGCGCGCACGTCGACGGATGCCGCCGCGCCCGCCTCGATCGTCAGCTCCTGCCCGGCGCCGCCGAGCGAGAGCGTCGCGACCACGGCCTCGTCGCCGGGGTTGGCCAGGTGCAGCACCGGCGAGGGCGCCTGCGGGACGGCGACCGCGGCCCGATCGAGCAGCGGCCCGGTCGCGGGATGCCAGGCCAGGTCGGCCAGGACCGCGTCGGCCCCGCCGCGCAGCACGGTCGACCGCGCGGCGGCCACGACGGGCGCCCCGGCGTCGACGACGAGGGTGTAGGAGCCCGGATCGAGCACGCCCAGCGGCACGTCGCTGACCTGTCCGCCGGCGAGCGTCACGTCGACGAGGCCGGCCTCCGCGCCGCTCCGGTCCAGGATGCGCACGGTCACCGGCACCGCCTCGCCATCCGGCGCGTAGAGCCGGATCGCGGGGTGGTCGTCGCCTTCGGCGTGGTCCTCCTGCGGGTCCACGCCGCGTGCGTCGAGCACCGTGAATCCGGGGACGACCTGGCGTTCGGCGGGGAGCGCGGCGGGCGTGGACAGCTCGGCGCCGGCGGCGTCCAGCCCGATCACCACGGAATGCTGGAGCGAGGCGGCGATCGGGGCGCCGGTGCTCGTGACGTGCAGGACCGTCGACCGCACGTTCGGCGCCAGTCCCGCGAGCGAGACGACGCGCTGCGTCCCGGGCGGCACGACGATGCCGAGGCCGCTCGGGGCATCCACCGGGCCGGTCTCGCCGTGCACGCGGACGTCGACCGTCGACGAGACGAGGCCGGGGTTGGCCAGCAGCACCAGTCCGGACCGCCCGACGTCCGTCGCCCCCGCGACGAGCCACGAGTCGGCCGCGGGCTCGGCGCAGGCCGCCGCCGCGAGGCCGGAGACCGACTCGGCCGACGCGCGCTGGGCCTGGGCGCCGGCCAGCATCCCGCCTTCGACGGCGCCCGGATCGGCCGAGATCGCGAGCGGTCCGCCGTCGGCTGCGGCCGCCGCGTTGTCGGGCGCCTCGATGGGCGCCTGGTCCACGACGGCGTCGGCGGGGTCGGCCGAGATCGCAACGGCTGCCGACCCGAACGACGACGCCGAGGTCGCGTCGGAGGCGTCGCCGGCGAGTTCGAGCAGCGGGCCCGGGCAGACGCGCAGCTGCCGGCTCTCGGCGGGTTGGACGAGTTCCGACGGCGGCTCGACGGCGAACGTCGGCCGCACCACGAGCAGCGCCGCTATGAGCATCGCGGCGGTCGCCGCGGCGGCGCCCACCGCGGCTGCGGTGCGGCCGGCACCGCGCAGGAGCCTCCTACGGTCGATCCGCATCGCGCTCGCCTCCTCCGCGCTCATCCGCCGCGGTCGCCGCGGCATCGGATCCGGCGTCCGGCGCCGGCTCGGGCTCCAGCGCCGGCGCGGCCCGCCTCGTCCCGCGCCGCACCAGCACGATCCGCCGGGGGCGGCGCGGTCGCCGCCGGTGCGGCGGCCTCCGGTCGGGCTCTCGACCGCTGCCCGTGGGGATCGAGAGCAGGAGCGCCGCCCCGATCACCAGGAGCTGGCCGGCGATGATCCACCCGGCGGCGGGGGGCGGCTCGGGGACCTGCGCGCCCGGCGCATCGGCCCGGGCGTCGGCGAAGCGCCAGAGCGTGCCGAAGTCGGTCTGGCCGGCTGGGGCGACCTCGGGGTTCGCGTCGAGCGCGATGCGCGCGCGCCGTTCGACCGCGTCGGCGGCCGCGTCGCCCCCGGCCGGCCCGACCAGGACGAACGAGAGCCCGAGTTCCTCGACGGCCGCGGTCGCGTCGTAGCCGCTGCGGGAGACCAGGTTCCCGGCGAGCGACGCCACCGACTCGCTCACGGGCGTGAGTTCCGTCCTCGTCGCGGCGAGCGTCGACTGCGCGTCGAGGGTCGTTCCGCTGCCGCGTTCGACGGTCGCGCGGATGCCGCCGTCCGACGTCGGCTCGAGTCGGAGGGTTCCGACCCGCGGATCCGTCGCGGCCTCGGCGATCACGAAGGCGGGCAGCATGCGCTCCGGCGCCGGGCCGACCGCGGTGCGGCCGAGGGCGATCGCGACGAGCGTCGGCGCGACCGCGGCCACCGCGAGCACGCCCACCACGGCGGCGGCCGGCGCGGCGCCGCGCGGCAGCGCGTCCAGCGCCAGCACGGCCGCTGCGACGAGGCCGAACCACATGAGGCTGAGCGGTGCGCCGATCCACAACGGCACGCTGCGGTCGCCCGCAGCCGCCACCTCGAGGCTCGAGGCCGCGAGTGCGGTGGCGAACCCCAGGGCGGCGAGCGCGAGGGCGAGCAGCCCGCCGCGCCAGCGCCGCGAGGCCACGACCGCCATCGCCGCGATCGCGAGCGGCAGGAGCAGCGCGGCGAGGACGAACGGCGCGGGGACGGCCGCGGTGACGAGACCGCCGAACGCGTCCTCCCAGCGCCCCCACGTGGCCGACGCCTGGCCGAGCGCGGCCTGGGCCTCCGAGGGCACCGGCGCGGGGCGCTGCACGCCGGGATCGGCGAGCAGGCCGAGGGGCGTGCCGCGGGACGCCTGGTCGACGATCAACGGCAGGAAGAGCGCCAGCGCCGGAAGCGGGATCCCGGCGAGGCGGACGGCCGCCCGGCCGCTGAGCGGCAGGGCGACGATCCAGGCGAGCACGAGGGCCGGACCGAGGCTCGGTGCGCACGCCACCACCGCCGCGAACACGAGCGACGCGGCGGCGGCCGCCGCCCATGACGTGGCCGCGGCGAACATCAGCACGGCGAGCCACGGAAGCAGCAGGTGCACGAGCACGGCGCCGGGCCGACCGGCCGCGAGCGCGTCCAGCAGCGGCGGCGCCGCCGCCCAGACGGCGCCGCCCAGCACGCGGAGGGAGGTGCGCTCGGTCAGCCGTGCGACGGCGAACCATCCCCCGAGGCTCGCCAGCGGGATCGCGAGGAGCCAGAGGGCCACCAGCGCCCACGAGGGCGCCCAGAAGGTCGCGCTTCCGAGGATCGCGAGCAGCCCGCTGAACGGGTCGGCGGCCCCGGTGAAGCCGCCCGCGACGTCGCGCCAGCCGTACGCGGCGTTGCGCCAGAGGACGGCGAGGTCGTCGGAGAGGGGCAGGAGGGCGCCGCCCGCGACGCCACGGGCGGTCAGCAGCGGCGCGAACAGCGCCACGGAGGCGACGAGGGCGCCCAGGAGCAGCCATCCCCCGCCGGTGGCGAAGAACTGCACGTCCTCCACGCGCCCGCGAGCGCGCTGGCGGCGCGCTTCCGCGGCCTGCTGGCGCCGGAGGCGGACCTCGTCGCGTCGGATGCGCAGGGGTGCGAGCGTCGACCAAGCGGCGGTGCGGGTCTCCGCGAGGCGCCGACGCGAGCGGATGACGCGCCCGGGCGACGCCATGACCGCGACCGCGGCGCGGAACTCGCCCGGGATCGCGCCCGGGGTCTTGACGAGCAGGTGCCGGACGGAGCGCCCGAAGGCGATCGGCAGCATCGCGAGCCAGTGCAACGGGAGGAGCACCGCCGGCGACCAGGCGAGCCTCCGGTGCAGGCGGGCGGTGCGGGCCTCTCGCGCGCGACGACGGGCCGCGCGTCCGCCGGGCGCGGCGCCCGGACCCGCGACGCCGTCGTCGGCGAATCGGATGCGCGCACCGGGGACCGCGACGACGCGGTTGCCCGCCAGGCGGGCCCGTACTCCGAGGTCGAGGCCGTCGTCGACGACCGGGAGCGCCGGGTCGAATCCGTCGAGGCTCCGCCAGAGCGCGTGGCGGACGAGCAGGCCGGCGGGGTCGCCGCCGAGCACGTCGGAGAGGTCGTCGTGCTGCCCCTGGTCCAACTCGTCCTCGACCACGGCGAGGCTCCGTCCGCCGCGGGTCACCGACCGCCCGAATCGGAGGATGCGCGCTGGGTCGCCCCACGCGACGAGCTTGGGCACGGCGATCCCCGCGGTGCGCGCCGTCGACAGCACGCCGGTGAGCGCCTCGAGCGCGCCGGGCTCGGGGGCGGCGTCCTCGGTGAGGAGCCAGAGCGCGTCGTCGGCGGTGGCGGGCTCGTCGAGGGTGGTCTCGACGGCTCGGACGGCCTCGCCGAACGGGCGGGGGGACTCGAGCTGGACGACGCGATCGGGACGCTCGGCCTCGATGAGCCGCCGTGTGGCCTCGTCGCTGCGCATCAGCACCACGGCCAGCGCGTCGATGGGACGCCGCTGCAGGCGGAGGGCGTCCAGCGTGGCGCTGAGGCGGTCGCCGCCGTGCTGCACGACGAGGACGGCGGTGACTCTGGGGAACATCGGGGAAAGCCTAGGCCGACTGCCCCGAGGCATCCGTCACCGGATCGGGCGCGCCACGATTCGACGCGCCCGCCCCACCTCGGTCAGACGGCCTGGCGACGCAGCTTGCGCCGCTCGCGCTCCGAGAGACCGCCCCAGATGCCGAACCGCTCGTCGTTCGAGAGCGCGTACTCGAGGCACTCGGAGCGCACCTCGCAGCCGGAGCAGATCTTCTTCGCGTCGCGGGTGGAGCCGCCCTTCTCGGGGAAGAACGCCTCCGGGTCCGTCTGCGCGCACAGCGCGTCGGTCTGCCACGCCAGTTGATTGTCGTCGTCGTCTGCGACCCCGCGAACCCCCGGAACGCCGAGCCGCACAGGGTCGACGAACCAATCCTCAGGTACCCCAGAACGATATTCAGGCTTGCCCATATCGTCTCCCACCCAGTTGTACCGACATCCCGTGAGGGCGTGTCTTGACCAATTACACCGGTGTAATTCAGTGGAAGTCAAGTCGCGAATCGTAAACCCTCAAGGCGCCGTCGAGGCTTCAACCGGGCCGCGACACGCTGACCGCGTGTCCGCTTCACGGCGCAGGATCAGTCGGCGGACGCCGAGCGGCGGGCCGACCACGCGCTCTCGACCATCTCGGCGAGGCTGTGCCGCATCCGCCAGTCGAGGTCGCGGGCGGCGAGCTCGCCGGAGGCGACGATCCGTGCGGGGTCGCCCTCGCGCCGCGCGGCGATCTCCGGCTGGAAGTCGATGCCCGTGACCCGCGCCACCTCGCGCATGATCTCGCCGACGGAGACGCCGTCGCCGGAGCCGAGGTTGTAGACCGCCTCGACGGGTTCGCCCGCGTCGAGGCGCCGGGCCGCCGCGACGTGGGCGTCGGCGAGGTCGGCGACGTGGATGTAGTCGCGGACGCAGGTGCCGTCCGGCGTCGGGTAGTCCGCACCGTTGATCCGCGGCGTGCGTCCCGCCAGGAGCGCGTCGAACACGAGCGGGAAGAGGTTGTGGGGGCTCGGGTCGAAGATCTCGTCGGTCCCCGAGCCGACCACGTTGAAGTACCGCAGCGAGGTGTGGCGCAGGCCGGCGGCGCGGCCCTGGTCGGCGAGCAGCCACTCGCCGATCAGCTTCGACTCGCCGTAGGGCGACTCGGGCCGCTTGGGCGTCTCCTCCGTGACGAGGTCGACGTCGGGGGTGCCGTACACGGCCGCGCTGGAGGAGAAGACGATGCGGTCGACGTCGGCGGCCTCCATCGCGCCCAGGAGCGTCGCGGTGCCGGTGACGTTCTGCTGGTAGGTGTGCAGCGGCCGCGAGACCGAGACGCCCGCGTACTTGAACCCGGCGAGGTGGACCACGCCCTGCACGCCGTGGTCGGACATGGTGCGCTCGAGCAGCGCGCCGTCGAGGATCGTGCCCTGCACGAACGGCGCACCCTCCGGGAGGAAGCCCCTGCGGCCGGACGACAGGTCGTCGACGACGATCGTGTCGATGCCCTGCGCCCGGAACGCCCGCACGACGTGCGCTCCGATGTACCCGGCTCCCCCGGTGACCAGCCAGCTCATGTCCGCCTTCCGCCGCCGGTGCCTCCGGCGTCGTGACGATGCTAGCGGGAGGGGCTCAGGCGCTGCGCGGCGGGCGGTTCTCGATGTGGCGCACGCGATCGCGGATCTCGGGCCGGCCGTAGCCGTCCGAGACGAGGCGCGTGAGGGTCGCGACGACGGCCCAGACGGCGAGCGCCCCGAGGATGAGGAAGAAGACGGTGTCCATGGCAGGAATTCTGCTCCTTGCAAGATCCTGCCGACAGTGGCAGACTCGCCACTGATCGACACAATCCTGCCAGCCCGCCTGGCCGTCCGGGAGGTCGCCGTGCTCCACTCCATCGCCTGCATCGCCGTCCCGCAGATGGCGCCCTTCGAGTTCGGCGTCATCTGCGAGGTCTTCGGCATCGACCGGTCCGAGCAGGGCGGTCCCACGTTCGACTTCCACGTCGTCGCGGCCGAACCGGGCCCGATCCCCACGAAGCTCGGATTCGACGTCGTCGTGCACGAGGGCCTCGAGGCCGCGCGGACGGCCGACCTGGTCGCCGTGCCCGCCTCGCTCATCGACGAACCGGCGCACCCCGAGGTGCTCGAGGTGATCCGCGACGCGGTCGAGCGCGGCGCGTGGGTGCTGAGCGTGTGCTCCGGCGCGTTCACGCTCGGCCGGGCCGGCGTGCTCGACGGGCGCCGCGCGACGACGCACTGGATGTTCACCGAGCGGATGGCGCGGATGTTCCCCCGCACCGAGGTCGACCCCGACGTCCTCTTCGTGCAGGACGGCCGGGTCGTCACGGGCGCGGGCACCGCGGCGGGCATCGACGCGGCGCTGCACATCGTGCGCACCGAGCTCGGCGCGAGCGCGGCCAACATCATCGCGCGCCGCATGGTGGTGCCGCCCCAGCGCGACGGCGGCCAGTCGCAGTTCATCCAGACCCCCGTCGTCGAATGCCGCACCGACTCCTTCGCCGAGGTCCTCGCCTGGATGGTCGAGCACCTGGACGAGGAGCTCACGGTCGACCGCCTCGCGCGCAGGGCGCTGATGTCGCCGCGCACGTTCGCACGCAAGTTCCGCGCCGAGACCGGCACCACGCCGAACGCCTGGCTCAACCGGCAGCGCCTCCTTCGCGCGCAGCAGCTGCTGGAGGAGACCGACCTCACGCTCGAGGAGGTCGCGCGCGAGACGGGCTTCGGCGCGGCGGCCGTCATGCGGCACCACTTCGTGAAGGTGCTGCAGACCACGCCCACCCAGTACCGCCGGGTGTTCGGGCCGCGCCAGGCCGGCTGACGGCGTCGACGGATGCCGCCGGCATCCGACTCGGCGTCCGCCTAGAGCAGGAGTCGCCCGCGCCGGGTGCGCGCGAGGAGCAGGCCGAGCGCGACCGGCACCACCAGTGCGACGACGAGGATCAGCGCACCGGGGGCCCCCATCGCGCGACCCGCGGCGATGACGAGGGCGTGGGTGAGGATGACGGGCATCGCCGCGGACGCGATCGCCGTCGCGGCACCGGCCGCCCACGAGGGCAGGCGCGGCGCGAGCACCTCGGCGACGAGGATCAGGCCCGCGGAGACGGCCGCGGCCACTGCCAGGCCCGCGACGGGCGTGCCGACGTCGGCGACCTTCAGGTCGACCGGCTCGACCAGTCCGGACGCGGTCATCGCGAGTCCGCCGAGCACCAGCACGACGCCGAGCTCGAGCGGCGCGCGCACCCGGTGCCGGACCTCGGCGAGCCATCGGCCGAAGGCCAGGAACACGAGCGCGATGAGCCCCACGCCGGCCGACCACGGGATCGTGGAGACGAGCTCCGGCGCGACGGTCGCGACGCCGACCGCCGCCGACCCGACGACGACGGGGAGCCATGGACGGACGGCCGAGAGCGCCCGCATCGCCACGACCGCCGCGAACAGCGCCGTGACGAACCAGAACGCCGCGTACTGGCCGCCGATCCGCGACCCGCCGAGCGCCAGCGCGATCGGATCGGGCAGCGAGAGGCCGCCCGCGACGACCGCGGAGAAGACGGCCCACGCGACCGTGACGATGGCGAGCCACAGCACGTAGGGCACGAGCAGCGACCGGGCACGTCGCCGCACCTCGTCGCCCACGGGCCGGGAGCTCCGCCACAGGTACCCGCTGATCACGAAGAAGACGGGGACGTGCCAGCTGTACAGCAGCGGCCGGACCATCCCCTCGGTCGAGACGTGGCCGAGGACGACCGCCGCGAGTCCCACGACGCGGACGACGTCGAGCGCGGCCGAGCGCACGCGCGGCGGCGCGGCGAGGCGGGGGAACTCGATCGTCGGCATCGCCGGGTATTGTACGCACGCCGCGGCTGGGCGTCCGCTCTCCGTCGGGCGACGGACGCGGCGCTCAGCCCGCCGCCGGCACGCCCGTCGTCGCGATCCAGGCCGCGCCCTCGGCGCGGATCTCGAGCACGCCCTCCTCCGGCGTGACGAAGACGGCGTCGCCGCGCCCCAGCTCCGCCGAGTTCGCCGCGCTCGCCACCGAGGCGCCGGCGCCCTCGGCCAGCACGATGGCCGGTCCGACGAGCGCCAGGCGCGCGGCATCCGTCGTCGAGTCGACCCGGTACAGGGTGAACTCGGGCACCGGGGGCCGGTACTCGCGCACGCCGGGCGCGGCCTCGATCGGCTCCAGCAACGGGGGCGCGATCGGGGCGAAGTCGAGGACCTCGAGCAGCTCGGGGATGTCGATGTGCTTGGGCGTCAGGCCGCCGCGGAGCACGTTGTCGCTGGCCGCCATGAGCTCGATGCCCAGCCCGGAGAGGTAGGCGTGGATGTTCCCCGCATCGAGGAAGAGCGCCTCGCCGCGGCGCAGCGTCACGCGGTTCAGCAGCAGCGAGAGCACGATCCCGGGATCGCCCGGATACTCCGCGGCGAGGTCGGAGACCGTGCGGAACGACGCCGCGTACGGCGAGGTCGTCGCCGCATCGGACCCCGCGAGCGCCGTGACGCGCTCGACCAGCCAGGCCGCTTCGCCGGTGTCGCCGCCGCGGCCGTCCTCGAGGAGCCACTCGACGGTCTCGCGGAGCGGGTCGTCGCTGCGGAGCCGGCTCTCGAGCAGGTCGATCGCGCCCGGCTGCGGCTCCTCGGCCGCGGCGTCCGCCGCCCGGAGCACCGCGATCACGCCGTGCACCTCGTCGAGCGGCCGGAAGCCGGAGAGGGCCTCGAACCGCTCGCTGACCGCGACGATCAACTCGGGCTTGGCGAAGGGGTCCTTGTAGTTGCGGTCGAAGGCGTCGAGGGCCACGCCCTCCGCCTCCTCCTCGGCGAACCCGGCCCGTGCCCGCTCGGGCGTCGGATGCGCCTGCAGGGAGAGCGGCCGGTCCGCCGCGAGCACCTTCATGAGGAACGGCAGGCGAGCGCCCTCGCGGGCGAGCGCCGGCCCCAGCACGGCCGTGGGATTCGACGCGATGAGCTCGGCGAGGTCGGAGACGCCCGTTCCCGCGGCGTCGACCACCTGGGCGGGCGACCCCGCGTGCGCCCCCAGCCACAGTTCGGCCTCGGGCCCGCCGCTCGGCTCGACGCCGCGGAAGTCGGCGATGGCCGTGTGGGAACCCCACGCATAGTCCCTGGGTGTGTTGCGGATGGCGACAAACATGCGCGAGGCAGTCCTTTCCCGGTTTGGCAGCAGGCTACCAACGGCTGCGGCCCCGTCGCGGACCGTGCCTAGGCTCGTGGCATCCGACCACGCATTGGAGCCGACATGACCTTCGAGCCGCTCGCGAGCGACTTCTACTCCTACGCCTCCCGACTCACCGAGCGCGAGAAGGAGGCACTCGCCGCCCTGCGCGAGTGGCTCGAGCGCGAGGTGAAGCCGATCGTGAACGACCGCTGGGAGCGTGCGGAGTTCCCCATGGAGGTCGTGAAGCCGCTCGCCGACCTCGGGACGTTGTCCTTCGCATGGGACGAGGCCCGGCCGTTCGAGAACTCGGCGGTCTTCCGCGGATTCGTGGCGCTCGAGCTCGCACGGGTCGACGCCTCCGTCGGCACCTTCGTGGGCGTGCAGAACGGCCTCGCGACCGGGTCGATCGCGGTCGCCGGGTCCGACGAGCAGCGGCGGGAGTGGATCCCGAAGCTCGCGTCCGGCGAGGTCATCGGCGCGTTCGGCCTCACCGAGCCCCTGTCCGGTTCCGACTCGGCCCGGGGACTGCGCACGACCGCGCGTCGCGAGGGCGACGAGTGGGTGCTGAACGGCGCGAAGCGCTGGATCGGCAACGCCACCTTCTCCGACATCACCGTCATCTGGGCGAAGGACGAGGCCGACGGGCAGGTCAAGGGCTTCATCGTGCCCACCTCGACGCCCGGCTACGAGGCCACCAAGATCGAGGGCAAGATCAGCCTGCGGATCGTGCAGAACGCCGACATCACCCTCACCGACGTCCGCGTGCCCGAGTCGCTGCGGCTGCAGAACGCGAACTCCTTCCGCGACACGGCGGCCGTGCTGCGCCAGACCCGCGCCGAGGTCGCCTGGGCGGCGGTCGGCACCGCGATCGGCGCCTACGAGGCCGCCGTCCGCTACGCGACGGAGCGCGAGCAGTTCGGCAAGCCGATCGCGGCGCACCAGCTCATCCAGGACCTGCTCGTGAAGTGCCTCGGCAACATCACCGCCTCGCTCGCCATGGTCGTCCGGGTGTCCGAGATGCAGGATCTCGGCGAGCAGCGCGACGAGCACTCCTCGCTCGCGAAGACCTATGCCACCGAGCGCATGCGCGAGACGGTCGGCTGGGCTCGCGAGGTGTGCGGCGGCAACGGCATCGTGCTCGACTACGACGTCGCGCGGTTCTTCGCCGACGCCGAGGCGCTCTACTCCTACGAGGGCACGCGCGAGATGAACACGCTCATCGTGGGCCGTTCGATCACGGGTCAGGCCGCGTTCGTCTGAGCCCGACGCCGGCGGTCGTGCCGTGACGGATGCCGCGGAGCGGATGCCGCCCGCGGCATCCGCCGGCTACGACCGGCCGAGCCCGCGGTACGTGAACCCGGCCGCGCGCCACTCGGCGCGGACGCGGTTCCCTTCAGTGGGCGGACGCCTGCGCGAACGCGCGCAACTCCCTCGGAGCCGCACGGAACCGGACGAGCGGGATCGCAGCTGCCTGGTCGCCCCAGAAGGGCATGCGGACGTAATCGACGCCGTCGACCCGGGTGAGTCCATGACGCAGGAGGTCGAGCCCGCCGCGTGCGATGTACTCGAGCGCGCGCTCACGATCGTCGCGCAGGACGAGTTCGAAGAGCACCTTGTACTCGGCGGGCACGACGTTCCAGATCGGATGGTTCGCCTCGGGGGCCAGCGCGCCGAGGCCGTCTCGGAGCGCAATGTATGCGTCGCCTCCCATGCGAGGGAGCTCGGCCGTTGCGACGGCGGCGTCGTAGCCGAGGAACTGCCCGAGCCTCGCCTCGTGCACATCGGGAATCGACTCGCGTTCCAACACCTCGAGAGCGCCGATCGCGGTGGCGAAGCGGTCGCGCACCTGCGCCGCGCGCACCCCCTGTTGGGTCATCGAGGAGCCGTCGGATCGGATACGCCAGGCGACCACCGGGCGGGCGAGCACGTCGATGCGCTCGGCGCGCGCGTAGGCCGACGCGCTGACCAGCTGGTCCTGGAAGTGGCCGCCCGAGGGGAACGCCAGCCCCGCCGAATCCCAGAACCAGCGGCGATACACCTTCGTCCACTGCACCGCGTTGACCATGATCTCCGGGAAATCCGTCACCTTGGTCGCGGGTCGATCCCGGCGGTGCGCTTCACCGATCCAGAACGCCGGCGGCGTCCGCCGGCCGTCGGTCAGTCGGTCGTACCCGCCGACCGCGAAATCCGAGCCGGTCGCCTGCAGAGACCCGACGAGGTCTCGCAGCGCGCCGGCCAGCATCAGGTCGTCGCCGTCGAGGAACGCGAGGAACTCACCCCTCGCGTGCGTGATCCCGAGGTTTCGCGCGGCATTCACGTCGCGGAACGACGCCTCGACGAGTCGTACACGAGGGTCGCGGCGCACCCAACGACGCACCCGAGCGAGGGTCTCATCCTCCGACGCGTCATCCACGACGACGAGATCGACACGCCAGTACCCCTGCGAGAGCACGGAACGGATCGAGTCGTCGACATAGCCGGCGACATCGTGGACCGGCATCACCAAGCTGACCCATCCGTCGGCACGGGCGGAACCGGAGACCGTCGCGGCGATGCGGCCGCGAACACGGTGCAGTCTCGCCGCGACGGGTGCGAGGACCCGTCTCCCCAGATCGCGGACCCCTCTCACCGTGCGCGCCCGCCGCTAGTTGGACCGTGGTGCGGCGACGCGGTCACGCATGTCCGCCGCAGCGTTCGGGCTTCCGGTCGCCTCGCGGTCCCCCAGAGCTGTCTCGCCGCGCGTGCGGCCATCACCAGGCTTGCGGAACAGTCCGATTCGTTCGCGGTCGCTGCCGGCACCTCCGCGCGACGTCAGCCCGGGGCGGCGACGCGCTCCGGGCGAGGGCGGCGGCGGAAGCTCCGCCGGCGACGCACCGGGTCGGGCCGAGTCCGCTGGCATGGCCGGGCCACCGGCGGCTCCGGAGAGCAGGCGGACGACACGTGCGAGTTGCCTCGGCAGGAACGCGACGACTCGCCCGACCCTGAAGGTGAACGACCTCCGGGTGGCCTCCAACTCGGCAGCCAGGCGAGCACGGAGGCGACGGCTGAGACGAGCCTGGGCGCGCACATTCCGTTCGGAATAGAAGGTCATCCACTTGAGCAGCAGTGACGCATCGTCGATCGAGGGCTCCGGCGAGAACTCAGGTGGCAGTCTCTCCCCGAGGAGCTGCGCGTACAGGGCGGACATGTCGTGCGTGCGGGCCCGGTGCGCGGCAGTGATCGACGCCTCCGAGAGTGCGCGGTAGTACGCCGGATCACGACTGATCCGGGCGACCAGCCGCGCGAGCTCGGGAATGGACCCCTGCGGCACTGCCGAGACTCCGTCGTTGTTCTTGGTGCTCTCCACCCACGGCAGCTCGTACATGGCCACGGGAAGTCCCATCGCCTGCGCCTCGACGAGCGTGAGCGGATTGCCCTCGATCACGCTGGTCGAGAGGAGGAGGTGCGCCTCAGAGAGTGCGCGGACGAGCTCGTCGCCGTGGAGGGGCCCGGGCAGACTGACGGCGTCCGCCACGCCGCGAGCCGTCGCGTCTGCGAGCAGATCCGCTGCGGACAGATCCGCGGTGTCGGGACCGATGATCGTCAGGTGGAAGTCCACCTCGAGCATCCGCAGATGCTCGGCCACGGCGATCAGGTCCCGCACCTGCTTCGTGTGCTGCTGGAGGCGGCCCCACCATACGAGGTTGATCCGGTCGGTCGGCGGCGTCCTGGCGTCCCGCGCACCAAGCCCGGAGAGCATCGGCGAGGGCGGATTCGGCAGCCAGACCACGTGCTCGATGCCCTGCAGCTTCCAGAACGAGACGTCTTCCGTCGAGAGGACGACGACCGTTCTGAGGAGGGGAAGGTAGGCGCCGAGAAACGACCCCTGCGTGCTGAAGTCGTATACCGTGCGCAGCGCGAAGTTGTGGAGCCAGCCGATCGTCGGTACGCCGATCGTCTGCGCGATGAGCGCGAAGAATGGCCAGTTCTGGTTGTACAGGATGTGGTGATCGATCACGAGATCGTGTGATCCGCACACCTCCAGCCAGCTGCGGAGCTTCTCGGCTCGGGTCGCACCGGCGATCTCCACCAGCCCGACCCCGGGAGGCAGGTCGTGTACCGCCCCGTCCATCTCGTTCACGGCGACGGTGACGGAGAGGCCGTTCTGCACGAGGAGACGGGCCTGCGCCGCGACGACCCCCTGCAGTCCGCCGGTCCGCATGTCATTGGTCGCGATGACGACGCGCCTCGGATCTCCGAGGGGCGAGGGCGCGCTCGCCCGGCTCGTGAGGAGCGGGAGCGCGCTCTCGCAGAAGTCCGCCGCCGCGCGGATCACGTCCGCCTCGCCGACGCGCTCGACGAGCAGGGACAGGCAGTCCGCCTGGATCTCCTCCGAGACGTTGTTGACGCAGTACTTCAGCACGTTTCCGATGATCGAGAGCCGAGCCGACTCATAGCTCGCGACGATGGGGGTCGAGTCGCCTCGGCTCGCAGCGACCGCGCGGACGTCCGCGTCGATGCACTCGATCGAGTCGATGGCCCCGAGGTAGAAGCGGAAGGCGTCCAGGTCCTCGGCGCGATGCCCGCTCCGTCCTCGACGGAAAAAGTAGCGGTAGAGGTGCCGCGGAGTCGAGACGTACGTGTTCGCCTTGGCCAAGGCGAGGAAGGTGATCGGGATGTCGTTCGCGCGGAAGAGCGTCAGATCCTGCGGGAAGCCCGCGTACACGTCGCGGAGCAGGTCGCGTCGGTACAGGTTGCACCAGAGGTGGCCCTGCGCGACCCGTCCGGGCGGGAACTTCGACGTCAGGATGTCGGCGCCGGCGAGCACCCGGTGCACCGGCTGCAGCGACGCCTCGAATGCACCTCCGGTCGACCCGTCAGGCATCACGATGTCGACCCCGAAGGCGACGATGTCCGCCGACTTCGCGCGTGCTCGTGCGAAGGTCGCGCGAGCAGCGTCGGGCGCGAGTTCGTCGTCGCCGTCGAGGAAGAGGACGTACGGCGCGGCTGCTTCTTCCACTCCGCGGCGGCGCGCCTGGAAGGCCGAGAGGTTGGCGTCCATCCTGATCAGGCGGATCCGCGGATCGCGGGCCTGGTGTGCCTCCACCACCGCACAGGTGCCGTCCGTCGAGCCATCGTCGACGCAGACGACCTCGATGTCGCGGAGCGTCTGGCGAAGGCAGCTCTCCAGCGCGTTGCCTACCCACTCCTCGTCGTTGTGGAGGGGCATGACGATCGAGATCTTGGGCGCTTGGCTCACGTGTGCTCCTGCAGAGGTTCGGGGATGGGGGATCCCCGCGAAGCAAGCGAGTGGTGCGAGGGACGGCAGCCGCGAGTGGGATCGGCCGCGACGATTCTATCTCGGATGGTACGGGGCATCGGGCCGCAGGCGCTCCAGTGCCACCATGCCGCGCTCTCTCGCTCGAGGGCGTCCGCACGCCGGCCCACCCAAGGCGGGCGAGGGCCGTCTACGTCCTGCCGAGCGCCCGGAACTCGAATCCGGCGTCGCGCCACGCTCGCGCGTCGAGCACGTTCCTCGCATCGATGATCCGCGGCGTCGCCATGCTTGCTGCGACCAGAAGCGGGTCGAGTGACCGGTAGTCACCCCACTCCGTCACGAGCATCGCGAGGTCGGCTCCGGCGACCGCTTCGCCTGCCGAGCCGACGTAATGCAGTTGCGGATGACGCAGCCGGGCGTTCTCGATGCCGTGCGGATCGGTCGCGACGACCTCGGCACCGAGTCCGTGCAGGCGCGCGGCAACGTCGAGCGCAGGCGAATCCCGCACGTCGTCCGAGTCGGGCTTGAACGTGAGCCCGAGAACCGCGACGCGCCGCTCGAAGGCCGAACCGCCCAGCAGCTCGATCGCCAGTTCGACGGCGCGTTCGCGACGGCGCAGGTTGATCGCGTCGACCTGACGAAGGAACGCAACGGACTCCGCACGGCCCAGTTCCTCGGCTCGCGCGGTGAAGGCGCGGATGTCCTTCGGCAGACAGCCGCCGCCGAAGCCGATGCCGGCGTTCAGGAACCGGCGCCCGATCCGCGCGTCGTGACCGATCGCGTCGGCGAGCGTCGTGACATCCGCCCCCGTCGTCTCGGCGATCTCGGCCATGGCGTTGATGAAGCTGATCTTCGTGGCGAGGAACGCATTCGCCGCCGTCTTGACGAGCTCGGCCGTGGCGAAGTCGGTGACGATCCGGGGAGTGCCGCGCTCGAGGATGTCGGCGTAGACCTCATCGAGCATCTTGGTCGCGTGCGCGTCGTCGACGCCGTACACGAGTCGATCCGGAGTGAGGGTGTCGGCCACCGCGAAGCCCTCCCGCAGGAACTCCGGGTTCCAGGCGACGAGCGCGTCGCAGCCTGCCTCCCTGATCCGCCTGACGAGGTCGGCGGCGGTCCCGACGGGGACCGTGCTCTTTCCCACGATGAGCGAGCCGGCGGTCGCCGCGCCGGCGAGCGCGTCGAATGCACCGTCGACGAACCGCAGGTCGGCGCCGTCGGCGTTCGGGAGTTGCGGGGTGCCGACCGCGACGAAATGCACGCGAGCGTCCGACGCCTCGGCGATGTCGGTCGTGAAGCGCAGGCGCCCCGACTCGATTCCCTCGCGCAGGAGCTCGTCGAGGCCGGGCTCGAAGAACGGCGCGGTTCCGGCGGTGAGCTTGGCCACCTTCGAGGCATCGGTGTCGATTCCGACCACGTCGTGGCCCAGCTTGGCCATGGCAGCGGCGTGCACCGCGCCGAGGTACCCGCACCCGATCACCGAGATCTTCACATCGCTCCTTGCTGTTCGACGGCCCCTGACATTCTCGCCCACGTTGCGGTCCCCGCCGACCGCCGGGCGCCCGCGCGGTCCGGATCCGGGCGGTAGCCTTGTCGGCATGACCACGGGCCGACGCGACGCGTACGCGGGCGCGTTCGCCACGTTCGCCCTCTTCACCGCCTTCGCCGGACAGTTCTGGCGCAACCTGCTGGGCTGGTGGGGCTTCGGCGCGATCGCCGCGCTCGTCGTGGTGGGTGCCGTCTGGCTGTGGCTGGCGTACCGCCCGCGCCTCGCGTGGCGGCGCGTGCCCAAGTCGACGCTCGCCTTCCTCATCGTCGCTACCGCCTCGATCGTGTGGTCGAACTACCCCGGCACGAGCGCGGTCGCCGTCGCGCTCACGCTCGCGACCACGTTCGTCGCACTCTCGCTGGCGTTGTCGCTCGGCTGGCACGGCTTCCTCCGCGCACTCGGCGGAGCGCTCAAGTGGCTCCTCGTCCTGTCGCTGCTCTTCGAGCTCTGGGTCGCGGTGTTCGTCCGCGAGCCGCTGCTGCCCAACTTCCCCGACTTCGATCCCGACGCCGGCACGCTCCCGATGGCGTTCTACTGGTCCCGCGCGCTGCTGTTCGAGGGCGGTCCGATCGAGGGGATCGTCGCGAGCCGGAACCTGCTCGCCATGGCGGCGCTCCTCGCCGTCATCCTGTTCGGCGCACTGCTGGCCAGCGGGGGCATGCGTCGCGCCCAGGGCATCGGATGGCTCGTGGTGGCCTCGCTCGTCCTCGCGCTCACGCGCTCGGCCACCGTCATCGTCGTGGCGGTCGTCGTCGCCGTCGCCCTCGCGTTCGCGCTCTGGGCGCGACGGGTCGGTCCGGATCGCCGGAGGGTCGTGTACGCGACGGCCGCCGCGACCCTCGCCGCCTCCATCGCCCTCCTCGCCGTCTTCTGGAACACCCTGCTCGACCTGTTCGGGAAGGGCGACGACCTCACCGGCCGACTCGACATCTGGGATGCCGTGATCGGACTCGCGACCGAGCGCCCGTGGCTGGGCTGGGGATGGGTGAGCTACTGGGCGCCCTGGGTCGAGCCGTACGACGACCTCGCCGTCCGCAAGGGCGTCGAGTACCTCCAGGCGCACAACGCCTGGCTCGACGTCTGGCTGCAGCTCGGCGTCGTCGGACTCATCGCCTTCGCGTCGATCGTGCTCGGCGCACTGTGGCGCACCTGGTTCCTCGCCGTCGACCCGCCGATGGACGAACGCGGCACGCGACTGGGCTACTCGGCGGCCTCGCTCATCCCACTGCTCGCTCTGGTCGCGCTCATCGGCCAGTCGTTCGCCGAGAGCCGCATCCTCATCGAGTCGGGCTGGGTCCTGCTCATCGCCATCGCGTGGGGCACGAAGCAGCGGCAATGGGCTCCCGAACCATTGCCCGCGATGGCGCCGACGCGCCGGCCGCGCCGGTTCGCCCGGCCGCGGGTGCGTCCGTGAGGGCGGCGCTGCGCGAGTTCGCCGGATCGGCACGATTCGCCCAGGCGCTCACCCTCATCGCGATCGGGCTCGCGTTCTCGACGCATGCGGTGCGCTCGCTGGTCGGCTGGCCCGGCCTCCTGTCCGCGCTCGCGGCGCTGCTCGTGCTCTGCGCGCTCTCGCTCGTGGCCCGATGGCGCGCCGTCGAGTGGTACGGCATCCTGCCCCTGACGATCCTCGTGTTCGTCGGATGGGCCGGCGCATCGGTCATCTGGAGCGACGTCCCCGGCACGACACTGCTCCGGTTCGCCTACCTCGTGGCGTTCGGCGTGCTCGGCATCTTCACGGCGCTCATGCGGGACACGATCCAGATCGTGCGGGCGTTCGGCGACGTCTTCCGCGTGCTGCTCGCCGCCTCCGTCGCGCTCGAGGTGCTCTCGGGCATCCTGCTGGACCTGCCCATCGTCTTCCTCGGCATCCGCGGCGACATCGCCTCGCTCGGACCGATCCAGGGCATCTTCGGCTCCCGCAACCTGCTCGGGTTCGTGGCGCTCATCGCCCTGCTCACGTTCATCATCGAGTGGCGCACGCGAAGCGTGCAGCGGGCCCGCGCCATCGCCTCGTTGGCGCTCGCGGCCGCCTGCATCGTCCTCGCCGGGTCGCCCGTCACCTGGATCGCGCTCGGCGCCTCGCTCGTCGCCCTCGCCGCCCTGTACGGCCTGCGCCGGGTCGCCGCGGCGACCCGGTGGCGCTGGCAGCTCGCCCTGCTGATCGCCGCGGTGGTCGGCCTGGTGACCGCTTGGGTCCTGCGCATCCGCATCATCGAATTCCTCGACGCGCGCGGCGAGTTCGACGTGCGCCTCGAGGTCTGGCGCGAGGTGTCGCGATACCTCGCCGCGAACCCGCTGCAGGGCTGGGGCTGGGTGGGACGCTGGCCTGACGCTCCACCCTACGTCTGGATCGAGCGCGCCGTCGGCCGCGACCTCACGTCGGCGCTGAGCGCCTGGATCGATGCGTACTTCCAGGTGGGCGTCATCGGCATGCTCCTGTTCGCCGCCCTCATCGGCGTCGCTCTGGTGCGCTCGTGGCTGCTCGCGTCGAACCGTCGCAGCGTGGTCTACCTCTGGCCCGCCCTGATGCTCGTCGCGATCTCGGTGACGAGCTTCGCCGAGAGCTTCGCCCTGCAGGAGGGCGGATGGATGCTGGTGGTCGTCTGCGCCGTCAAGGCGGCGCGCGACATGAGCTGGCGTGACGCGCTCACGCCGTCCGGGTGAGCACACCACCATCATCACCCCGGAGCACGGACAGGTGCCCAGCAGGGTGCCGCTACACTACCCCGAGTGACCACGCCCGCCCCTGCCGAGGACCTCGCGGGCTTCGACGTCCCGGGCAGCGGACGCGGAATCCTCGACGTGTTCCGCTACCGCTACCTGCTGCGACTCCTCGTCCGCAAGGGCATTCAGACCAGGTACCACGGCTCGGTCCTCGGCTGGACTTGGTCGTACGTGAAGCCGGCCGCCCAGTTCGCGATCTTCTACGTCGTGATGGGCGTGTTCCTCAACCTCAACCACGGCATCGACAACTTCCCGATCTACCTGTTCTCCGGGATCATCGTGGTCAACCTGTTCAACGAGGCCTTCAGCAACGCGACGAAGTCCATCGTGAACAACAAGGCGCTGGTGAAGAAGATCTATCTGCCGCGCGAGCTGTTCCCGATCGCCGACGTCTTCATCGCCTTCGTTCACTTCCTTCCGCAGCTCGCAATCCTGGTGGTGGTCGTCCTCGTCGCCGGCTGGGTTCCCACGCTCGTCCAGGTCGCCGGCGCCCTCCTCGCGATCGTCGTCGTACTGGCCTTCGCGCTCGGCCTGGGGCTCTTCTTCGGCGCGCTCAACGTGTCGTTCCGCGACGCCCAGAACGTCGTCGAGATCATCCTCCTGTTCGCGACGTGGACGGCGCCGGTGCTCTACTCGTTCACCGTCGTGCGCGACAAGCTGCCGACGTGGTTGTTCGAGCTCTACATGGCCAACCCGCTCACGGTGGCGGTGGAGTTGTTCCACTCCGCATTCTGGTTTCCGACGACCCCCGAGACGATGGAACGCCCCGAGAGCCTGTGGGTGCTGGCGGTCGTCGCGATGGTGATCGTGGTCGCCTGGGTCATCGTGGGCCAGCTCGTCTTCCGTCGGCTGGAGGGCCGTTTTGCCCAGGATCTCTGATTCGCGCCCGAGCATCATCGTCGAGGACGTCGCGAAGCGCTTCACGCTCCGTCACACGCAGTCGTTCAAGGAGCTCTTCGTCGCCTGGACCCGGCGCAAGCCCCTCACGAGCACGTTCGACGCGCTCCAGGGCATCGACTTCCGCGTCCAGGAAGGCGAATCGGTCGCGCTCCTGGGGTACAACGGCTCCGGCAAGTCCACCCTGCTGAAGCTCATCTCGGGAGTGCTCCGACCCGACCGCGGGCGGATCCTCACCCGAGGACGCGTCGCCGGTCTCATCGAGGTCGGAGCAGGATTCCATCCGGACCTTTCCGGTCGCGAGAACGTGTACCTGAACGCGGCCATCCTCGGCATGTCGCGAGCCGAGATCGAGGAGCGATTCGACGAGATCGTCGCGTTCTCCGAGATCGGGGAGTTCATCGATACGGAGGTCAAGCACTACTCCTCCGGGATGTTCGTCAGGCTCGCCTTCTCCGTCGCGATCCACACGCACCTCGACATCCTCCTCGTGGATGAGGTGCTCGCAGTCGGTGATGCCCCGTTCCGGGAGAAGTGCAAGACGCGGATCCGGCAACTGGCGGCCGAGGGCAAGACGATGTTCGTCGTGAGCCACGACCTGGGGATGGTCCAGGAGCTCTGCACTCGCGGCATCGTCATCCGACGGGGGGAGACGATCTTCGACGGCCCGGTCGAAGACGCCATCGCCGCACTGAAGGCGAGCGACCGATAGTGACCGTCGAGCACACCGTCGCCGTGGTGCTCGCCGGGGGCGTGGGCGCACGACTCGGCCTGGGCGTCCCCAAGCAGCTCATCCGGGTCGCCGGCAAGGCGATCGTCGAGCACACCATCGAATCGCTCCATCGGAACCCCTTGATCGACGAGATCCTCGTCATGATGCACCCCGACTCCTTGGACGAGGTCGACCACCTCGTCGGCAGCGCTCGGTTCCCGAAACTCAGAGCAGTGCTGCCCGGAGGCGCGACCCGCAACGACACGACGTGGCTCGCGCTGGAGTCCTTGCCCGACGACCCCCGGGTGAAGGTTCTGCTGCACGATGCGGTCCGGCCCTTCATCGACGATCGGATCATCAGCGACTGCGTCCATGCGCTCGACGAGTACGACGCGGTCGACACCGCGATCCCCTCGGCTGACACGATCATCCAAGTCGATGAGGGCCTGATCTCCGACATCCCCGTTCGCTCACGCCTTCGGCGCGGTCAGACCCCGCAGGGCTTCAGGCTCGGCACGATCCGACGCGCCTACGAGCTCGCGTCGTCCGACCCCGCCTTCGCCGCAACCGACGATTGCGGTGTCGTATTCAAGTACCTGCCCGAAGTCCCCATCCGCGTGGTCGAGGGATCGGCGGAGAACATGAAGGTGACCGAGCCGCTCGACCTGCACATCGCGGACAAGATCTTCCAGCTCCAGACCTCGAACGCGTCGACGGACGAGGCGACCGTCCCCGATCTGGCCGGCAGGACTCTCGTGGTGTTCGGAGGCAGTTCCGGCATCGGCGCGAGCATCGCGCGACTGGCGGCCGACACCGGAGCGCACGTGTTCGCGTTCAGTCGCAGCACGACGGGGACGGATGTCACCGATCGGGCGGCAGTTCGCCGCGCGTTGCATGCGGCATCGGCGACCGGACGGATCGACTACGTCGTCGTCACCGCGGGCGCACTCGCGATCGCGCCGCTCGCCGACCTCGACGAGAACACGTTGCGCTCCACCCTCCATGTCAACCTCCTCGCGCCTGCGGAGATCGCGCAGGAGGCGTTGCCGTTCCTCGCTCAATCAGGCGGACACCTGCTGCTCTTCACCTCGAGCTCGTACACGCGCGGGCGCGCGGGCTACAGCCTCTACTCAGCGACCAAGGCCGGGGTCGTGAACCTGACGCAGGCGCTCGCAGACGAGTGGACGCCGCTGGGCGTGCGGGTCAACTGCATCAATCCGCAGCGCACCCGCACCCCGATGCGAACGAACGCGTTCGGCGAGGAGCCGGCGCACACCCTCCTCGATCCGGACGACGTCGCGCGGGCGAGCCTGAGCGTCCTCGGGAGCGGCGTCACGGGCCAGGTCGTCGACATCCGACTCGCCTGATCTCCACGCCGCTCGCGTCGCCCGACGCCGATGTTCCCCGATGCGGACGTGGGCCGGCGATGCCCCGGCTGTGCGGTCAGCCTGCTGGCGGGCGGAGCCGCTCGAACACCAAATCGTAGAGCTCGGCGATCCGCGCCGAGTCGGCGCGGAGTTCGTCGAGTTCCGTCCGGAGCTCGAGGATCTGGCGTTCGAGCCGCTCCACGTCGGCCGAGGTCGTCGCCGGTCGCGGCACCAGCCGTCGCACGGCGTTCCGGATTCGCTTCACGTGATGATCTCCTCTGCAGGCGCGGGCGCTGATGCGGGTGCGGTCGCGGGCGACGCGCGCTCGCATTCGGCGGCTCGAAGCTCGACGGTCGTGACCAGGCGCAGGCCGGCCGACGTGCTGAGCCTGCGGCGATCGCAGACCACGACGTCGAGCCCGAATCCTGTGGCCTCCTCCCGGAGCCACCGGAGCGGGAGGTGCCAGGTGTCGGGCCGGTGATGGTCGTATCTCAGCGATGGATTGACCGGGAACGACGCGACGGCCACACCGCCGCTCGCGAGCAGCGCACGGAGCAGCAGCAGCACGTTGGCGCGGGACGATCGGGTCAGGTATGCGAGCACGTCGGACAGCAACACGTCCACGCGCCGGCCGCGAACGAGTTCGTCGGCCGCGAGCTCGAGCGTGGCGTGCCGGTCGGCGAGATTGAGCCGACGCACCTGGTACGTGCCCGCAGCGAGTGCGTGCGCCGCCGCCACCGCCGCGTCCGCATAGTCCACGGCGAGCACCTCGTGCCCGCGCTCTGCGAGATGGCGGGACAGGAGGCCCGGGCCGCATCCGAGGTCGAGCACGCGTCCTCCCAGGGGGGAACGCTCATGCAGGGCCTCGGCGTCCCACGCCCATGGCTCCCGCTGGGGGCCACGGGCCGTCCGCTCCCAGAAGTCGCGGTTGAGGTCGTAGACGCCGAACCAGTTCTCGAATCGACGACGCGTCGTCGACGGCGTGCTGAACCGGAAGGCGGGATCCGGGGTGCGCCACCCCGGGCCGTAGCAGAGTTCGAGCCACCCCTCCGGGTCGGCGACCGCCGGGTAGGCCCGTCCGTCCAGCTCGACGGAGCGGAGCGGCACTATCCGGTCCTCGCTGAAGGTGCCTCGAACGGCGATCGGCTGGTTGTAGGCGCCGGCGTGGACGAATCCGAGGAAGATGTCGACGTGCGCGGTCTCTGCTCCGGGGACGCCGACCAGTACCTGGAGGTGGGCGTCGCTGTGCCGGATCATGCGGTGACCGCGCGCGCGGAGCGACCGCTCGATCGCGTGGGACTCGAGCGTGACGTCGGCCGGATGCCTCAGCCCGAGGTACACGAGGAGGTCGACATCGTCGTCGCGTTCGAGGATCGCGCCCTGCCGTATCGCTCCGAGCAGGGTGCCGCCGGTGATGCTCGCGTCGTATCCGGCGGATTGCAGGTCGGCGAGGACCCGGTCCAGGCCCGCCATCAGGGCGCGGTGCAGCTTCCGAGTGGGCGCGACGACCAGCTTGCCCCACTTGTCGACCACGACCCCGTCCGCGGCGAGTTCGCGGATCGTCTTCCGATCCGCGGGCGAGCCGAGCGAGTAGCCGCCCAGGGCGACGACCTGGCCCGTCGACTGCTCGCGGAGCACGATCTCGCCCACGCCACCGAGATGACGGGCCAGCGCGCGGGGCCATACGAGGGCCCGCCGGCCGAAGCGACCCGGCATGGGGACGGCGGCGGACCAGAGGCGGCGGCCGTCGACCTCCACGTCGAGGACCCCGTCGCCGGTGGCGGCCGCCCAGGACAGCCGATGTCGGGTGACCAGCAGTGTCGCCGGACGCCTCGAGGCGGATCGTCGCGGTCTCGGCATGGCGGTCTGCGGTCTTTCTGGCGGGGTAGGGCGTAGTGGCCGCTCGCGAGACGGCCGCCACCAGTGTACGCAGGCGCGTGGGGCTTGCCCGGCCGCCGGTACTGGGCGCCGAGGCCCATGCGGCAGAATGGGGCGGATCAGCGCATGCCGACGGGCGCGCTGCCCGATCGATGAGGAGGACCGCATGCGCAGGGGCGTGATCGCGCGCGCGCTGGGCGGATACGGCCTCTCGGTCGTACTCAGCGGCATCGTGAGCCTGCTGGTCATCCCGGCGGTGATCATCGCCGCGGGCACCGAGTCGTGGGCCACGATCGCGGTCGCCCAGGCGGTGTCCGGGTTCGCGTTCGTGCTGGCCGTCTACGGCTGGGGCGTGGTCGGCCCGACCGAGGTCGCGTCGCGTCCGGTCGACGAGCGCGGCCGCTACTTCGCCGACTCCGTGCTGAGCCGCGTGTGGCTGAGCATTGTCGTCGTGCCGATCGCCGTGGTCTTGGCCATCGCGATCGTGCCGGCGCAGCCGCTGCTCGCGGCGCTGACGACGATCAGCGGCATCCTCGTCGCGCTCGGGGCCGGCTGGTTCTACGTCGGCGAGCGCAGCCCCATCCGCTTCCTCCTGCTCGACACCGCGCCCCGGCTCATCGGCACGCTCGCCGGCGCGGGCGCCGTGATCGCGACCGGCGACGCCGTCTGGTTCGCCGCCCTGCAGCTGGCCGGGGTCGTCGTCTCGGCGCTGGTCTGCACCGTCGACATCCTGCGCCGGCACGACGGGTGGCGAATGACGCTCTCCCCCGTCCGCGCGGTGCGCAACCTCAGGGGCCAGGGCCACACGGTCGCGATGTCGGCGACGTCCTCGGTCTACGTGAACGTGCCGATCGTGCTCGTCGAGCTGTTCGTGCCCGCGGCGACGGCGGTGTACGCGCTGGCCGAGCGGATGGTGCGGCTCGCGCTGTACGCAACCCGCCCGATCGTGCAGGTCGCGCAGGGCTGGGTGCCGCATCCCGACCCGGAGGTGCTCGCCGGACGTGCGCGGCGGGTCACGCTCATCGCACTCGGACTGGGCGCGCTCGGCGGACTCGCGTACGCGCTCCTCTCGCCATGGGCCGGCGGCATCCTCTCGGGCGGTTCGCTCGAGATCGGCTGGGACCTCGCGATCCCCATGGGCGTCAACCTCGCGGCGATCCTCGCCTCGCAGCTGACCGGCTTCGCGTGCCTGACGGCGCTCGGGATGTCGCGCGTGCTCTCGACCAGCACGATCGCCGGCGCGGTGGTCGGCACGGCGCTGATGATCCCGCTCCTGCTGCTGCTCGGCTCGCCCGGAGTGGCGTGGGGCCTGGCCGCGGCCGAGATGGCGGTGCTCGGCGTCCAGCTCTGGAAGCTCGCGCCACGCCTCCGGCCTCCGGTGGCGGTAGGCTCGTAGCGGCCGGCGGTCGTCGGTCCCACCGACTTCCCCGGAGAGCAAACCAGTGACCTCGACCTGGACCGAGCTGCAGCGCGTCGTCTTCCCGCAGGACGGCGACCCCGACGTCCTGCCCCTCTACGTCGACGCCGACGTGTGGGCCCGATTCGGCACGCGCGAGGTGCGCGTGAGCGACCGCGCGCACATCGACGACGTGCTCGGCCGTGACCGGTTCCGCGTGGCGTCCGGCGAGCGGATGTCCTTCGCCGGCTACTTCAACGCCTTCCCCGCCTCCTACTGGCAGCACTGGACGGTCGTCGACCGCATCCGCCTCCGTGCCACGCTCTCCGGGTCCGGCACCCTGCTCGTCTACCGATCCACCGCGCAGGGCGTGCCCCAGCGCGTGGCATCCGAGTCGTTCTCGGGCGACGGCTCGGTCGTGCACGTCGACCTGCCCGTGACCACGTTCGGCGACGGCGGGTGGTACTGGTTCGACATCGTCGCCGGGCGCGGCGAGGTCGTGCTGAGCGACGCCGCCTGGGAGACCGACGTGCCGGCCGTCCGCGACGGGCGCGCCTCGATCGGCATCACGACCATGAACAAGGCCGACTACTGCGTGCGCACGCTCGACGCGCTCGCCTCCGACGCGTCGGTCGGCGAGGTCCTCGACCGGGTCTACGTGGTCGACCAGGGCACGCAACTCGTCCGCGACCGCGACGAGTACCCCGGCATCGCCGAGCGCATGGGCGACCAACTCGAGGTGATCGAGCAGGCGAACCTCGGCGGCTCGGGCGGCTTCGCCCGGTCGATGCTCGAGACCCTCGAGGCGGGCGCGAGCGAGTACGTGATCCTGCTCGACGACGACGTCACGATCGAGCCCGAGAGCATCGCGCGCTCGGTCCGCTTCGCGCGGTACGCGACCCAGCCGGTGATCGTCGGCGGCCACATGTTCGACCTGCTCGACCGGCCCGTGATGCACGCGTTCGCCGAGAGCATGGACCTCGGACCCTTCATGTGGCACGCCCAGCCGCACGACGAGGTCCCCCACGACTTCCGGTTCAGCAACCTGCGCCAGACGCGGTGGATGCACGCCCGGATGGACACCGACTACAACGGCTGGTGGTTCTGCCTCATCCCGACCGCGACGCTGCGCGACGCGGGCCTGGCGCTGCCGGCCTTCATCAAGTGGGACGACGCCGAGTACTGCCTGCGCGCCCGCGCGAACGGCTACCCCACCGTGACGCTGCCCGGCGCGGCGCTCTGGCACGTGTCGTGGCTCGACAAGGACGACTCGATCGACTGGCAGGCGTACTTCCACGCCCGCAACCGGTTCGTCGCCGCGCTGCTGCACTCCCCGTTCGACGACGGCGGCCAGCTCATGGAGGACAGCTGGCGATGGGACCTCCGCCACCTGCTGTCGATGCAGTACTACCCGGTGACCCTCCGCCACCGGGCGCTGAAGGACGTGCTGCGCGGCCCGGCGCACATGCAGGCCGAGATCGGCTCGATCCTCGGCGAGCTCCGGGCCGAGGCGAAGCGCTTCCCCGAGAAGACCGTGCTGAAGACCGAGGAGGAGGTCCCCGCCACCGTCGAGGGCAAGAAGGTCTTCCCGCTGGGGCCCGACGGCAAGCCTGCGAAGGGGCCGCGCGGTATCCCGCTCGTGATCTTCACCGCACGGATGGTGGCGCGCCAGTGGTTCACGAAGCCGCAGCCGCGCAACATCGCCGCGCCGCAGGTCGAGCTCGCCAAGCGCGACGCGACCTGGTTCCGGCTGCCGGTCTACGACAGCGCCCTCGTCTCGACGGCCGACGGCACCGGAAAGGTGCGCTACACGCGCGACCCGCGCGAGTTCCGTCGGCTCGTCCGCCAGAGCCGACGGCTGCACCGCGAGCTGAAGCGCCGCTGGCCCGAGCTGTCGAAGCGGTACCGCGAGGCGCTGCCCGGGATCACCTCGCCCGAGGCCTGGCGCGACACGTTCGAGCGCTGAGCCCGAGCGGCCGCTAGGCCGAGAGGAAGGCCGCGTCGAGCACCTCGGCCGACCGGCCGCCGTCGTGCACCGAGCGCACGAACGCCGGTCCTTGCGCGGCGACGACGCGGAAGCGGTCCCGATCGGCGACGACGTCGCGGATGACGCCCTCGAGCTCGCTCGCGCGCGCCTGGACGATCGGCAGCTCCGCGCCTCCCTCCCGCCGCACGTGCTCGCGGACCTCGCCGCGCACGTGGCCGACGACGACCCGGCCGGACGCGAGCGCCTCGCACGCCGCCACGCCGTACGAGCCGAGCGCGAACTGGTCGAGCACGACGTCGGCCCGGCGGTACAGCTCGGGCATCGCGTCCGCCGCCACGCCCTCGCGGCGCTCGTAGCGGACCAGTCCCTCGGCGTCGAGCCGCCGCATGACGGGCTCGATCTCCGCGCTGCCCTTCAGCCCCGCACGGCTCGGGATGTGCACGACCGTCGGCACCGCAGCCTGCAGCACCGCCGGAGCATCCGCACCGGCGTCGTCGAGCCAGCGCTCCCCGACGACCACGGGCAGCCAGGTCGCGTCCGGGAGGTCGGCCAGCAGGTCGGGCGTCGAGACGAAGACCGGCGCGCCGACGCGGGCGAGGACGTCGAGGTTGCGCCGCGCCATCCGCTCGAGGTCGTCGGTGCCGTCGAAGCGGCCGGGGGCGAACGGGGAATCGGTGTCGAGGGAACGGTGCCGGCTGGGCAGCCGCACGTCGGAGCCGTGGGCGACCATGGCCACGCGCACCCCCTCGGCGCGCAGCGCGGCGACCTCGCGCGCGACGTCGCCGCGGAACAGTCCGCCGAAGATCGGGAGCTCGGCCTCGACGAGCACGTGCGTGAACCCGCTCGACACCGCGGCGAACTGCGCGCGCTGCCAGCCGCGGGAGCGCAGGAACGCGCGCGTGTCGACCTCGTAGTCGCTCCGGAAGCCGAAGCCCGCGGCGCCGCGGTGCGTCATGCTCCGTGCGCCGACGCCGTCGATCCGCTCGGCGGCGCGCGCCCACGCCCACCCCTGCCCCGCGAAGTTCGCGGGGGCGACGAGCAGGCGGCGTGCGCCGTCGGGCGGACGGATCGGCTCGGGCGCACGGCGCAGGTCCGGCACGGCCGACAGCGCGCGGTCGATGCCGCGCACCACCGGCCGGGGCAGCGCCGCGCGCACGCGTGCGGCGAGCGAGGCGGGACCCGGCGTCATCCGTCGCCGCCGATCACGTCAGGCCGGCCAGCGCCGCCTGGACCTTGAAGTCGGGCACCTGGGCGACGAGCTCGGCGAAGGTGCCCTTCGCGACGATGCGTCCGTCGTTGAGGTAGCAGAGCTGGTCGTTGTCGCGCACGGTCGACAGGCGGTGGGCCACCGACACCACCGTGACCTTGCCCTGGAGCTCGCGGATGGCGCGCGCCACGTCGGCCTCGGTCTTCGTGTCGAGGGCGCTCGTCGCCTCGTCCAGCACGAGCACGAGCGGCTCGCTGTACAGCGCTCGCGCGATCCCGAGCCGCTGGCGCTGGCCGCCGGAGAGCGAGATGCCGGCGTCGCCGATGCGCGAGTCCATGCCGCCGGGCCGAGCCTCGATCGCCGGCCAGAGCTGCGCCCGCTCCAGCGCGCGCCGCACCCGCTCGTAGTCGATCTCGCCCTCCCAGGAGAGCGCGACGTTCTGCGCGACGCTGCCGTTGAACAGCGCGACCTGCTGCGGCACGTAGCCCACGCGGTCGCGCCAGGCCGCGAGCACCCGCTCGAGCGGCATGCCGTCGACCTCGATCGTGCCCTCGGACGGGGAGATGAGGCCGAGCAGGATGTCGACCACGGTCGATTTGCCCGCTCCCGACGGCCCGACGAGTCCGAGGGTCGAGCCGATGGGGATGTCGAGGTCGACGCCCTCGATCGCCGGCCGCTCGGCGTCGGGGTACGAGAAGGCGACGTTGCTCAGCCGGAGGTGCTGGGGCTCGCCGCGCAGCGGCTCGTGGCCGATCTCCTCGGCGCGGCGCAGGTGCTCCTGTGCGTCCTCGACGTCGGTCACGACCATCTCGACGTGCGGGGCGTTCGCCTGGGCGTTGGTCAGCAGGCCCTGGAACGAGATGATCGACGGCACGATGCGGAAGCCGGCCACGCCGAACAGCGCGACCGCGGCGATCGCCTCGGAGAGCCCCCCGACGAGGTAGGCGGCGCCGCCGACGATCACGAAGCCGCCGACGAGGGCGCCGTCGAGCACGAACTTCGGCACGCCGCCGAGGAAGTAGAGGTTCGCGCGGGCCCGGGTCGAGGCGACGCGGTTGCGGTGCACGTTGGCCGCGACCTCGGCGGCCTTGTTGCGCAGCGTGATCTCCTTCAGGGCGTTGACCATGTCGGTCATGATCGCCGCGGCGCGGATCGAGTAGTCGCGGTTCACGCGCCCGGCCTGCACGGCGCGGCGCGACACCCAGCGGTAGAGCAGGAGGCCGATCAGGCCGAGGTAGACGACGGTGATGAGCGCCGTGAGCGGGGCCGCGACGAGCACGACCACGAGGACCGCGATGAACGTCGTGATCAGCGACGGCAGGGTGATCACCGGGAGCAGGAACCCCGCCGTCGTCGTCGCGACGCCCACGTCGACCAGCCGGACGAGCTGCGAGGTGCTGCGCGTGATGCGCTCGACCCAGGGCGCGCGGATGTACGCGTCGAACAGTCGGTCGCCGACCGCGAGCTCGTACTGCGCGAACTTGCGGGTCGCGACCCACTGCAGGAGCACGTTGAGGCCCGACTTCAGGATGATCAGCAGCGACACCGCGAGCAGCACCCACACGTAGCCGTCGATGCCGATCTCCCCGATGCCGGGCAGGTTGATCGGCGCCGACTGCACCATCGACCCCAGCGACAGCGCGAGGATGCCGAGGGCGAGGATGTCGAGCAGGGCGAGTGCGCTGGAGAGGACCACGAACCACCACAGGAACGTCCGTTCCTCCGGGGGCAGGATGGGCAGCAGGCGGCGCAAGGTCCGCCAGATGAGCTTCACGGAACCAGATTCTCCTCTCACGTGTCGCGGGGGTCATCCTCCCACACCGACGGTGCGTGCCCCCTGTACCGCCCGGCCCCCGGGCCCGTCGCCGGGCCCGCGGCCGTCGCCGCTGATACGATCCCTTCATGCTTCCGAGGCCCCAGGGCACGCTCATCGTGCTGCCCGCGTTCAACGAGGAGGCCTCGGTCGGAGCCGTGCTGGCGGAGATCCAGCGTGCGATGCCCGGGGTGCCCTGCCTCGTCGTCGACGACGGTTCGACGGATGCCACGGCCGAGCGCGCCGCGGCCGCCGGCGCGACCGTGCTGCGCCTGCCGTACAACCTCGGCGTCGGCGGCGCGATGCGCGCCGGCTTCCGGTACGCCCACGCGGAGGGCTTCCGCACGGTCGTGCAGCTCGACGCCGACGGCCAGCACGATCCGGCCGAGGTGCCCGAGCTGCTCGCCGCGCTCGACGACTGCGACATCGCGATCGGCGCGCGCTTCGCCGGCAAGGGCGAGTACGCGGCCCGCGGGCCGCGGCGCTGGGCGATGGTCGTGCTCTCGCGGGTGATCAGCGGCATCAGCCGCACCCGCCTCACCGACACCACGAGCGGCTTCAAGGCCAACGGCCCGCGAGCGATCGCGCTGTTCGCCCGCCACTACCCGGCCGAGTACCTCGGCGACACGGTGGAGGCGCTCGTCATCGCCGCCCGCGCGGGCCTGCGGATCCGCCAGGTCCCGGTCGCCATGCGCCCCCGCCAGGGCGGCGCCCCCTCGCACCACCCCGTCAAGGCGGCCGTCTACCTCGTGCGCGCCTTCGTCGCGCTCGCCTTCGCCCTGCTGCGCCCGCGCGTGGTCATCCCCGAGACCGGAGGAAGCCGATGAGCACCGGCACCTACCTGCTCGGCGTCGTCGCCGCCCTGATCGCCTTCGCCGCGGTCGTCGAACTGCTCCGGCGACGCCGGCTGCGGGAGCGGCATGCGGTGTGGTGGTTCTTCGCCGCCGTCGGCGCCCTCGTCATCGGGATCTTCCCGGGCCTGCTGACCTGGGTCGCCGACCTGCTCAACGTGGGCGTCCCGTCGAACCTCGTGTTCTTCGTGAGCATCGTGATCCTGTTCCTGGTGAGCCTGCAGCACGCGGGCGAGCTCACCGACCTCGAGGACCGCACCCGCACGCTCGCCGAGGAGGTCGCGCTGCAGCAGGTAAAGTTGGACCGCCTCGAACGAGCGTCCCGGCAGGGTGACGCCGAGACCGACTCCCCCGACTGATCACGGCCCGCGCCCGCCCGGGGCGCCGTGCCGGAAAGGACATCCTCGTGACAACGATCGCTGCGAGCGCGGACGTCGCCGACGACGCCGTCATCGGCGAGGGCAGCAAGGTGTGGCACCTCGCGCAGGTCCGCGAGGGCGCCCGCCTCGGTGAGAACTGCATCGTCGGCCGCGGAGCCTACGTGGGCAGCGGCGTCGTGATGGGCGACAACTGCAAGCTGCAGAACTACGCGCTCGTCTACGAGCCCGCCGAGCTCGGCCACGGGGTCTTCATCGGCCCCGCCGTGGTCCTGACCAACGACACCTACCCGCGCGCCGTGGGCCCGGACGGCTCGCTCAAGAGCGCGCACGACTGGACGCCCGTCGGGGTCACCATCCGCGACGGGGCGTCGATCGGCGCGCGCGCCGTGTGCGTCGCCCCCGTCACCATCGGCCGCTGGGCCACCGTGGCCGCCGGCGCGGTCGTCACGAAGGACGTGCCGGACTTCGCGCTCGTCGCGGGCGTCCCCGCGCGCCGCATCCGCTGGGTGGGCAAGGCCGGCGTGCCGCTCGAGCAGCAGGGCGACGCCTGGGTGTGCCCCGAGACCGGCGAACGCTACATCGAAGACGCAGGGATCCTGCGGGAGGAGCAGTCATGAGCGAGTTCATCCCGGCCGCGAAGCCGATCGTCGGTGACGAGGAGCGGGCCGCGGTCGACGCGGTCCTCGCCTCCGGCATGCTGGCGCAGGGCGCCGAGGTCGCCACGTTCGAGCAGGAGTTCTCCGACGTGCTGCTCGACGGCCGCGCCGTCGTCGCGGTGAACTCGGGCACGGCGGGCCAGCACCTCGGGCTCCTCGCCTCGGGCGTCGGTCCCGGCGACGAGGTCATCGTCCCGTCGTTCACGTTCGCCGCCACGGCGAACTCGGTCGCCCTCACCGGCGCGACGCCCGTGTTCGCCGACATCGAGCCGGACCACTTCTGCCTCGACCCGGAGGACGTCGCCGCCAAGGTCACCGAGCGCACGGTCGGCATCATGCCCGTGCACCTGTACGGGCACCCCGCGAACATGACGGCCTTCGAGGACCTCGCCGCCAAGCACGGCCTGGCCCTCTACGAGGACGCGGCGCAGGCGCACGGCGCGAGCCTCGACGGGCGCAAGGTCGGCACCTTCGGCCGGTTCGCCATGTTCAGCCTCTACCCGACCAAGAACATGACCAGCGGCGAGGGCGGCATGGTCTCGACCGGCGACGCCGGGGTCGAGCGGATGCTGCGGCTGCTGCGCAACCAGGGCATGGAGAAGCAGTACGAGAACGAGGTCGTCGGCTTCAACGCCCGCATGACGAACATCCACGCCGCCATCGGCCGCGTGCAGCTGACGAAGGTGCTCGGCTGGACCGAGAACCGCCGGCGCAACGCCGCGTTCCTCGATGCGAACCTCGACGGCGTGGTGACGCCCCCGGTCGCCGAGGGCGCCGAGCACGTGTACCACCAGTACACGATCCGCGTCCCGGAGGACCGCGACGGATTCGCCGCGGCGCTGCGCGAGCAGTACCAGATCGGCTCGGGCGTGTACTACCCGATCCCCAACCACCGGCTCCCCTCGTTCGGGCTCACGCTCGACCTGCCCGAGACCGAGCGCGCGGCCCGCGAGGTGCTGTCGCTGCCGGTGCACCCCTCGCTGTCGGACGGGGACCTCGAGCGCATCGTCGCCGCCGTGAACGCCCTCGCGAAGGCGGGTGCGTGATGGCTGAGCTCCGGATCGGCGTCATCGGCCTCGGCATGATGGGCCGCCACCACGTCCGCGTGACCCGCGAGCTCGAGGGGGTCCGCCTCGTCGCCGTCGCCGACGCGCAGGGCGACCCGCACGGCGTGGCGGGCGGGCTGCCCGTGCTGGAATCGGTCGCCGCGCTCATCGAGCAGGGCATCGACGCGGCCGTCGTCGCCGTGCCCACGGGCTACCACGAGGCGGTCGCGCTCGAACTGGCCGACGCGGGCGTGCACACGCTCGTCGAGAAGCCGATCGCGAGCGACAGCGCGGCCGGCGAGCGCGTGGCATCCGCGTTCGAGCGCGCGGGCCTCGTGGGCGCCGTGGGCCACATCGAGCGGTACAACCCCGCGCTGCAGGACCTCCGCCGCCGCGTGGAGGAGGGCGAGCTCGGAGACCTGTACCAGGTCGCGACCCGCCGGCAGGGCCCGTTCCCGGCCCGGATCGCCGACGTGGGCGTCGTGAAGGACCTCGGCACGCACGACATCGACCTCACGGCCTGGCTCGCGCAGTCCGCGTACACGAGCATCGCCGCGCGGACCACCACGCGCAGCGGGCGGCCCCACGAGGACATGGTGTCCGCGACCGGCCAGCTCGCGAACGGGGCGATCACGAACCACCTCGTCAACTGGCTGTCTCCGATGAAGGAGCGTGTCACGGTCGTCACGGGCGAGCGCGGCGCGTTCGTCGCCGACACGGTCACCGCCGACCTCACGTTCTTCGAGAACGGCACCGAGGCGACCGAGTGGGAGTCCGTCGCGGCGTTCCGCGGCGTCTCCGAGGGGTCCATGACCCGGTTCGCGCTGGCGAAGCGCGAGCCGCTGCGGTCGGAGCACGAGGCGTTCCGCGACGCCATCCTCGGTCGCGGCGAGAACACGGTCACCATGCGCGAGGGCCTGACCACCCTGCGCGTGGCGGAGGCCGTGGTCGAGTCGGCGCGCACCGGGCAGTCCCAGTCGCTCCCCGCCGCCTAGCGATGGCGGACGCTCCCCGGATCCTCATCGCCTCGCGCCTGTTCGCGCCCGAGGTGAGCGCCGGCGCGTTCCGGCTCCGCGCGCTCGCGCGCGGCTTCCTCCGCGCGGGATGCCGCGTGCGCGTGGTCACCACGACGCCGCCGCCGACCGCGCCCCCCACGCCCGTCGACGAGCCGGGGCTCGAGGTGTCGCGCCTGCCCGTGCTGCGCGACCGCGGCGGCAACGTGCGCGGATACGTGCAGTACCTGAGCTACGACGTGCCGCTGTTCTTCCGGCTGCTGTTCGCCCGGTTCGACGTCGCGGTCGCCGAGGCGCCCCCGACGACGGGCCTGGTGGTGTCGGTCGTGAGCGCGCTGCGCCGCAAGCCCTTCGCCTACTACGCCGCCGACGTGTGGACCGACGGGGTGATCTCGATGGGCGCGCCCGGGGTCGTGGTGCGCATCATGCGCGCGGTCGAAGGGCACGTGCTCCGGCGGGCCGCCGCCGTCCTGTCGATCTCCGACGAGGTCACCGACCGGCTGGTCGAGCTCGGCGCACGCCGCGATCGCATCGCCACCGTCGGCAACGGCGTCGACACCGGGCTCTTCTCCCCCGACGGTCCGGCGAAGGACGACGGCGGCCCGTACCTCGTCTACACCGGCACCATGTCGGAGTGGCAGGGCGCCGAGCTCTTCGCGAAGGCGATGCCCGCGGTGCTCGAGCGCCACCCCGGCGCGCGCCTGCGCTTCTTCGGCCAGGGTGCCTCCGAGGCGGCGATCCGCGCCGAGGCCGCACGCGTCGGCGGCGACCGGATCGTGCTCGGCGGCGTCGTCCCCCCGAGCGAGGCGGCCCAGTGGATCCGCGGCGCCGCCGCAGCGCTCGTCAGCATCGTTCCGGGCATCGGCTACGACTTCGCCCGGCCGACCAAGACCTACGCCGCCGCCGCGTGCGGCGCGCCCGTGATCTTCGCCGGCACCGGAAGCGGCGCGGCACTCGTGCGCGAACACGGCCTCGGCGAGGCGGTCGCCTTCACCCCGGAGGCGGCGGCCGAGGCCATGATCCGGGCGATCGACGCCCAGCTCGCGGGCGAGACCGAGGCCGGCCGCGCGGCGCGGGCGGGCTGGGTGCAGGCGAACGCCTCGCTCGACGCCGTGGGCGGTGCCGCCGCCGACGCGGTCCTGGCCGCCGTGCGCTGAGCCGTGGCATCCCCCACCGGCTCACACGAATCACGGATTCGCCGTCGAGTACGCTTGAACGTCGTCCCGAGAGGAACCCCCACCCCGTGAACACAGACCTGCTCGTCGTCGGATCCGGCTTCTTCGGCCTCACCATCGCCGATCGCGCCGCGCGCGACCTCGGCCTCCGCGTCACCGTCATCGACCGCCGCCACCACATCGGCGGCAACGCCTACAGCGAGAACGAGGCGCAGACCGGCATCGAGGTGCACCGCTACGGCGCCCACCTGTTCCACACCTCGAACGAACGCGTGTGGGAGTACGTCAACCGATTCACCACCTTCACCGACTACGTGCACCGCGTCTACACGCAGCACCAGGGCGAGGTGTTCCCGATGCCGATCAACCTCGGCACGATCAACCAGTTCTTCCGGGCGGCGCACGGTCCGGATGCCGCGCGCGAGCTGATCCGCGAGCAGGCGGGCGAGCTGGCGGGCACCGACCCGCAGAACCTCAACGACAAGGGCATCCAGCTCATCGGACGCCCCCTCTACGAGGCGTTCATCAAGCACTACACCGCCAAGCAGTGGCAGACCGACCCGAGCGACCTGCCGGCCGAGGTCATCTCGCGGCTTCCGGTCCGGTACACCTACGACAACCGGTACTTCAACGACACGTACGAGGGCCTGCCGACGGACGGCTACACCGCGTGGCTCGAGCGGATGGCCGACCACCCGAACATCGACGTGCGCCTCGAGACGGACTTCTTCGACGAGTCCCAGCCGTTCTCCAAGGGCAAGACCGTCGGGCAGGTGCCCGTGGTCTACACCGGCCCCGTGGACCGCTACTTCGACTACGCCGAGGGCGCGCTGCAGTGGCGCACGCTCGACTTCGAGGAGGAGGTGCTGCCGACCGGCGACTTCCAGGGGACGAGCGTCATGAACTACGCCGACGCCGACGTGCCGTACACGCGGATCCACGAGTTCCGCCACTTCCACCCGGAGCGCGACTGGTACCCGACCGACCGCACCGTCATCATGCGCGAGTACTCGCGGTTCGCCGAGCAGGGCGACGAGCCGTACTACCCGGTCAACACCGCCGCGGACCGCGAGCGCCTGCTGAAGTACCGCACGCTCGCCAAGCAGGAGCGCGACGTGCTCTTCGGCGGCCGCCTGGGCACCTACAAGTATCTCGACATGCACATGGCGATCGGTTCGGCGCTGACCATGTTCGACAACCGCCTGCGTTCGTTCCTCGACGGCTCCGCGCCGTTCGAGTCCGGCGACGGCGAGGACTGACCGAGGCCCACCCGCACTGATGAGCTGGCTCGAGGCGCTGCCCGCGGTCGCCGTGGCGATCGTGCTGTTCGTCGTCCCCGGTGCGCCGTTCGCGCTGCTCATCGGGCTCCGCGGCGCCGCGTTCCTCGGCGTCTCCGTGGCGGCGTCGGTCGCCGTCGTCGGCATCGCCTCGATCATCGCCCCGCTCGTGGGGCTCGGGTGGAGCCTGCTGCCCGTCGGGATCGCGGCGGTGGCCGCGGCCCTCGCCGGACTCGCACTGCGCAGGTGGACCCGCCGGCCCGACTCAGCCGACGCGGCCCGGTGGCGGGAGCTGCTCCCCGCCGGGGCCGGCGTGCTCGCGGGAGCAGCGCTGATCCTCGCGACCCTGCTGCCCGGCATCGGCTCGCCGGAGAACCCGTCGCAGACGTACGACGCCGTGTTCCACCTCAACGCGGTGCGCTGGGTGCTCGACACCGGCGACGCCTCGCCGCTGCACATGACGATGACCACCCCCGCCGCATCGTCGAGCTTCTACCCGACGACCTGGCACGCCTTCGCGGCGCTGACCGCCCAGGTCGCGGGATCCACCCCCGTGGTCACCGCGAACGCGCTCACCCTCGTGGTGGCCGGCATCGTCTGGCCCCTCGGATCCGTCGTCCTCGTGCGGTCGCTGTTCGGCTCGCGCCCCTTGGTCCTCGCCCTGGCGGGCGCGCTCAGCGCCGGATTCGCGGCCTTCCCGTACCTGCTCGCCTGGTACGGCGTGCTGTACCCGAACTCGCTCGCGATCGCCCTCGTCCCCGTGGCGCTCGGCGCCCTCACGGCGATGCTCCGCGGCGGCGCACGCCGCGTCGACGGCACCACCCGGACGCGCACGGTCGACGCGCCGCCCGTCGCGCTCGACGGCGGACTCTCGACCCTCGGCTGGGCGGTCGTCGCCGCGGCCGCGACCGGGGCGGCCACCCTCGCGCACCCGAACGCCCTCTTCTCGATCTTCGTCCTCAGCGCGCCGCTCGTCATCGCCGCCGCCGTGCGCGCCGTGCGCGAGGACGCGCGGACCTCACGTCGCCTCCTCGTCATCGACGGCGCCCTCGCGGTGTTCGCGATCGAGCTCTTCATCTGGACCCGGTTCCAGACCGGCGACAACGGCTGGCCCTCGGTCCGGCCGTTCTACGTCTCGTTCGCGGAGGCCCTGCGCAACAGCCCGCTCGACATCACGGTCGGCTGGGTGGCCACGCTCCTCGTCGCCGTCGGCGTGGTGGGCGGCCTCCTGCTGCGGCGCACGCCCGGATGGCTCGTCGCCTCGTGGCTGCTCGCGGCCGTGATGTTCGCCGTGGCGAACGGCTGGCCGGAGGGCGCCCTCCGCACCGCGATCACCGGGCTCTGGTACAACGACGCCTTCCGCCTGGCCGCGCTCGGCCCGGTCGTGGCGGTCCCGCTCGCCGTGGTCGGCCTCGTGATCGCGGCCGACTGGATCGCGGCCGGCTTCGACCTCGCCGCTCGGCGCCGCGGAGCCGAGCCCTCCGCGGGCCTGCGCGCGACGGTCGTCGCGCTCGTCGCATCCGTGGCCGTGGTGGGCACCCAGTTCGGCGCCATCCAGAGCATCGACGGCAACCTCGCCGACGCGTACCGCCTCGACGCCGACAGCCCGTCGCTGAATCCCGACGAGATCGCGCTGTTCGAGGATGTCGCCGAGCTCGTCCCGGACGACGCGGTGATCGCCGGCAATCCGTGGAACGGCAGCGCGCTCGTGTACGCGTACACCGGGCGCCGGGCGCTGTTCCCGCACGTGGGCGGGGCGTACACCGAGGCCCACCGGGCCGTCGCCGAGGGACTCGCCGACGCGACGCCCGAGGCGTGCGCCGCGGCCGAGGAGCTCGGCGTCACGCACGTCATCGACTCCGACCCGCGGATGCTGTTCATCGGCGACGCGCGAGCGGAGCTGTATCCGGGACTCACCGACCTGCCGCGCGACCCCGCGGGCCTGGCATTGCTGGCCGAACGGGGCGACGCGAGACTGTACGAGGTGACGGGCTGCTGAGGCCCGTCGCGCACACGAGGAAGAGAGCATCACTGTGAAGATCGCCGTCATCGCCCTGGGCAAGATCGGGCTGCCGCTGGCCGTGCAGTTCGCATCGAAGGGGCACGACGTCGTCGGCGTCGACGTCAATCCGCGCACCGTCGAACTCGTGAACGCCGGACTCGAGCCCTTCCCCGGCGAGGCGCGCCTGCAGGAGCTGCTCTCGGAGCTGGTGCCCGCCGGCCGGCTGCGCGCCACCACCGACTACGCCGACGCCATCCCCGGCGCCGACGCCGTCGTGCTCGTCGTGCCGCTGTTCGTCGACGCGGAGGCGCGCCCCGACTTCGGCTGGATGGACGCCGCGACGCGCTCGCTCGCCGAGCACCTCACGCCGGACACGCTCGTGGCGTACGAGACGACCCTGCCCGTCGGCACGACCCGCGGCCGGTGGAAGCCCATGCTGGAGGAGGTCTCGGGCCTGGTCGAGGGCCGCGACTTCCACCTGGTGTTCTCGCCGGAGCGCGTGCTCACCGGCCGCGTGTTCGAGGACCTCCGCAAGTACCCCAAGCTGGTCGGCGGGCTGTCCGAGGCCGGCGCGCAGCGCGCGGTCGAGTTCTACGAGGCCGTCCTCGACTTCGACGAGCGCACCGACCTGCCGCGCCCGAACGGCGTGTGGGACCTCGGCTCGGCCGAGGCGTCCGAGCTCGCCAAGCTGGCCGAGACGACCTACCGCGACGTCAACATCGGCCTCGCGAACCAGTTCGCCCGCTTCGCCCAGAAGTCCGGCATCGACGTGTACAAGGTCATCGAGGCCTCGAACTCGCAGCCCTACAGCCACATCCACCAGCCCGGCATCGCCGTGGGCGGGCACTGCATCCCGGTCTACCCGCGCCTGTACCTCTGGAACGACCCCGAGGCGACGGTCGTGCGCGCGGCGCGCGAGGCGAACCTCGACATGCCCGACTACGCGGTCGGCATGCTGGAGGGCGCGTTCGGCGACCTCTCCGGCGCGCGCGTGGTGGTACTCGGCGCAGCGTACCGCGGCGGCGTCAAGGAGACGGCCTTCTCGGGAGTGTTCGACACCGTCGCCTCCCTCGAGCGGCGCGGCGCCCAGGTGCTCGTCCACGACCCGCTGTACGCCGCCGAGGAGCTCGCGGGGTACGGGTTCACCCCCTACCGCCTGGGCGAGCCGGTCGACGCGGCGATCGTCCAGGCCGACCACGCCGAGTACCGGTCGCTGTCGCCCGCCGACCTGCCGGGCGTCCGGGCCTTCATCGACGGCCGCCGGGTGAGCTCGCCCGAGGCCTGGGGCGACGAGGTCATCTACCGCGTCATCGGGCGCGCCTAGCATCCGCACGGGCTCGCCCGCCCGCAGGCCGGACCTAGCGGCGGGCGAGCACCGTCGCGGTCATGTACCGCAGCGGCGCCTCGCGCGCCCCGACGAACCGGAGGCGGCGCGTCAGGAGGGCCTCGGGCGTGAGGAACCGCCGGCGAGCCAAGGCACGTCGATCGAGTTCCCCGTCGGCGATCGCGGCGTCGACGGCCGCATCGACGAGATCGCGCTCCAGCCGGGACAGCCGGTCGAGGGCGTCCGGCGCGAACTCCGCCAGCGCCGTGGCGAGCGCCGCGAGCGCGACGCGATCCTCGGGCGCCCACGGGCGCCCGCTGCGATAGAAGAGCGCGCCGAACACGTTGATCCGCCACGTCTTCACGGCCCACGCGGTCCGCAGCGGGCGCGCGGTCCGGGCCAGCCACGGCGCCGCCAGCAGCCGGGGCACGTACGCCAGCTCGTCGTCGATCGAGCGCGGCGTGAACGTCACCCTCGTCTCGGCGTCGTCGTGCACGAGGTAGGCGGGCGCGCGCCGCGCCAGGCTGATGCGCGCCCCCGAGCTCCAGAGCCGGCCCGAGTAGTCGAGGTCCTCCCCCACTCGCAGCCCCACCGACAGCCGCAGGTCGCCGAAGCGCTCGCGGGCGACCAGCCCGAGAGGGGCGCTGCGGTAGTTCAGCCGGTCGCGGACGGGGTCGAGGCGTCGTCGTCGGAGCGGCCGAGCGGGAGGGGTCGGGATCCGAGCACCGCTCGCGTGCCGGAGGGGCGGGATGACCACGTCGGCCCCGTCGCCGTCGGCGACGCGCAGCCATGCGTCGATCGCCCCCGGCTCGAGCTCGTCGTCCGATCCCATGATCGAGGTGAACCGAGCGGTCGCCGCGTCGAGGCCCGCGTTGAACGGACCGGCCGGGCTGGGCACCCCGTCGTGGTGCTCGATGAGGCGCACGCGGGGGTCGTCCGCGAGCGCCCCGAGCCGGTCGGCGACCGCGTCGCGCCCGAGCCCGTGGCAGACGACCGTCACGCGGAGGGGCGAACGGGATCGGAGCGCCGAGCCGACGGCGCGGTCGATGGCGCGGGTCGGGTCGTGCACTGCGATGACGACGTCGACCTCGGGCTCAGCCATGCGCGCGCACCGCCTCGCGGTACGCGGACCCGTACGCGGCCGCGCGGGCCTCGGGGCCGAATCGAGATCGCAGCGGCGCCGCGATCTCGTCGGCGCTGCGGTCCCGGGCGAGGTCGAGCGAACGTTCGACGGCATCGGCGTACGCGGCGCCGGTGCGCTCCCCGACGAGGACTCCGTCCGGTTCGCGGACGAAGTCGCGCTGGCCGCCGTTCGCCCCGACGACCACGGGCCGCCCGCTGAGCAGGGCCTCGGCGATCGAGACGCCGAAGGTCTCGACCGAGGTCGGCAGCAGGAACAGGTCGGATGCCGCGAGGGCGTCGAGCACCCCCTCGGGCGACCGGCCGCCGGCGAGGTCGACCGCGTCGGCGACGTCGAGCCGTGCCGCGAGCGCCTCGGCCTCGCTGCGCGACGGGCCCTCGCCGATCCAGGTGAGCCGGGCGTCGTGCCCGCGTCGGCGGAGCTCCGCGGTCGCCTCGATCGCGATGAGCGGGCCCTTGCGCGGGATCAGGCCGCCGACCGCGACCATCCGGAGCGGGCCGCCCGGACCGGCGCGGGGCGTGAGGACCTCGGGTGCGTCGACCGCGTTGGGGATCACCTCGACGTCGCGGCCGAGCCGTTCCGCGAGGTGCCCGGCCAGCGCGGTGCTGACAGCGACGACGACGTCGGGGCGCCGCATGATCCGGAGCGCCGCACGCAGGCCGAGGCGCGCCGGGAGGCCCACCGTCGCGGTGTCCAGCAGCGCGGACCAGTGCTCGGTGTGCACCCAGGGCACGCCGACCCGGAGGAGTCCGAACGGCAGGAGCGCCGAGGGCGACATCGTGTGCACGAGGTCGTACCGCTCGAGCCCGGCGCGCAGCGCCCGGGCGGCCCGCAGCACGTCGGCGGGATTCGACGGGGACATCGCCAGCCGGCGGACGCCGGGTGCGGCATCGGCCGGACCGACGGCGCCGGGCGGATGCAGGTGCAGCACGTCGACCTCGTGCGTCCTGCGGAGCAGCTCGACGTCGCGTCGGACGAAGACCCCGGAGGCCGGTGCGGACGCGGACGGGAACCACGTGGACACGACCAGGACCTTCACCCGAATACGCTAGCACCGGCTCGGCACGTAGAATCGTGGCCCGTGAAGGTCATCAGCGTCGTCGGTGCTCGCCCCCAGTTCGTCAAGCTCGCCCCCATCGCGCACGCGGCCGCCGCCGCCGGCGTGGACCACGAGATCGTGCACACCGGGCAGCACTACGACCCCATGCTCTCGGACGTCTTCTTCGACGACCTCGGCATCCCCGCCCCGGGCGTGCACCTCGGCGTCGGCTCGGGCAGCCACGGCGTGCAGACCGGGGCGATCCTCGGCGCCCTCGATGCCGTCTTCGAGGAGCACGCGCCCGACTGGGTCCTGGTCTACGGCGACACGAACTCCACACTCGCCGCGGCCCTGAGCGCCGTGAAGCTGCACCTCCCGGTCGCGCACCTCGAGGCCGGCCTGCGCTCCTTCAACCGTCGGATGCCCGAGGAGCACAACCGCGTGCTCACCGACCACGCCGCCGACCTGCTGCTCGCCCCGACCGAGGTCGCCGCGGGTCACCTCGCCGACGAGGGCCTCGCCGAGCGCACCGTGGTCGTGGGCGACGTGATGACCGACGTTCTGATGCAGGTGCGCGACGCGCAGCAGGGCCGCCCGGTCGCCCTCGTCGACGAGCTCGGGCTCGAGCCCGGCGCGTACTCCGTGGCGACCATCCACCGCGCGGAGAACACCGACGACCCCGCGCGCCTCCGGATGATCGTCGAGTCGCTCTCGGCCATGGACCATCCGGTCGTGCTCCTCGCCCACCCGCGCGTGATCGCGCGCGCCCAGCAGCACGGCATCGACCTCGCCGCCGGGTCGCTCGTGTCGCACGCCCCGCTGGCGTACCCCGACCTCATCAACGCCGTGCTCTCGGCCCGCGGCGTCGTGACCGACTCGGGCGGGCTGCAGAAGGAGGCGTTCCTGCTCCGGGTGCCCTGCACGACGGTCCGCACCGAGACCGAGTGGGTCGAGACGGTCGAACTCGGCTGGAACGTCCTCGCGAACAGCGCCGACGAGATCCGGACCGCCGTGGCCCGGCCCGCGCCGCAGCCGACCGAGGCCACGCCCTACGGCGACGGCCGCGCGGCGGAGCGCGTCATCGAGGAGCTCGTGCGCCGGTCACGCTGAGCCGGGGCGCGCGGCGAGCGCGTCGATCGCGCGACGCCACACCTCGACCTGGCTCGCGCTCGAGAGCTCGTGCGCGGCCGCGTGCGAGGCCGCCTTCCAGCCCGCGACCGCGGTGGCATCCATCCGGTCGATCTCGGCGGCGAGCTCGGCCGCGCCGAATCCGCTCGCGACGGCGCCGATCCCGTGGGCCTCGACGACCCTCGCCATCTCTGGCGACGGGCCGATGAGCACGCCGAGGCGGGCCTGCACGTAGTCGAAGAGCTTGTTGGGCAGCGCCCAGCGGTTGTTGAAGCTCGTCGGGGGCAGGGCGTGGATGCCGACGTCGTACCCGTTGAGCGTGGCCGACAGCTCCGCGTACGGCACCGGCGGGTGCAGCGTGACCCGATCCGACTGCCGGCCCCGGAGCTCCTCGATCAGGCTCGGGTCGTTCTCGGTGAGGTACAGGTCGAGCGTCACCGGCGACGTCGCGGCCTCGACCGCCTCGACGAGCGCCATGATGTTGCGGTCGCGCAGGCCGGCGCCGCTGTGCACGAGCCGGATCGGATCGCCGACCGGCCCGGGCTCGGCGTCGACGTAGGGTGCGGCGTTCGTCGCCACGCCGGCGTCGATTCCGAAGACCCGGCGGTACTCGTCCGCGATCCCCTGGCCGACGGTCGTGACCGAATCGGCCCGCGTCGCGAAGCGGCGCACGAGCCAGGTCATGAGCGGGCCGAGGAAGAGGCGCCAGACCAGCACGTCCTCCTTCTGCCGGGGCGAGTACTCGTGCAGGTCGGCGTGCACGCCCTTCGCGGGCGCGAGGCGGAGCGCGATCGGCACCGTGTCGACGTCGTCGGCGAGCACGACGTCGAACCGGCGACCCTCCAGGCCCGCCCAGGCCGCGGCGACCGCCGCGTTCGACCAGTACGCGCGCCGGAACCGCCGCAGGACGACCGCGGCCTTGTCGTACCGCCATGCGGGCGCATCGTCCGGCAGTCGCACGTGGTCGACGACGCCCTCCGGCGCCGGGCCGTAGCCGCAGGTGGTCACGTCGTAGTCGGGCGTGAACTCGCGGATCTGCTTGAGGACCCGGGCGTCGGAGACCAGGTTGGAGAACGAGACGATGAGCAGCGACGTCCGCGTCATGCCGCCGCCCCCCGCCCTGCGAGCAGGCGGTCGACGGCCGTCTCCCAGACGTGCTGCTGCTGCTCGGCGGAGACCTGCGCGGCCGCGTCGTGCGACGCCTGCTTCATCCGCCGCACCTCGTCGGCGTCGAGCGCGTCGATGGCGCGGGCGAGGGCCTCGGCGCTGAAGTCGTCGGCGACCGCGCCGAGGCGGTGCTCCCGCACGTAGTGGGCCATCTCCTCGGACGGGCCGACGAGCACGCCGAGGCGCGCCTGGATGTAGTCGAAGAGCTTGTTCGGCAGCGCCCAGCGGTAGTTGAAGTTCACCGGCGGCAGCACGAAGACGCCGACGTCGTAGTCGTTGAGCGTCGCGATGAGGCGGTCGTAGGGCACCGGATCGTGCAGCCGCACGCGACTGCTGCCCTCGGCGTGCCGTCGGATGCGCTCGACGTAGTCGGGATGGTTCGGCGTGAGGTACAGGTCGAAGGTCACGTCCCGGCGCGCGAGCTCGACGCCCTCCACCATCGTCATCAGGTTGCGGTTCGCGAGGCCGGCGCCGCTGTGCACGAGGCGGATGGGATCGCCGACCGGCCCGGGCGCGAGGTCCGCGTACGGCGCGGCGTTCGTCACGACCTCCGGGGCGAACCCGAACTGGCGTTCGTACTCCCGGGCCAGTCCCCCGCTCACGGTGGTCCACGACGCGGCGCGTGCGGCGAAGCGCCGGGTGAGCCACTCGTAGAAGGGGCGGAGCCGGCGGTTCCACGCGGCGTGCTCCTCGTGCAGGCGCGGCGCGTACTCGTGCAGGTCGGCGTGCACGCGGTTCCCGCGCGCGACGCGCAGCGCCAGCGGCACCGCCTCCAGGTCGTTCGCGAGCACGGCGTCGTACCGGCGCCCGGCGAGCGCCGCCCGCACCCACCGCACCGCCGGGAGCGCCTCGTACGCGCGGCGGTACCAGTGCAGCGTGATGAGCCGCCCGTTCAGCGCCGTGGCCGAGAGGCCGTCGGGGATGGCGATGTGCTCCGCGACGCCCTCGGGGGCCGGCCCGTAGCCGCAGGTGGTCACGGCGTAGCGATCGCGGAACAGCCGGACCTGCTTCAGCACCCGCGCGTCGCCGGCGATCGGCGAGAACGACAGGATGAGCAACTCGGGTCGGGACATCGTTCCCCTCTCGTCCGGCGCGCCGCCGGTCATCGTGGCCACCCCAGGTAGCGGAGCATGCGACGCAGGTCGGACTCGCGCGCCAGCACGTGTCGGAGGTCGCGCGGGAGCAGGCGGTCGATGCGGCCGGCGCGGTTGCGCCGAAGCCCGGCCTCGCGCAGCGCATCGAGGTCGGCCGGTCCGTCGGCGACGAGCAGGTCGAGGATGTCGCGATCGCGGCGCGACAGCGGTGCGAGCGCCCGCGGGGCGAGGCGGAGCCCGGCGAGCGCCATCCGCCGATACGCGTCGTGCTCGCGCGCACCGAGCGAGCCGTCCGTCGCCCGTCGGACCACCGAGGCCATCAGGTGGATCCGCAGCGTCTTCACCACGATCGCCTCGCGCCCGGGGGCGGGCAACGCCGCCACCCACGGCGATGCCAGGAGCTCGAGGAACGGCCCGGTCTCGTCGTCGACGTCCATCGGCCCGGTCGTCACCCGCTCCACGGCATCGGCTCCGATGACGTACCCGGGGTCGGCCGGGTGGAAGTCGATCCGACGCGCGAGGTTCCACAGCCGCGCCGAGAACATGGCGTCGTCGCCGGTCCGCCACTCCGTGAGGAACCGGAGGTCGAGCTCGGAGCGCAGGCGGCTCTCGATGAGGGCGAGCGGCGCGGTGCGGTAGGCGAGCCGGTCCTGCACCGGGTCCAGGCGACGGTGGCGCCATCGCCGGCTCAGCGGATTCGGCATCGGCGGGCCGTCCTGGTAGCGCAGCGGGAACACGAGCACCTCGGGCGCGTCCTCGTCGAGGTGGCGCACCAGCGCCTCCACGGCGCCCGGGTCGAACCAGTCGTCGGAGCCCATCACGCCGACGTACGGCGCCTCGGCGACGTCGAGGCCGTGGTTGAACGGCCCTGCCGGGCTGCGGATCCCGTCGTGCAGTTCGACCCAGCGCACGGGCCGGGACCGGAAGCGGTCGACCACGTCGCCGAACTCGTCGACGGAGATGTTGTGGCACACGACGACGACGCCGATGCGCCCCGCGGGGCCGGGCCCCTCGCCGACGATGGAGGCGATCGCGCGGCCGACCGGGCGTCGCACGTCGTGGACGGCGATGACGATCTCGGCGACCGGACCGGCCGCGTCCGTCACTCGCCTGACCTCGCGCAATTCACCCGACGATCCTAGCGGACCCCTGCCGGGCCGCCACGGCCGGGCGAGGACTCAACCGATGAGCTCCATGACGCCCCAGCCGTTGCCGATCTGCCGGACGGACAGCCAGCCGCCGCGGCCGTTGCCGGGGTAGATCCGCAGCGCGCCTTCGGCGGTGCGCGCCAGGACGTCAGGTCGGAGATCGCCGTCGAAGTCGCCGGGGCTGCCCACCCAGGTCATCCCCTGCCACCCGTTGCCGATCGTGACGGGAGACGCGTACCCGGTCGTGCCGCCCCGGTAGAGCCGCATGTCGCCCGCCGCCGTGATCGCGATGATGTCGGACCGGCCGTCGCCGTCGAAGTCGCCCGGGCTGAAGACCCAGAGCATGCTCTGCCAGCCGCTGCCCAGGCTGCGACGCGGTTCGAACCCTCCGGCGCCGTCCCCGGGGTACAGCCAGAGCGTGCCGCCCGTGTCGCGCGCGATGAGGTCCCAGTCCCGGTCCCCATCGGCGTCGCCGGCGCCGAAGATCGTGAAGTCGCTCCACCCGTTCCCGGCCTTGACGCGCGCCGCGAACCCCCCGGCGCCGTCGTTCGGGTACCGCCAGAGGTCGCCCGCCGCGTCGCGTCCGAGCACGTCGCGGTGTCCGTCGCCGTCGAAGTCGCCGCCGCTGATGAGCGCGTCGATCCCCGACCACTCGCCGGGCGCCTCGCGCCGGGGAAGCCACCCGCCGCTGCCGTTGGACGGGTAGATCCAGGTCCCGACGCCGTCGTCCTGGGCCAGGATGTCGCGCGTGCCGTCGCCGGTGAGGTCGCCCATGCCCGTCGTGAGCGGCACCGCGGAACCGGACTTCGGCCCCGGGCCGCCGATGACGTTCATCGTGTTCCATCCGCTGCCGACGACCTTCGGGGCGCGCCATCCGCCGGACCCGTTGCCCGGATAGAGCCAGAGCGCACCCGCCGCATCGCGTGCCAGCACGTCGGCGGCCCCGTCGCCGTCGAAGTCGCCGGGCGTGAGGATCCGGCTCATCACGTTCCAGCCGTTGCCGACCCGCACGCCCGTGCCCCAGCCGGCCCGCCCGTTGCCCGGGTAGAGCCACAGCCCTCCGGAGGCGTCGCGGCCGAGGACGTCGATCCGGCCGTCGCCGTTGAAGTCGATCGCCCCCACGATCAGGTTGAAGACGTTCCAGCCCGACCCGACCCGCTTCGGGGCGAACTGCCCGGCGCCGTTGTTGCGGTGCAGCATGAGCACGCCGTCGGCATCCCGGGTGAAGAAGTCCTGGTCGCCGTCGGAGTCGAAGTCGCCGGCTGCGAACAGCGCGGTGACGTCCTCGAAGCCGGTGCCCGCCGCGATGCGGGTCCGGAAGGTGCCCACGCCGTCGGTCGGGTAGATCCACAACGCGCCGGCGCCGTCGATCGCGAGGACGTCGCGGAAGCCGTCGCCCGTGACGTCGCCGGCGCCCTCGACGAACTCCATGCTGTTCCAGCCCGACCCGACCTGCAGCCGGGTGCGCCACGCGCCGGTGCCGGTGCCCGGGTACAGGTAGAGGGCGCCCGCCGCATCGGTGGCGTAGACGAGCGGGATGGTGCTCGTGGGGACGGCGGTCGGCGCCGGCGCGGCCGGGGTGCTCGTCGAGCCGAACCAGTCGGTGAACATCCGCCAGAAGTTGCGGTTGCCGTAGCTCGAGCACGCGTCGCCGGTGCCGTAGAGGTTCGCGAGCGCAGCGGCGTTCGGCCGGTAGGGCGTGTAGATGTAGAGGCCGGCGGTGGCCTGGTTCTGGATGTAGACCTGAGACGAGCCGCACGCGGTGTTCGGATGCCACAGGATCGTGTTGTACCGGCCGGCCTGGTAGGCGCGGATGCCGGGGTTCGCGCGGTACTTCCGGAACTGCCAGGCCGCGTTGTACACCTGGTTGAAGAAACCGTAGTACGTCGTGTCGCAGTCCGCCGTGTCCGGGCAGCCGTAGCCGGTCGCGGACCGGTACTGCCGCGAGGACGGCGTGGCGTCCGTGATGAGGCCCTGCTCCTTCTCGATCAGCACGATCAGCGAGCGCGGGTTGATGCCGCAGGCCCGCGCGACCTTGTAGATGATCAGGGCCGCCGACTCGCTCGACTGGCCGGCGTACGCCGCGCACCCCTCGCTGCGCGCCGGCTGGCTCGTCGTGGCCTGCGAGTAGTCCTTGAGGCACACGTACCCGCTCGCGCACGAGGGCACCCGGGCGTTCAGGAAGCTCTGGATCTGCGCCACCGTCATCGTCGAGCTGTCGTAGAAGACCTGGTCGCTGATGATCATGCCGGCGTTGAAGTCCTTGGGGTCGGCCGCCGCCGCCGCGCGGGGCACCGGTCCGGCCACGCTCGCGGTGAGCACGCCGGCGACGAGCGCGACCACCGCCGCCACCGCCGTCGCCATCGACCGAACCGACATCGGAATTCCCCCCGACCGTCCCCGCGCGCGGGGACACGGGCCCCATGGTAGGGGCGGTCGGGGGCGCGCCGGGGTCAACCCCGCTCGGCGCGTCGCGATGCCGTGGGCCGGCGCCGACGGGCCGCGCGAGGCGGGCGGAGGCCCGGGTCAGGCGTGGTCGGCGCTGGAACCGCGGGCGATCAGCCGTCGGTACGCGAGGCGGCGGATGGGCTCGGGCACGAAGCGGTAGGTGCCGCGCACGAGCACGTTCCGGGCGAACTGGAGGCGCGTCGTGAACCCGATCCGGCGCAGCGCCCGCTGCAGCTGCATCTCGCTGCGCCACTGCGCGCGGCCGCCCCGGCGCGCGTAGGCCCCCGCGCCGACCCGGTACATCACGAGCGGCTCGGCGACGTTGCCGACCCTGGCCCCGGCGTGCAGCATGCGGGCGAACAGCCAGTAGTCCTCCATCAGCCCGAGCGGGCGGTACCCGCCCGCGCGTTCGACGGCCGAGCGGCGGTACACCACCGTCGGGTGGCTGAACGGGTCGTGGAACCGGGCGAACCGCTCGATCTCCTCCTGCGAGGTGCGCGGCACGCGCCGTCCGACGATCGACCCGTCGTCGTCGAGGAACTCGAGCATGCCCGTGCCGACGAGGTCCAGTCCGCCCTCGACGAGCGGCACCTGCGACGCGAAGCGCTCGGGGAGCGAGATGTCGTCGGCGTCCATGCGGGCGACGATGTCGTGGTCGCACCGCGCGAGGCCCTCGTCGAGGGCCCGCGCGAGCCCGACGTTCTCGACGATGCGGTGGTGCACGACGGGCACGGGCGAGGCGGCGACGGCCGTCTCGATCGCGCCCTCGAGACCCGGCGAGACCGGCCCGTCCTGCACCAGGACGACCTGCGCGGGACGCAGGGTCTGGGACTCGACGCTCGAGGTGAACGCCTTGGCGAAGTGCACCGGATGGTCGCCCCGGTAGACCGACATCAGGAGGCTGAACGGCTCGCTCACCGCGCCTCCACCGCCGCCACCGCGTCGGAGGCCCGTCCGAGCCCGGCCAGCGCGTCGGCGTTGGGGCGCGGCCGGTAGCGGGTGCCGTCGCGCCATCCGCGCCGCCAGCCGTCGGCGAGCACGGCGCGCTCGTCCGAGCGGAGCACGGTCCGCAGCCACCGCAGCGCCGTCGAGCCGCCGTAGAGCGCCTTCTCCCAGGCCGCGAGGCTCCGCGAGCGGCGGAACATCCACAGCTTGTTGCGGACCTCGTAGTAGAACCGGGCGCCGGGGTCGGCGTCGGTCGAGCCGAGCACCCGCGTCTTGTGCACCACGACGGATGCCGGGACGTGCACCCCGCGTCGGCCGCGCAGCACGCGCGTCGAGTACTCGAAGTCGTCGTTCCAGATGAAGTAGTCCGCGATGGGCAGCCCCACCGCGCGCACGACGTCGGCGCGGACCAGCATCGACACGAACGAGGTGCTCCGGATCGGCATCGCGCCCCGGCCGGCGGCGGCCGTGCGCTCGCCGCGCGACGCGAACGGCTTCGGCCGCGGCGTGTTCATCGGGTGCTCGGTCCCGTCGAACCACTCGACCCGCGACCCGGCCACGACCGTGTCGGTGCCCTCGACCGCGTCGAGGAGCGCGCGCAGGGCGCCGGGCTCGGGCACGGTGTCGTCGTCCATCAGCCAGATCCAGTCGGGGCGATGGTCGGTCAGCGCGACCGCCGTGCCCGCGGCGAACCCGCCCGCGCCGCCGGTGTTCCGCGGCAGTTCGACCAGGTCGACGAGCTCGCCGGCGTCGCGGGCGACCTCGGACGAGCCGTCGGTGGAGGCGTTGTCGACGACGACCACGCGGGTCAGGGGCGTCTCCTGGGCGGCGAGCGCGGCGAGCACCTCGGCGAGCAGGTCTCGGCGGTTGTACGCGACGACCACGGCGACGACGCGCGCTGACGGGGTGCTGGGAGTCATTCGCTCTCGATCTCGGCTGGACGGGACCCATCCATCTTGCCCTGTCCGGGCGCGCTCGCCGTCCACAGGCGCGACGCGGCTGCCGAGATCCCGCGGGCCCGGCCGCTACAGTGGTCGGGCCGCCGAACGAGCGCCCGAGGGAGAGGCATGCCCACCACACTCCGCGTGATCGTCGACCAGGTCGTCGCACCCGTGCCCGGACCGATCGGGCGGTACGCCGAGGCGCTCACGCGCGGGCTGATCGCGACGGCGCCCCGGGGCTGCCAGGTCGAGGGCGTCGTCTCGAGCTCCCTTCCGAGCGACTACCAGCGTCTGCTCGACGTCCTCCCGGGCCTCTCCGGCCTCTACAAGTCGAGCCTCGCCCGCCGCGAACTGGCGGCCGCGTGGCAGTTCGGCCTCACCACGTCGCCCGGCGGCGGCATGATCCACGCCCCGAGCCTGTTCGCCCCGCTCCGCCGTCACGACCGCACCGTGCCCGGCGAGCAGGTGGTCGTGACCGTCCACGACCTCCTCGCCTGGACCCACCCGGAGTCGCTGACCTCCACCTCCGTCGCGTGGCAGAAGGCCATGCTCAAGCGCGCCCGGCGGCACGCCGACGCGGTCGTCGTGCCGACCCATGCGCTCGCCGAACGGCTCGCGATGGTCGTCGACCTCGGCGACCGGGTCCGGGTCATCGGGACGGCGCCGCGCGCCGGCCTCGTGGCGCCGCCGGATGCTCGCGACGTGGCCGCGCGGCTCGGCCTTCCCGCCGAGTACGTCGCGGTCGAGGGCACGCTCGAACCGCGGAAGGGCGTGATCGACCTGCTCCACGCGCTGGGCCGGCCCGGGGTCCCCGAGATCCCGCTCGTGGTGATCGGGCCCGAGTCGTGGGGCGAGCAGCACATGGCGACCGTGGCCGAGGAGGCCGGCGTCGCGCCGTCGCGCGTGACCGCGGTCGAGCCGGCGGACGCGGGCGAACTCGCCGCGGTGCTCTCCGGAGCCACCGCGGTCGTCGCCCCGAGCCACGACGAGGGCGACGGCACGTCCATCATCGAGGCGTTCAGCCTCGGGGTCCCCGTGATCCATTCGGACACGCCGGCATACTCCGAGGTCGCCGCCGACGCCGGGATCGAGGTCCCGGTCGGCGTCGGGGGCGGCTACGTCGAGCGCCTCGCCGCCGCCGTCACGGCCGTGGTCGAGCAGCGCGACGTGGCCGAGCGGCTCTCGATCGCCGGCAGCGACCGGGCGCAGGCGTTCGACTGGCGCGATTCCGCCGAGCGCGTGTGGCAGTTGCACGCCGACCTCTGACCGGCACGCCGGTCGTGTCGGCCGCGTCGGCCGGGGCTCACCCCGCCGAGGGCGTGGCCGTGGGTTCGGCGGTGGCGGAGGCCAGGGCCTCGTCGATCAGGCCGTGCACGACCTCCCAGTCCGGGTACCCGGGATCGACGCCGTTCTCGGGCGTGAGCTCCACCGTCTGGATCGGCAGCGCCCGCGTCTTGCCCGCCAGGTCGACGAAGTAGCCCAGCATCGACTGGGGGATGTCGGTGCGCACGGTCTCGGCGCCGGCCTGCGCCACCGCCTGGAACTTGGCCAGCACGTTGGACGGCGTGGACTGGCGCAGGATCGCCTCCTGCAGCACCCGCTGGCGCTGCATGCGGTCGTAGTCGGTGGCGCTGTAGCGCGACCGGGCGTACCAGAGCGCGGTGTACCCGTTCATCCGCTGGGTGCCCGCCTCGACCCATCCGTCGACGTTCTGCAGGTTCTCGTCCCCGCCGATCGGCAGCCGCTCCTCGACGGTGATCTCGACGCCGCCGAGCGCGTCGATGAGGGCCTCGAACCCCTGCATGTCGATGAGCACGTAGTACTGGATCGTGAGCCCCGTGACGCCCTCCGCGGCGTCGCGCATGGCGTCGAGGCCGGGCGAGCTGTTCCGCGTCGCCGCGTCGGGGTAGAGCTCGGGCGTGACCTGCTCGGCCTCGGTGTAGATCGAGTTCAGCAGGCACACGTCGACGAGGCAGCCCTGCTCCGTGCCGTAGCCGTCCGGGTAGGCGGCGGCCATGGGCGAGTCCGCCGGGAAGTGGATGTCCTCGAGGTTGCGGGGCAGCCCGATGAGGACGGCCTGGCCGGTCTCGGCGTCGATCGAGGCGACCGTCATGCTGTCGGGTCGGGTGCCCTCCCGGTCGGGACCGGTGTCGGCGCCGAGGAGGAGGATGTTGTACCTGCCGTCGACGGGCGGTTCACTCGGCCCCGCCGCGAACACGGTCGACAGGAATCCGCTCGCGGTGGTCGCGACGTAGGCGGCGTAGGCCGCACCGCCCGAGGCGAGGACCAGCACCACGGTCGCGAGCGCCGCGATCGGCGCGCGGGCCGAGGGCTGGGTCCGCACCAGGCGCACGAGCCTCAGCGTGTCGAAGGTGAGCACGAGCCAGAGCACGGCGTAGAAGACGAGCCCGAGTGCGACGACCCACAACGCGATGCTATTCGACGCGACCGTGTAGACGATCGTCGGCGCGACGAACCACGTCACGACCGCCGCGACGACGACGAGCCAGAGCACCAGCGTCGCCCCGAGACCGAACCGGCCGAGCCGGCGGTCTCCGGCGAGCACCTGGGCCGACCCCGGGATGAGGATGTTCATCCCCACGAGCCACCATCCGCGCCGCGTCATGAGCGGACGGGACGCCGTGTCGGGATGGCGGATGGGGCTGTCGGCGAGGGTCATCGGCTCGACTTCAGGCGTTCGTTCTTCTCCTCGACGAGCGCCGCGAGCCCGGCGGCGTACGCCTCGAGCGCGTCGCGGAGCCGGTCGTCCGCGGTCGCGAGGATCTTCACCGCGACGAGCCCGGCGTTCTTCGCGCCGCCGATCGAGACGGTCGCGACGGGCACGCCCGCGGGCATCTGCACGATGGAGAGCAGCGAGTCGAGGCCGTCGAGCCGCGAGAGCGGCACCGGGACGCCGACCACGGGCAGGGTCGTCACCGAGGCGAGCATGCCCGGCAGGTGCGCCGCTCCGCCGGCGCCGGCGATGATGACGCGGATGCCGCGCTCCGCCGCCTCCTTGCCGTAGGCGATCATCTTCTCCGGGGTGCGGTGCGCCGACACCACCTCGACCTCGTGCGCGACGCCGAACTCCTCGAGCAGCTCGGACGCCTCGCGCATGACGTTCCAGTCGGAGTCGGAGCCCATGACGACGCCGACGAGGGGTGCGGGGGAATTGCCTGCGATCACCCGTCGATAGTAGGGCCGACGGCTGGAAGAACCGTGATGCGGCTCGCGCGTCTAGTCCTGCAGTGCCGCCGCGACGGCGCGCGCCTCGTAGACGGCCTCGTCGAGGTCGGGTCCGGTCGCGGTCACGTGCCCGACCTTCCGGCCGGGACGGGGCTCCTTGCCGTAGTTGTGCACCTTCACCGTCGGGTGGCCCGCCAGGGCGTCGGCGTACCGCTCGGTGAGCGTGCCCTCGGCCGGCCCGCCGAGCAGGTTGACCATGACGGCCCATTCGTCGTGGCAGCCGGTGCCGCCCAGCGGCAGGTCGAGCACTGCGCGCAGGTGCTGCTCGAACTGGCTCGTCGTCGCGCCGTCCATCGTCCAGTGCCCGGAGTTGTGCGGACGCATCGCGAGCTCGTTGACGAGCACGCGGTCGTCGGTGGTCTCGAACAGCTCGACCGCGAGCACCCCGGTGACCCCCAGCCCCTCGGCGACGGCGATCGCCACGTCGGCCGCGACGTCCGCGAGCCGCCCAGCCGCGTGCGGCGCGGGGGCGATCACCTCGCTGCACACGCCGCCGACCTGGACCGTCTCGACGAGCGGCCACGCGACGACCTCGCCGGAGGGCCGGCGGGCGACCAGCTGCGCGAGTTCGCGACGGAAGTCGACGAGCTCCTCGACGAGCAGCGCGCCCTCGCGGCCGTCCTCGTCGAGGGTGGCGAACCACTCGGCGACCTCGGCCGCGCCGCGGACCACCCGCACGCCCTTGCCGTCGTAGCCGCCACGAGGGGTCTTCACGACCGCCGAGCCGCCGTGCTGCTCGATGAACGCGTCGAGCTCGGCGGGCGTGGACACGCGCGCCCACTCGGGCACCGGGAGCCCGAGTTCGTCCAGGCGAGCGCGCATGAGGAGCTTGTCCTGCGCGAAACGCAGCGCCTCGGGACCCGGATGCACCGGCACGCCGGCCTCGACGAGGGCACGGAGGACGTGCTGCGGGACGTGCTCGTGGTCGAACGTGAGCACGTCGACCTCGCGCGCGAACGCCAGCACCGTCTCGGGGTCGGTGTAGTCGCCGACGCGGTGCGCCGCCAGCGCGGCCGACATCCCGTCGCCTTCGGCGAGCACCCGGAGCTCGACGCCGAGTTCGATCGCCGCGGGGATCATCATGCGGGCGAGCTGCCCGGCCCCGACCACTCCGACTCGCACCGGTGTCACCGTCCGTCCTCGGTGCCCCGTGCACCGCCGGAACCATCCTAGGCCGCGCCCGCCGTAGGATCGTGGGGTGCCAGCGACGTTCCGCACCGTGGCGATGCGGGCGTGGAACGGATTCCTCGCCTACCTCGTGAAGTTCGGCGTGGTCGGACTCATCGGGCTGCTGATCGACGTCGCCCTCTTCAACGCGCTGCGGCTCGGGCTGCTCGGCAGCGACACGTGGGCCCAGTCGGCCATCGGCGCGAAGACCGTGTCGACGACCGTCGCCATCGTGTTCAACTGGCTCGGCAACCGCTACTGGACCTTTCGCCGGCACCGACGGCGGCACGCGCTGCGCGAGTTCGCCGAGTACGCGATCGTCTCGCTCGGCGGCATGGGCATCGCGCTGCTGTGCCTCTGGGTCAGCCACTACGTGCTCGGGTACACCAGCCTGCTCGCCGACAACATCGCCACCAACGTGGTGGGGCTCGCGCTGGGCACGGCGTTCCGCTTCCTGCTCTACCGCTACTGGGTGTTCGGGCACCACCGCGCCGACGGCCTGTCGAACCTCGCCCGGGTCGAGGAGGCCCAGCGGGCCCTGTTCGAGGAGCCGCCGCTCGACCCGGCGCCCGAGGTGGTCTCGGGCGCCGTCGCGGACGACGTCCCTCCCGGGACTACTCCGCCGCCTGGAACCACGGCGGGTACACCGCCACGCGGGTCTTCGAGCCCACCGCCTGCAGGGCGGCCCTGACCCGGTCGCGGACCCGGTCGTTCGCGACCGCGACGAGCGCGACCCGCTCGAGCGGCACGCTCCCGCGGACGAGGACCTCGGCGGCGCGCAGTCCCGCGCCGTCGTCCGCGAGGGTCAGGCGCACGAGGGTGCGCTCGGCCTCCGGCCAGCCGTCGGCGAACGGCGCACCGCCGACCGCGGCATCCGTCTCGGACACCACGACCTCGCCGGGCGTGCGCAGCCTCGCGCCGGCCGCGGCCGCGACGGAGGTGACGAGGATCACGTGGTCGGCGATCGGGCGGCCGACGGCCTCCGCGGTCAGCCGCGGGTCGGCGGCGCCCGTGCGGATCGAGTCCCACACGTGCGCGTCGGTGCTGAGGAGGAAGGGGACGTACTCGGCGACCGTCGCGCCGGTCTCCCCCACCGTCGCCGAACGGCGGAAGGCGCGCGCCGCGGGCGCCGCGAGGTCGACGACGGGCTCCGCCGGCGGATCGCCGGCGTCGGCCAGGAGCGCGCCGGCCCCCAGGATCCGGCCGAGGTTCTCGATGTGGGTCACGTGGTAGAGCCGCGAGGCGGCCGCGTCGACCGGCGCCTCGTGCACGCCCGCGGAGCCCCGCCCCGCGCGCGCCGAGGCGGCCGGCCGGCCCCCGCGGGCGGTCGCGGCGGCTCGGGCCGACGCCTTCGCGGTGGCGGCGCGGGCCTCGGCCGCGGCCGCCGCGGCGTGGGAGGTGCCCGGGGTGCGCGTCTGGCGGCTTCGCGCCGTGGTGACCGCCGGGTCGGGTTCAGCCGGCGGCGAGCAGATCGCGCAGAGACCCTCGTCGAATCCGTGGATGCATTCCTCGCCCAAGTGGTGCCTTTCGTCGCTCGGCCCGCGGGGAGGGCGAGCCGCCCGACTACAGTACGCGTTCCAGCCGAGCGGTCCGCATCGATGGCCCCGGCGCACGCCGCGCGCGGGCCGGCCGGGGGCCCGCGCGGCGCCGGGACTCAGGCCCGGAGCCGGGGAGCGGTGTCGCCGTCGAGCGCGGTGCCGGGCCCCACCGCCGGGGCTCCGAGCGCGTGCGCCGACGCCATGAGCTCGTGCAGCGCCGCCTGGACCCGGAGCGGGTCGGGGACGTCCCGGAGCACGACGGGCACGTCGTGCCCGGTCTCGAGCCGGACGTCGCCGGACCCGGCGACGCGCTGCAGCCATCCGCGGCTGACCTGCACGTCGTAGCCGCGGCGGTGCCACAGCTCGCGGCGCACCCGGACGAAGAGTCCGCGCCGCACGATGACGCGTCGCGAGGTGACGGTCGTGCGCGCGGCCAGCCACGACAGGTACGGCAGGACGCAGCCGAGGAGCACCACGAGCGCGGCCACCACCAGCGCGGCGAGGCGGGGCCAGCCCTCATCGAGCACCGGCAGGCCGAACCCCGACGCGCCCGCGACCCCGATCAGCAGCAGCGCGGGCAGGACGAGGACGCGGGCGTGCCGTCGGAGCCGCGCGACGACGTGCTCCCCCTCCGGCAGGCCGGGCGTACCGCTCGCCTCCCCCATGGCCCCATTAATACCGCAGGTGCGTGACGTCGCCCGCCGCGACAGCCTGCACCTCGCCGTTCTCACGATCGCGCACGACCAGCCGCCCGTCGGGCGCGACCGCCTCGGCGACGCCGAGCAGTTCGCCCCCGCCCGGCAGCTCGACGCGGACGTCCTGCCCGATGGTGCCGCACACGTCGGCGAGGCGCTGCGCGGCCCCGCTCGCGACCGCGTCGCCGCCGGCGTCGACGAAGGCGTCCACGAGGTCCAGCAGTCGGCGCAGGTAGTCGGCGAGCACCGCGTCGGCATCCGGACGCCGACCCGTCACGAGCAGCAGCGAGGTCGAGGTCAGGGTCGGCAGGTCGTGCTCGTCGAGCGTGAGGTTGAGTCCGGAGCCGACCACCACGGCGCCCGGCTCCAGCAGCTCGGACAGGATGCCGCAGACCTTGTACCCCGAGACGAGCACGTCGTTCGGCCACTTCAGCTCGACCTCGACGCCGCCGGTGCCGTCGTCCTCCCCGCCCCGATCGACGGATGCCGCGGCCACCGCCGACCGCACCGCCTCGGTCATCGCGATGCCGGCGAGCAGCGGGATCCAGCCGTACGCGTCCGGCTCGAGCCGGTCGCCCGGGCGGAGCACCACCGAGATCGCCAGCGTCTTGCCGGTCGGGGCGAGCCAGGTGCGGCCGAGGCGCCCGCGGCCCCGGGTCTGGTCGTCGGTCGCGATGACGGAGCCGTGCGGCCAGGACGCGGCATCCGCGCCGGTCGCATGCTCGCGGGCGAGGTCGTTCGTCGACCCGGCCGTCTCGAGCCATTCGAAGCGCGGGACCGCCGCCCGCGACCGCTCCCACTCCATGCGCGCCTCCCGATCCGTCGCCCTCAGGCTAGTGTCCGGTGCCACGCGAGGTGCCGAACGGCACCACACCCCCGCGCGTTTTTGTGGGAAACCGTCAACGAAGCGGCCCGGAGGCAGGCCGGTAGAGTGAACCTTCGTGACCGAATCGACGAACGACGGCCCCGACCTCTCCACCACCGCGGGCAAGCTCGCCGACCTCAAGCATCGCTACCACGAAGCGGTGACGGCCTCCGGCGAGGCGGCGATCGAGAAGCAGCACGCCAAGGGCAAGATGACCGCGCGCGAGCGCATCGCCGAGTTGCTCGACGCGGGCTCGTTCGTCGAGTTCGACGAGTTCGTGCGGCACCGCACCCACGCCTTCGGCATGGAGAAGAAGCGGCCCTACGGCGACGCCGTGGTCACCGGCGTCGGCACCATCCACGGCCGCCAGGTCGCCGTGTACTCGCAGGACTTCACCATCTTCGGCGGCTCGCTCGGCGAGGTCGCCGGCGAGAAGATCATCAAGGTGATGGAGCACGCGCTGAAGACCGGCGTGCCGATCATCGGCATCCTCGACTCCGGCGGCGCCCGCATCCAGGAGGGCGTCGTCGCCCTGGGCAAGTACGGCGAGATCTTCCGCCGCAACACCGCGGCCTCCGGGGTCATCCCGCAGATCTCGATCGTCTGCGGCCCTGCGGCGGGCGGCGCCGTGTACTCCCCCGCGCTCACCGACTTCGTGATCATGGTCGACAAGACGAGCCAGATGTTCGTCACCGGGCCGGACGTCATCAAGACGGTCACCGGCGAGGACGTCGGAATGGAGGAGCTCGGCGGGGCGCTCACCCACAACACCGTCTCGGGCGTCGCGCACTACCTCGCGAGCGACGAGTCGGATGCGCTCGACTACGCCCGCACGCTCGTGTCGTTCCTGCCCGACAACAACATGTCGGAACCGCCCGTGTACGACAGCGAGACCGAGCTCGAGATCACCGACGGCGACCGCCGGCTCGACACGATCATTCCCGACTCGCCGAACCAGCCCTACGACATGCACTCGGTCATCGAGGGCATCGTCGACCACGGCGACTTCCTCGAGGTCCAGCCGCTGTTCGCGCCGAACATCGTCGTCGGGTTCGCGCGCGTCGAGGGCCGCTCGGTCGGCATCATCGCCAACCAGCCGAGCCAGATGGCCGGCACGCTGAACATCGCCGCGGGCGAGAAGGCGTCGCGCTTCGTGCGGTTCTGCGACGCGTTCTCGATCCCGATCCTCACCCTCGTCGACGTGCCCGGCTACCTCCCCGGCACCGACCAGGAGTGGACCGGGGTCATCCGCCGCGGCGCCAAGCTGCTGTACGCATACGCCGAGGCGACGGTCCCGCTGGTGACCGTCATCACGCGCAAGGCGTACGGCGGTGCCTACATCGTGATGGGCTCGAAGCAGCTCGGGGCCGACATCAACCTCGCCTGGCCGACCGCCGAGATCGCCGTCATGGGCGGCCAGGGCGCCGTCAACATCCTCTACCGGGGCGAGATCAAGCGGGCCGAGGAGGCCGGCGAGGACGTCGCGGCGGTGCGCACCCGGCTCGCCAACGAGTACACGTACAACGTCGCGTCCCCGTTCCTCGCCGCCGAGCGCGGCGAGCTCGACGGGGTCATCGAGCCGTCGGCCACTCGCGTCGCGGTCACCAAGGCGCTGCGGGCGCTGCGCACCAAGCGCGCGAGCCTGCCGCCGAAGAAGCACGGCAACATCCCGCTGTAGGAGGCGTCATGAGCATCGCTGCCGCTGGACCGAACGGCGACGAGTCCGTCGACCTCCGGTTCGTCACCGCCGACGTGTCGCCCGAGGAGGCCGCGGCCGTGACCGCCGTGATCGTCGCCGCCGTGCACGAGGAGCAGGCGGCGCCGCCGCCGCCGGCCCGGAGCGCGTGGTCGCACCCGAGGAACGCGTTGCGTCCCCCGATCGAGGTCGGCGCGGGGCGGTGGTCCGCCGCCCTGCGGTGACCGATCGGGGTCCGTGTCCCCCGAAATGCTGACTTCCGCTCGCCGCTCCGATCCGTAGCATGGTGAGTGCGCACTCCGAGGAGTCGCTCCGCCGACGGCTGGGTACCGCCGGCGTTTTCTGGGGGCGAGTCAGCGCGGTGTTTCGGGTTCACCGCCGTGACTCGGGCTCGGGGGGGGGGGGGGGGGGGGGAGAAACCCACCCCCCCGGCGGGGCGGGGGGTGGGGGAGGGGGGGGAGGAGTGTGGGGGGGCCAGGGAGGGGGGGGTGGGGAAGGAGAAAGGGGGACAGTGGGGAAGGGGATTCGGCTTGAGCGATGACCGTGCGGGCGCGTTCGTGGAGCTCTTCGCCGATCAGGTCGGTTG